>DGDY01000060.1 GCA_002385675.1 Anaerolineales bacterium UBA3940 | reverse complement strand
CTGAGGCCCCAGATACCATGCTCCCGCACGGCAGGGATGAAAGTGCTCTCCCACAGCTCGAAGCGATACTGGAGCGTCTGCGGGATGAGGCTGTTGCCCTGCCCGAACTGGAATTCGATCCGCTCGGCGATAAACGAGCGCAGCACGAAGGCCGCCAGCGCCAGCAGGATGCCGAGCAGCAGCACCCGCTGGAAGTTCTGCCGGTCGAAGCGCCCGATAATCAATATCCCGATGCCCAGCCCGATGATGCCCGCGAAGGAGCCGCTTGCCAGCAGCCCCGCGCCGCACAGGCCGGCGGCAATCCATACGATCAGCCTGCCGGGGCGCGAGAGCTTCACGCCGGAGATGTACAGCGAGCGTACGATCAGCAGGTTGATCATCATCAGGATGCCGAACACGTTCCAGCCGGGCACGATGGAGGTCACCCGGCCATACTCGCGCGCCTGATCGAGATGGCTGGAGGGGTACCATGTCTGGAGAAACCCCTCGATGAATGGCAGGCGAGCCGCCTGCATCAGTCCGATGGCGGCGACGACAGCGCCGCCGATCAGCATGAGGTACACGAGCCGCTGCCGGTCCTTTTCGCTGGTGGGGATGTACTGAAAGACTACGTACAGCAGCACGTACTGCGCCGGGGCGGCCAGCGCCATCACGTCTTGCAGAAGGAGCGTCTCGCCGCGCAGCAGGTAGAAAGCGGCGGGTAGTAGCACCATGCCGAGTAGGAACAGCGCCATCCCGAGGTCGAGTGTGCGCAGCCGGCGGCTCACGTGGCGCGGGCTGAACAGGATGATCGGCAGCGACAGCACAAAGACGATCACCATCGCCGCCTCGTTGGGCCGGAGGAGCGGTACGATGCGGTCACGCGGCATGCCGGAAGCAATCACCGTGGCGATGATCATCGCGTAGCCGAGGATCACCGGCTTTGTCAGCGCCGCCAGAACAAAGGCCAGGGCCACCACCACGCCCAGGCCGACCCAGGGAGAGTACAGCGACAGCAGCCCAATGACAAGCCCCGCCAGCACGGCCAGGATGCTATTGCGCGTTGACAGCCAGGACTTGTCCTCGGCAAGCCGCTGGACGGTTCGGGCCAGGGGGGTCGAGCCGCTCTCTGTGGATTGTGACATGATGTCGCTTATTCCTCGCCTGTCAGCGCGTGCATCAGTACTGCCCGTAGAGATACTTGCGATAGCTGGCGTCCCTGTCGGCCAGGTTGACGACAACCCCCGCTAATTCCACACCCATCCGCTGCAGCAGCGCGCGCACCTCTGCCGGAGCGTTTTTGTCGGAGTGAGAGAGCATCACTACGAGCAGGGTTTCGTCAACCAGAGGGGCGAGGATGGCGGCGTCGGTCACGACGATGGCGGGTGGCGTATCGAGCAGGATGAAGTCGTAGCGCCCGGCCAGCTCGCCGAGCATGGCTTCCACAAAGTCGAGGTCGCTCAGCAGCTCCGCCGGGCTGTCGGGGATCGGACCGCTGGGCAGCACGTCCAGGTGCGGGACGCCAGTGTTCTGCACGGCGTCGAGTACGAGGACGTCCCTCTGGAGGACGCTGCTCAGGCCCACCTGGTTCGGCAGGTTGAAGTGCTTGTGCAGCGTCGGGCGGCGCATGTCGGCGTCGATCGCCAGCACGTTCAGATTGCTCTCTGCGAGGGTGTACGCCAGGCTCGACACGACGGTTGACTTGCCCTCGCCCGGCTCGGCGCTTGTGAAGAGGAAGGTTTTCGAGCCGTTCTTGCGCTGGAGGGAGAGCAGGCGCGTGCGCAGCCGCCGCACGGCCTCAAGCCCGCGCGGGTCTGTGACCACCGCCCCGGATGCACTTCTGAACTCCGGCACACGCGCAACGATGGGCAGTTTCACCGCGTCGGCTGCCTGCTGCGTCGAGAACAGGCGCGGGTCGGTGCGGTCCAGCACGACAGCGAGCGTCACGCCACCTACAAGCCCGGCTGCCAGCGCCACACCGATGCGCTCAAGCAGCGTCATGCCGTGTGTGGTGGGCCGCAGCGGGATGCTCGCCGGCTGCACGACGGAGATCAGTTTGGACTGGAGGGCGCGGGTCACGCGGGAGTCCCCGTAGGCATCGACAAGCTGGTCGTAATAGCGCTGGCGCTTCTCGATGGTGCGGTCGATCTCGGCGATCTCCTCCGGCGACGCATCGATGGAAGATACCAGTGCCCAGTACTGGGCCTCCAGCTCGTTGATCTCCTGCTCGACGGCGGCGACCTCCTCCTCGATGGCCGCGCTGGCGAGGCTGCCCGCAGGCAGGTACATCTCATTCGGGTGGCTGGTCAGCACCATGGCGATGGCATTGGCAACCTCCATCGCGAGGACTGGGTCGCGCGCGGTGACAGTCAGTATCAGCAGGTCAGAGGTGCCTTCGACGCGTTCGATGGTGAACTCGGGGAGGGTGGTGAGGTGCAGATGCTGTTCAACCTGGTTGGTCGTCAGTTTGCTTTCTGCCAGGGCGATGTAGCTCTCGGCAAGGTGTGTCAGGTAGGCGCTGCGGTTGTCGCTACTGGCGCCGATGGGCAGCAGGCGCAGCAGCGTACTTGACTGGTACATCGGCTCCTGTGTCGTGCCGACAGCGACGATGATGACGGTGACCAGCGTGGTAATGACAATATTCCATTTGCGCCGGGCAAGGCCCGCCAGGAATGTATTCACGCCCGGTTGCTACCTGTCTCCGATGTTCTGGATCATAGAACCAGAGTACCACCAGATTGGCTTCCTGCTTAAGTCTATCACAAGAGCGTTGCGTTGCAATATGACCTGACTGGTCAGATTTTAGTCCTATTTTAGGCGGTTAACAGGAATTTTTCGCCACGACCCAATACTATAAAAGATAGAGAGGCGCACATTCTCGTCAGCAGCGAACGCGGCGGTTGTGCGCCGAAGTCATTGGTACATCGCATGGATGGAGTGGAATCGATGAGGATTGCACAGGTTGCACCGCTTTATGAGAGCGTACCTCCCCGGTTCTACGGAGGTACGGAGCGCATTGTGGCCTTCCTGACGGAAGAACTCGTGCGCCAGGGCCACGAGGTGACGCTGTTTGCAAGCGGCGATTCGGAGACGTCGGCGACGCTCGTTCCGATCTGCCCGAAGGCGCTGCGGATGACGGAGCGTGTCGAGGACGATGTCGCGTACTACACGGTTATGCTGGAGAAGGTCTTCCAGATGGCGGACGACTTCGACCTGATCCACTTCCACAGCGGCTACCAGCACTTCCCGCTGGCTCGCATCCACCAGCGACCCAACCTGACAACCCTGCACGGACGGCTGGACCTGCCGGGGCTGGTTCCGCTCTTCGAGGAATACACCGACATGCCCGTCGTGTCGATCTCCGACTCGCAGCGGCGGCCCCTGCCGGATGCCAACTGGCAGGGCACGATTTATCACGGGCTGCCGCTGGACGCCTACACCTTCCACCCTGAGCCGGGAAGCTATCTTGCCTTCCTGGGCCGTCTCTCGCCGGAGAAGCGGGTAGACCGTGCGATTGAGATCGCCAAGCGGCTCGATATGGACCTGCACATCGCGGCGAAGATCAACTGGTTCGAGCGCGAGTACTTCGAGACGAAGATCCAGCCGCTCATGGATCACCCGCGAATCCACTTTCACGGCGAGATCTCCGAGGAGGAAAAGAGCGACTTCCTCGGAAACGCGGCGGCGCTGCTGTTTCCCATCGACTGGCCCGAGCCTTTCGGGCTGGTCATGATCGAGGCGATGGCGTGCGGCACGCCGGTGGTTGCCTTCCGTCAGGGCGCTGTGCCCGAGGTGGTCGATCACGGGCGCTCAGGCTTCGTGGTCAACACGATTGAGGAGGCCGTGCAGGCGGTCGAGGACGCGCTGCAGCTAGACCGGGCGCTGGTCCGGCAGATGTTCGAGGAGCGCTGGACGGTTAGCCGCATGGCGGAAGATTACGTCGCCACCTACGAGCGAGTCCTCGAGCACTGGCCGGTGCTCACGCCGTAAACAGCTCGTGTCTATCTGGCGGGCGCTCCCTTTACGCGGAGCAGCCCGCCCATAACGGCAGGCGATCACGTCGCTTCTACTATGTGGGCGCTGTACCGTCTACCGCCTCTCTTCACAAAATCTTCACAAAAAATTAAGATTATGTTGATACAATTAGCCTGCATTCACACCTATAATGACAATACTGTTACTGGTTGCTGGTATGTGTGTGGTGGGGTGGTACGGGTTGCGCCTCTGTCGGAAGCGTACCTTTTCATAATACATACGCTTGCGAACCAGGGCTGCCAGCAGGCGGTGCTGCCGTGCATTGTGCCGGCTGCCCCGCCGGTTATTCAGGAGATGGTCTTATTGGATTCAGGTCTGAAGATGGCGAGAGAATCGAACAGGTATCATGCTCTGGGCAAGCCATTGTATTATCTCTTCAGTCGTGCTGTTGATCTGGCCGTTGCGGTTCCTCTGCTACTTGCCCTTTCCCCGGTCTTTCTACTCATTGCTCTACTGATCAAACTGGACTCCCCTGGCCCCGCCATTTTCGTGCAGACACGTGTGGGGGGCTGCCCGTGTCTACCCGGCGACGAGTGTATCGGCGGGGCGCGTGCGTTTAAGTTCTACAAGTTTCGCACCATGTACAAACACGTGACCTCCGAGCGCCACCGGCAGTTCATGAAGGCGTACATGGCGAACGATCATGCGGCGATGGCGGCGCTGCAGAACGGCGAGGCGAAAGGCTCGAACCGCTACAAGCTGATCGGCGACCCCCGCGTCACGCGGGTGGGGCGCTTCCTGCGGCGGACGAGCCTCGACGAGCTGCCGCAGTTGTGGAACGTGATCAAGGGCGATATGAGCCTGGTCGGGCCGCGCCCGGCCATTCCCTACGAGGTGGAGATGTACGAGCCCTGGCACCAGAAGCGGCTGCTCGCCATGCCGGGGATAACCGGGCTGTGGCAGGTCACCAAGCGCAGCGCTTCCACATTTGATGACATGGCCCGGCTCGACATCTGGTATCTGGAACATCGCTCGCCATTGCTGTACCTTCTAATTCTGGCATGTACACCATTTGTTATGCTGGCGGGTAAGGGCGCGGGATAGGACAGTGGATGCTTTTACCGGTATGAGCAGTTAAGCAGATCGTGAAGAAAAGGACCTTTCATGAGTGACGTACGCGTAGGAGTGATCGGTATTGGCTATTGGGGGCCGAACGTGCTGCGCAATTTCGCGGCACTGCCCGGAGTGGAGGTTGTCGCGGTGGCAGACCGGGACGACCGTCGCCTGCGGGAGGTTCGCGATGCCTACCCGCACATCGCTGTGACGAAGGACTATGCTGACTTTGTCCGGCTCGGCGTGGACGCGGTGGCGATAGCGACACCGCCCGCCACTCACTTCCCGATCGCGCGGGACTGCCTTGAGTACGGCCTGCACGTGCTGGTCGAAAAGCCGCTCGCTCTGAACGTCCGTGATGCGGAACTGCTCGTTGACCTCGCCGAGCGGCGGGGCCTGACGCTGATGGTCGGTCACACCTTCGAATACAATCCGGCGGTCCGCCGCGTCAAGCAACTCATCGATTCGGGTGTCCTGGGCAAGATACACTACATTGATTCATCGCGTGTCAACCTCGGCATCTTTCAAAATAGCGTAAACGTGATATGGGACCTCGCGCCACATGACATCTCGATCCTGCTGTACCTGCTCGGCATGGAGCCGCTGACCGTCAGCGCGGAGGGCAACGCCAGCATCTTCGAGGACGTCCATGACATCGCGCATATTCACATGAAGTTCCCCGGCAACACACTGGCGCACGTACATGTGAGCTGGCTCAGCCCGACGAAGACGCGCCGGATGGTGATCGTCGGAAGCGAGAAGATGCTGGTCTATGACGATATCGCCGATGAGAAGGTCCGGCTGTACGACAGGCAGGCGATGCCGCTGGCGGGCGCTGCACCGGGCGAGATTCGCTGCCACTATCGCTACGGTGACAGTGTCGCTCTCCCCGTAGACTGGGTCGAACCGCTGCGGCTGGAGTGCGAGCACTACATCGAGTCGATCCGGCAGGGTACGCCGCCGCAGAGCGACGGGTATTCCGGGCTGCGGGTGGTGCGGGTGCTGGAGCGCGCTGACGAATCGCTCTACAATAGTGAGAAGCGGCTGCAGGCGCTCATGGTGGAGGAAGCCCGTTCGCCGAATGGTTCGCGTCAGGGCGATAGCTTCAGCAGGCGTGCCGAGATCAACTAGGCAACCGTCTTATGCCGTCCGGGCTGTGCTCACTGGTGCGGGTGACTGCCATACGCGCGCACCGGCTGGCACAGCCCGGACTATTAGAAATATGCAGAACAGGTATACTACAGACATGGTTGGCAACCGGGATCCGTTCGCATGACCAAGAGTCAGTTTGCTGTCGCCATCCTTGTCGCGCTGCTGCTGGGGCTGCTGGTGAGCCTACTGGCGGCAGGCGGCTTCACACCCGCGCGCGATGCGGAGATGAGCCTCATCGCGCGGGCGGGCATGGGGGGCGAGGAAGACTCGCCCGGCCAGGAGACAACGCCTTCGCCTGCGCCGACACCGGCCCCGCCTGATGCGTCCGGCGTGCGCCCCGCTCCAGCGTGGGCAGGCCCGGACATCGCGGACGTGCTGCTCGTGCAGGTGGCGGCGCAGCCCACCAACTTTGACGTCTTCTTCTGCAATGTCGCCGAGTTCTACGGGCTGGGCTGCGCGACGCTGGACGCCAGCACGGTCGAGATCACAGAAGAAATGCTCGTGGACGAGGCGGGCGAGCCGTTCAAGCTGATCGGATTGAGCGCCTCAACGCTGGCGGAGCTTTCTGCGCTGGAACTTAATATCCTGCGCGCGCTGGTCGAGCAGCAGGGTGCGTCGCTGCTTGTCTACGAGGTGGATGAGGAGACAAACCTGGGGGCACTGCAGGCGCTCACCGATGATGCGGTCATCGGGGTGACGGACCGCAACGACTCGGTGCGTAACTGGAAGGTCATGACGGAAGCCCCGGAGGTCACCCGCGAGCTATCCGGGCAGAGTATCGAGTTGACGCGGGTGCTGGAGCAGACCGACTGGTCGCTGGAGCTGAACCCCGACGCCCGCGTCACGCAGCTCATTACGTCCGTGGATGACTTCTCCCAGATATACCCGATCTTCGTCATGCAGCGGCTGGGGCAGGGGGCGGTCTTCCTGAACGCCGGAGACAGGGGTGAGGTAGCTCTGCGCGACCTGCCGCTGCGTAGCCTGTACTACGAGGCAGAGCACTTTTCAAAGATTGTGCCGCTCATGATGACCATGCGGTATACAATGGGGGACGAGGCGTGGCATCAGGATGTAAACTACGCTAATCTGACACTTGATGGGGCGCCGCTCGCCGAGGGCTACCAGAACCTCAACTACGCCGAACTCCTGCGCCAGATGGAACGGCACGACTTCCACACCACCATCGCACTGATCCCTGCCGCCGCCGAGCAGTCGCAACCTGATGTCATCTCGCTCTTTACCGGGAACCCGGACCGGTTCTCGCTCGTCCAGAATGGTAACAACAAGGACGGTTACGAGTTTTACTATTATCAGGAAGGCCCCGGAGTTGATACGGATCAGCACGCCCCGCGCCCTCTGCTGGATCAGGAACTGGACATCAGAGAGGGGCTGGAGCGGATGCTGGCGCACGAGCGCAATACGGGCATTGCCGCGGCGCGCGTGATGATCTTCCCATACGGCATCTCGCCCGCGCCAACGCTGCGCGTGCTCAAGGAACTGAACTACCTGGGGACAGTCAACGCGCAGGACGTGCCGCTCGGTGAGGTTGCGCCGCCGGACTGGGACTTCGGCATGCACCAGGCTGTGCTCGACTACGAGGGCTTCCCACTCGTGGCGCGGCGGCAGTATATCAACAGCTTCCAGAGCGCGGACCCGTTTATTCGCAGCGCGGCGCTTGACCTGTTCATCGACCGGCCCGCACTGTTCTGGTCAGAGCCGACGCCGGGCCAGCTCTTTACGCGGGGGATGGGCGAGTTCAACGTCATTGCGGACCGCGTCAACGCTATTCCGGGCCAGCTAGAATGGCGCAGCCTGGGGTATATCTTGAGCCACATGCACAAGATGAAGGTCAACGACGATCAGAGCGTTGACATTATGATGTGCTGCGGGCAGTTGGAGTTCCGGAATAATTCGGGCATGGAGAGGATCTACCACCTGCGCAAGCAGGAGACGGATGGCGCCTCCACGCGTCGCGTTCTGGTCAACGGGGTCGAGTTCCCGTACCGTTTTGAGGATGGATTCATTATTATTGATCTACATGTTCCAGCTCATTCGGACGTTCAGGTTCTGATTGAGGTTGGAGGAGACTAGTGGATAACTCGAGATCCTATTTGACGACGCTGTGGAGGCGCAAGTGGATCATCCTGATCACTGCGCTGGTAACAGGCGCTATCGTCGCGGTCGGCACCATGCAGATGCGGCCCACCTACACGGCGACCGTCCTGCTGCGCCTGCTGCCCTACGGTTTTGACTCCGTCGATTATACTCAACTGCAGTACTCCAGCCGGCTGGCGAACAGCTACATCGAGGTGTCCGAGAGTCTGCCGGTGAAGTCGGCAGTGCAGGAGCGGCTGGGGATCTCCGAGTTGCCCGAATACCAACTGCGCGTCATCAACAACACCGACCTCATGGAGCTGAGCGTCACCGCGCACGACCCGACGCTGGCGCGGGAAGTGGCGAACACCTTGGCGGAGGTGCTGGTCGATCAGGACCAGACGTCGTATGAGTCGGTGGGCCGCCTCGCTGAGTCCATTCTTGAGCAAGAGCTTGTCGCGCTGGAGGCGGAACTCCAGCAACTGGACGCCGAGTATCGCAACCTCATCGCGCAGGTCCCTGTGCCGACCGAGCGGATTGCCCAGTTGAGCCGCGAGATCGACGAGAAGGAGCGTGTGTACGACCGCGTGCTCGACACGTACACGCAGGCGCGCGTCTCACAGACGCTCCAGTCGAACGTGATTATGATCGTCCAGCCCGCGACGACGCCGAACGAGCCCTCCGGCCCGAACCTGCTCATGAACGTGCTGATCGGCGCGGGCGCGGGACTGATCGGCGGGATGGCGCTGGCCTTCATCTTCGAACTCACCGATGACAAGCTGTACACCAGCAAGCAGGCCGAGGAGGTAACGAACCTCACAGTCATCGGCAAGATCCCGCGCATCGGGCGCTCCGACCGCAACGCGCTTGTCAACGGCTACTCGATCCACTCCGAGGCGTTCCGCCATCTGCGGACGCAGATCTTCTCGATGGCCCGCAACGAGGACCTGCGCACGGTGCTGGTGACGAGCGCCGAGCCAGAGGCGGGCAAGTCCACCGTCGTTGCCAACCTCGGCTACTCCATCGCGCAGAGCGGGCGCGACGTGCTCGTCATCGACGCGGACCTGCGCCGACCGAAGCTGCACCACATCCTGAACGTACCGAACACGGTCGGGCTTGCAGAGGTGCTCTCCGGCGTGGTGCCGGTTGACGACGCCATTGTGGAGACGGACGTGCCGCACCTCTTCGTCCTGCCGAGCGGGCGGACCGACGACAACCCGGCGGAGTTGCTGAGCCGGGGCCCGATGGAACCGTTGCTGGCGGACCTGCGCAACAGGTACTCGATGATCCTGGTTGACTCGCCGCCGTTCCTTGCGGTGGCCGACGCGGCGATCCTGGCGCCGCTCGTGGACGGCGTCGTGCTGGTGCTGATGCTCACGGCGAGCACGAAGGACGCCGTGATCGACGCCCGCGAGCAGTTGACGAACATCAACGCGCGGCTGGCGGGGATCGTGGTCAACCGGGCGGACGAGGACCGTGGCTATCGCAAGTACCGCTACGATTACCGCCCAACGACCGAGCGCGCCGGCGGCACGTCGGCGATTAAAGAAGTCGATTCGTGAGGTTACACACGACCCGGTAATGAGGCGCTCATCCGACCCCGCGCGGGGGCAGGGGCCGACGTGTGAGCTGGGCGACAGCCGTCCGCCTGCGGCGGCGTGCCGCATCGAAGCGGGGCGCGCGTGCGTCGTCCGGCACCGCTATTATCCCGGCGACCAGCGGATGGAGAACCAGATCCGCGCACTGCTGGCGGCAGGCTACGAGGTCGACGTGTTCTGCCTGCGGCAAAAGGGCGAGCCCCGGATGAGCGTCGAGAACGGCGTGCGGGTGTTCCGCACGTGGGCGGTGCCGCGCAAGCGTGCGGGCTTTCTGCGCTATATCGCAGAGTACCTTTCCTTCTGGCTGGCCTCGCTGTGGTTCCTCACCCGCCGGCAGATCACCCACCGCTACGACCTGATCCTGGTGCTTACGCTGCCCGATTTTCTGCCTTTTTCGGCCAT
>DGDY01000194.1 GCA_002385675.1 Anaerolineales bacterium UBA3940 | reverse complement strand
CTGCTGACGGTTCTCTGCCTGCTGATGTACCGCATCGACGGTCTGTATGATCGCCATCGCCGCCGCCGTCCGCTTGAGGAGATCTACCGCATCGGCAGCGGCACGGCGACGAGCATCGTGGCGATGCTCGCCATCACCTTCTTTGTGCAGCCTGAGGTCTACTCCCGTGGTATGCTCATCGTCGCGGGTGTCCTCATCGTCGCGTCCCTCACGCTGACCCGGCTGATTGAGCACCTCGTCCTCGCCGCCCGGCGACGCAAGGGCATTGGCGTCGAGCAGGTGCTGGTGATCGGCGCGGGGGAGGCAGGCCGCGCCGTCATGCAGACGATACTCGCCAGCCCCGGCCTCGGCTACCGGATCGCGGGCTACCTTGACGACGACCCGAACAAGAAGAACGGCCTGGGCCGCATCAAGCACCTCGGCGAGCTTAGCCAGCTTGAGGGCGTGCTGACCGAGTTCAAGATCGACGAGGTCATCGTCACGCTGCCCTGGCAGTACTACCGCAAGATCATGCACATCATGGACGTGTGTGATAAGGCGAGGGTGCGTTGCCGGCTGGTGCCCGACGTCTTCCAGCGGCGGATGTACAACGTGGACATCGAGAACCTGAACGGCATCCCGCTCATCAGCCCCGGCCCGGACCGGCTGCCGTCGGAGGCGTATTTCGCCAAGCGCGCAGGTGACATCCTGCTGAGCATCATCGCGCTGCCGTTCTTCCTCGTCCTGCTGCCGATCATCGCCGTGCTGATCAAGCTCGACTCGCCGGGCCCGGTGTTCTTCAAGCAGGAGCGCATCGGCAAGGACGGGCGGGCCTTCACCGTCTACAAGTTCCGCACGATGGTGGACGGCGCCGACATGATGAAGTCCAAAGTGGCGCACCTTAACCGCTTCAAGGGCGATACGCTGCTCAAGGTCGTCAACGACCCGCGCGTAACGAAGGTCGGGCGCTTCCTGCGGCGTACCAGCCTGGACGAACTGCCGCAGGTGATCAACGTGCTGCGCGGCGAGATGAGCTGGGTCGGCCCGCGCCCCAACACGCCCGACGAGGTTGTAAAGTACGAGGTATGGCAGCGCAAGCGTCTGAACGTGCTGCCCGGCATCACGGGACTGTGGCAGGTCAGCGGACGCAGCGACGTGCCGTTTGACGAGATGTGCCTGCTTGACATCTTCTACATCGAGAACTGGTCGCTGGGCCTTGACGCCCGCATCATCCTCCAGACGATTCCCCGTATCCTGTTCGGCAGCGGAGCGTACTGACCATGCCCGTCTTCCCCTTCTTCTCCTCCTCGTCTTTCGCCCGCGAAAGCCTCTCGCTTGACGCCGACGAACGCGCGCAGATGGTCGACTTTTTGCAGCGGCTCGTGCGGACGCCCAGCCCGTCCACGCAGGAGAGCGCGGTCGCACAGCTCATCGAGCAGGAACTGCGCCGCATCGGCATGGAGGATGTGCGCATCGACCGGGCTGGCAACGTCATCGCCCGCATCGGCGACCCCACCGGCCCGACCCTGCTGTATGACGCCCACATGGACACCGTCGAACCGGCCTCAGGTCCCTGGCCCCACCCGCCCTATGAGGCAGTCATCGAGGATGGTGTGCTGTATGGGCTTGGCGCGGCGGACGCCAAAGGTAGCATTGCCGCGATGGTCTATGCGGCCAAGCGCCTCGTCGAGAGCCGCATCGACCTGGACGGCAGCCTCCTGCTGGCCTTTGTTGTCCAGCAGGAGCCCTGCGAGGGCTGCGCGCTGAAGGTGCTTGTCGAGGAGGAGGGCATCAAGCCGGACTGGGTGGTTCTCGGCGACCCGAGCGACCTCCAGATCATGCGCGGGCAGCGCGGGCGCGTGCTGTTCAAGGTCACGGTGCACGGCAAGAGCGCCCACGCCTCGAACCCGGCCCTCGGCAGAAACGCGATCACCGCCGCCGCTCGGCTGATCTTCGGCATCGACCTGCTCGCCGCCGACCTGCCGGGCGATCCCTTCCTTGGGCCTGGCGACATTGCCGTGACAGGCATTGAGAGCGACTCGCCGGGCCTCAACGCCATCCCCGACCGCTGCATATTCTACGTTGACCGCCGCCTGACCCTCGGCGAAACAGCGATCCGCGCCCAGACACAGATCGAGGCGATCATCGAGCGCGAGGGCATCAAGGCGGACGTCGAGATTGTCAACTACACCGTTCCCTCCTACACCGGCTACCCGTTTGACGCCCGTGAGGCCTTCCACGCCTGGGCGCTCGACGAGGAGCACGAGCTACTGCGGGCGCTCGTGGCCGCCATGCGTCACGTCGGCGAGCGCACACCCACCGTCGGCCACTGGACTTTCTCGACCGATGGCGTGTACAGTATGGGTGAGATGAACATCCCCACAGTGGGCTTCGGGCCGGGTGAACCCCGTTACGTCCACACGGTTGACGAGCAGGTGCGGCTCGACGACGTGGCACGGGCCGCGCAGGTCTATGCGCTGCTCGCCGCGCAGATGCTCTCCCGCAAAGGCTAGGTTGCGACAAGCGCTGCAACCAGCCGAAGCCGGCTGCATCTAAAGGGGTGTTGAAACTGGCCGTAAGCGAGCGACCGGTACGCCCGGTGCGCTCTGTTAATAGGAGGAAACGACCCATGCCCCTTTTGGACGAAAAGACACGGCGCGACGTGCAGGAGATGCTGGCCGACATTGCCGGACCTGCCCGTCTCGTCGTCTTCACCCAGCCATTTGAGTGCGACTACTGCAAGGAGACACGCGAGATCGTTGAGGAGATCGCGGAACTCTCCGACCAGATCAGCGTTGAGGTTTACGACTTTCAGGACGACGCCGAGGTCGCCCGGAAGTACAATGTGGACAAAATCCCGGCGATTGTGCTGCTCGGCGCGGACGGCAAGGATTACGGCGTGCGCTACTACGGCATCCCGTCCGGCTATGAGTTCAGTTCGCTGCTGCACGACATTAAGGCCGTCGCCGCCGGACCAGAAGCGGTCGAACTGAGCGACGAGACGCGGGCCTTCCTCGACAGTCTGAAGGAAGATGTCCATCTCCAGGTGTTCGTCACCCCCACCTGCCCGTACTGCCCGCGAGCCGTGGTGCTCGCTCACGCAATGGCGATTGCCAGCGACCGCGTCCGGGCGGACATGGTCGAGGCGACGGAGTTCCCCCATCTATCGATGAAGTACAACGTCATGGGCGTTCCGCGCACGGTGATCAACGACAGGGAGTTTGTCGAGGGCGCGGTCCCGGAGTATATGCTGGTGGACGCGATCCGCGCGGCGGTGCGGTAAGGCCCTCATCGCGCCCGCGTGATGCTCGGCTGCCTCACGATTACGTTCTCCCTTCTCCCCCTCTCCCAGGCACGCCTGTGTGCCGACCGGGAGAGGGGGCGGAGGGCCGTTATCCCACCCCCGCCGCGCCGATGGAAAACGCGATCAGCGCCTGCCCCGCACTGTAGATCAGCCACACCACATCGCGGATCGACACGAAGCCCCGCCGCCTCAGCAGGTAGGACGCCAGCAGCAGATCGCTCAGCAGAAACAGCGCCATCCCGACCGCCAGCGTCGCCATGCGGCCTGTCTCCAGCCACAGCAGGGCGGCCAGCGCCGTCGTCATGCCGAGCAGGGCCCCATACAGCAGGCTCCCCACATCGAGCGCCCGCCCGGCTGCCGGGCTGCGCAGCACGAGCGCCCACACGACAATCACCACGGCTGCGCCCGCCCCGGCGGCCAGCACAACCGGCAGCACGCCCCCTGCCCCAAGCTGCGCGCGCAGCCGCAGCACGGCGCTGAGGTACAGCACGTGCCCGGCGCCAAAAACCGCCATCCCGGCGATGACAGGCCGCCGCAGGTTGAACACGTCCGCAAGGATCAGGTCGCCTACCGCCCCGGCGGCAAGCCCCAGGAAGATCAGCCAGCCATAGCCCGCTGGGCGTCCGCCCGTCACGCCCAGCCACAGCAGGGCGGCCAGCAGCACAACGCCGATCATGACCAATCTGGCGGGCACGGCCAGCCGTCGTGACCGATCCTCGTTGGGCCTGCCGAAAACCATCCCCACGATGTAGGCCAGCACCCACACCCCGACCAGCCCGATAAGACCCGCACGACTGATAGGCGGCAGCAGATCGAACACATGCAGCTCCGGTGATTGTCCTTCTGGTGTGGATAAAACCGGGGGCCGCCCGCTCACCGCCCGTACACGCCGATCACGATGGGCAACGGCACGTAGGACGGGATGACCGTCCGCGTGCCCCCGGCGGTGACCATCATCGCGCTCGACCGGCCCCCGTCGAGGTTGAGCGCAACGTCGAGGTTAAGGTTAGATTCCGCCAGCCAGTTCGCCAGCTCAACCAGCGAGAAGATCGGCCCATCGATCAGCAGCAGGATCACGTTGCCGTCGGCATCAATCCCGATCACCGTCCGCCGCGCGCGGTCGCCATCGACGGGCGGGTAGGCAGGCTGCCGCCCCGGCAGCAGCAGCATGGGGTAGGCCTCGACTGCCTGATCGAAGCGCAGCCCGCGCGGCGTGTAGCGCGAGCGCCCCAGCGACGTGATGCTCACCTTGCCGTCGAGCACCGCGAACAGCCCCGGCACGCCGATGCGCTGCTCAGGGTCGAGCGGGGTCCCGATCATCTCCCCATCGATGACTAGCCGGCCCTGCGGCTGGTGCGTGCCGAAGAAGAACCCGCCGTTCACGGTGACATCCGCCCCGGTGATGGCGTGCCACTCCTCGATGCTGTGCGCCTCTACGTCGTGGAAAACACGGAAAGTGACGACATCCGGATCAAGCCGGACGGCATACACCCAGAACACCGCGCCGTCGTCCCGGCCCGGAATGGGCGCAGCGACCTCCACCTCGCTGATGCCCGGCGCGAGCGGTCGCCACGCGGGCGGGGTCGGCGTGGGGGTGGGTGTAGGCGTGATGGTGGGCGTGGGCGTCGGCGTGCTCGTGGGGGTCGCCGTGGCGGTGGGGGGCGGCGTGACGGTCGGAGAAGCGGCGGCCACATCCGGCCCGGCATCCGGCGTGATACTCGGCGGCGGCAGCGTCACCCCGGCGGCACGATCCCCACGTACGCACCCGGCGAGCAGCAGGGTGAGGATGGCGGCGGCAAGCCCGGTCCTGAGCAGTCGTCGATGGCACATCACCACCCGATTATAGTGTCAACCGGCGGGTGGCGAAACCCTCACCCCCTGCCCCCTCTCCCGGTCGCTCACGTTGG
>DGDY01000140.1 GCA_002385675.1 Anaerolineales bacterium UBA3940 | reverse complement strand
AGATGTGTATAAGAGACAGATCCTGGACTTTGCCGAGCGGCGCGTCAACCCGCACCTGTACGTGGAGGAGGGCTGAGTGGCAGCACTGGAAGGGCGCGAGCGCGCCGCCTACGTGCGGCGGATGTTTGGCCGCATCGCGCGGCGCTATGACCTGATGAACCGGTTGATGACCTTCGGGCAGGACCGGCGCTGGCGGCGCTACGTCGTTGCTCAAGCCGATCTGCCTGCACAGGGCCGCCTGCTCGACGTGGCGACAGGCACAGGCGACATCGCGTTTGAGACGCTGCGCCAGCGCCCGGCGGCGGAGGTCGTCGGCGTGGACTTCGCCACGGAGATGATGCGCGTGGGGCAGGCGAGGCCCGGCGGCGAGCGCGTGCGCTGGATCAACGCCGACGCCCTCACCCTGCCCTTCCGCAGCGCCAGCTTCGACGCGGTGACCTCCGGCTACCTGATGCGCAACGTGGCGGACGTGCCGGGCGCGTTCCGCGAGCAGATGCGCGTGGTGCGGCCCGGCGGCAAGGTGATCGCGCTCGACACCTCGCCCCCGCCGCGCAACTTGCTCCGCCCGTTCATTTTGTTCCACCTGCGCGTGGTCATCCCGCTGCTGGGGCGGCTCGTTGCCGGGGACCCCTCCGCATACACCTATCTACCCGAGTCAACGCAGGCCTTCAAAACACCGGAGGAACTGGCCGCCATCATGCGGGAAGTGGGGCTGGTGGACGTGCGCTATCGCCGCTTCATGTTCGGTACAATGGCTGTACACGTCGGCACACGACCAGAGGAGAGTGTATGACCGCACAACCGCAGATCTCCGGGTGGCAGGCGTGGCTGCTCGCCGCCCGGCCCAAGACCCTCCCCGCCGCCGTCGCCCCGGTGCTGGTCGGTACGGCGGTGGCGCTGCACGACAACGCCTTCCGCGCGCTACCTGCGCTGGCGGCGATGCTCGGCGCGCTGCTCCTGCAGATCGGCGTGAATATTGCCAACGACTACTTCGACTACGTGCGCGGGGTGGACCAGCCCGACCGCACCGGCCCGACGCGCGTCACGCAGAGCGGGCTGATCGCCCCGGCGCGGGTGCGGCTGGGCATGGTGGTCGTATTCGGGCTGGCGGTGCTTGTCGGCGTGTACCTGGTGATCGCGGCGGGCTGGCCGGTGCTCGTCATCGGCATCGCGTCGATCCTCGCCGCGCTTGCGTACAGTGCCGGGCCGTTCCCGCTGGCCTCGCACGGGCTGGGCGATCTGTTTGTGTTCATCTTCTTCGGGCTGGTGGCGGTCGTGGGGACGTACTACGTGCAGGCACAGCAGGTCACAACGCTGGCCGTGCTGGCGGCCATCCCGCCGGGGTTGCTCATCACCGCGATCCTCGTTGTGAACAACCTGCGCGATATCGCCACCGACCGCCGCGCGGGCAAGCACACGCTGGCCGTGCTGCTCGGCGAACGGGGTACGCAGGTCGAGTTCGGCGTGCTGCTGGCGCTGGCCTACCTGACGCCGCTCGTGCTGTGGCTCGGCGGCTGGCTGGGTGCATGGGCGCTCATCCCCTGGCTGACGCTGCCGCTTGCCGTGATCCTCGTGCGCGAGATCGTCACGCTACAGGGGCGGGCGCTCAACCAGACCCTCTCCGGCACGGCCCGCCTCGCGCTGATCTTTAGCATCCTGTTCGCGGTGGGCATTTTAGTTTGAGTCCACAGATGACACGGATTTCACAGATGAAAGAAGATGATCCACGAATGACACTAATGACACTAATATTTTTATTTCAATTCATTCGTGCCATTCGTGTCATTCGTGGACAATAAAATCCGTGTCATCTGTGTCATCTGTGTCATCTGTGGATCAACTCATGCATATCCTCCCTGAGCTTGCCGTACAGTGCGCGGAACTGCTCGCGGTGCGCGGCGTAGAAGGCCACCGCCGCCGGATCCGGCTCGACGCGATCGGTAGGCCGGGGCAGCCGGGCGCAGGCCGCCTCGACCGACTCGTAGACGCCCGCCGCCACTCCGCCGAGCAGCGCCGCGCCGAGGCTGGCGTGCTCCTCCCCGGCTGAGATGGCAAGCGGCACGCCGTACACATTCGCCTGAATCTGCCGCCACACCGCCGAGTTCGTCGCCCCGCCGGACGCCACCACCTGCCGTACCTCCCCATCGCCCATGCCGGAGGCCAGCGCGAGGCACTCCGCCAGCGCCATCGTCACGCCTTCCATCACCGCGCGGGCGAGATGCGCCGGCCCGTGGTGCAGCCGCAGCCCGAGGAACACGCCGCTCGCCGAGGGGTCCATGTGCGGCGTGCGCTCCCCGGCGAGGTAGGGCAGGAAGATCAGCCCTTCCGCGCCGGGCGGCACGCCTTCCGCCAGCGCGGAGAGCCGGGCGTAGGCGTCCGCCAGACCCTTCATCCCCAGCAGATCGCGCAGCCAGCGCAGCGACAGCCCTGCCGAGAGGATCGCAGCGAGCGCATACCAGCGGCCCGGCACGGCGTGGTTGAAGGTGTGCATCCGCAGGCCCGGGTCTACGTGGGGCGCGGCAAGCGGGTGAAAGACCTGCCCGCCCGTGCCGATGGTGACGGAGTCCGTGCCGGGGTCGAGCAGCCCGTGCCCCAGCGCCTGCGCGGGCTGATCCGCGCAGCCCGCCGCGATGGGGATGCCGGGGCGCACGCCGAGCGCGGCGGCGACCTCCGCGCGCAGCCCGCCCGCCGCCTCCGCCGAACCGAGCACGGGCGGCAGCCAGCCGGGCTCGACCGTGCAGCGCTCGGCCAGCCAGCCCGACCACTCGCCACGGGCGATGTCCAGCAGCCACGTCGAGGCCGCATCGCTGACCTCGGTCGTCGCCTCCCCGGTGAAGCGCATCCGCACGTAGTCCTTTGGCAGCAGCACGGTTGCGGTGCGGGCTGTCGTCTCCGGCTCGTGCTCGCGCAACCAGCGCAGCGTCGGCCCCATGAACCCGGCAACTGGCGGGCCGGGGGCGTGCTCGGCCAGATCGGCGGGGTCAAGGTCGGCGAGCAGGGCCGTCGCCTGCGGCCCGCTGCGTGTGTCTGCCCAGATGATCGCCGGGCGGACCGGCTCGCCAGCCGCGTCGAGGCAGACCGTGCCGTGCATCTGCCCGGAGAAGCCGATACCGCGCACGGACTCGCCGTCAACGCCCGCCCGCGCGAGTGCGTCGCGGCTTGCCGCCACTGCCGCCTCGAACCAGTCGCCGGGGTGCTGCTCGGCCCAACCGGGGCGCGGTGTGTGCAGCGCGACCTCGCGCCCGGCGGCGGCCAGCACGCGTGCCGACTCCGCCTCGACGACGGCGGCTTTCACGCTGGAAGTTCCGATGTCGATGCCCAGGAGAGTGCCCATGTCGTGCTCCGGAGTGGTGAGAGTCCACAGATGGCACAGATTTCATAGATGAAAGGTGAGGTGATCCACGAATGACACTAATGACACTAATATTTTTATTTCATTTCATTCGTGCCATTCGTGGACAAAATTATCCGTGTCATCTGTGTCATGTGTGGATCGCTAACTATGCTGTTTCAGCCTTGCCTGCTATTATGGCGGTATCGCATGTAGAGGCAAAGCGGAGGGAGCAGCCGTGCCGCACATCTATGATATCAGCCGCACCATCTCGCCGGAACTGGCCGTGTGGCCCGGCGACGAGCCTTTTTCATTTGAGCAGGTGCTCAGCATTGAAGATGGCGGCAGCGTAAACCTGACCACCATCACGCTCAGCCCGCACACGGGCACGCACGCCGACGCGCCCTGGCACTGCGATTCGCGCGGCGCGCACCCCGCTGACCTATCGCTTGAGCCGTACATCGGTCCGGCGCATGTTGTCACTATCGAGAGGCAGCACGGCGGCATCACCCCCGCCGACCTGGAGGGGCGCGATCTGAGTGGGCTGCAACGCCTGCTGATCCACACCTGGGTCAGCGATCTGCCTGAGACGCAGTGGCCTGAGGACTTCCCCTACCCGACGGTCGAGCTGGTGGACTGGCTCGCCGAGCGGGGCGCGGTGCTGCTCGGCGTCGATATGCCCTCTGTGGACAGCTTCCACAGCACGAACCTGCCCGTGCACCGGCGTCTGCAGGCGCATGGTATCGCCAATCTGGAGTTGCTCAACCTGCGGGGTGTGCCCGACGGCCTGTACGAGCTTGTCGCGCTGCCGCTGAAGCTGGGGGGCGTGTGCGGCAGCCCGGTCCGCGCGGTGTTGAGGGGGCTGGAGTAAAACTCCGCTTCGCCGCGAATGTAGGGGCGGGTCTCAGACCCGCCCCTACTTACATCTGCAATTTCTCTACACCTCCTCCTTGCAAGGGGGAGGTTGGACCACAGCCGCAGGCTGCCGGTCCGGAGGGGGTTCTTCCTCTAATCCCCCTCGGACATCTCCTCGTAGGCCTGCTCGATGGCCTCGTGCGCCTCGGCGTCGAGCGTGATCACGCGGTAGACCTCGGCATACTCGCACCCGGCGAGGTTGCCCATCTCGCGGCTCATCTCGCGCACCCACTCCTCGATGTCCGGCCCAAGCTGCGACTCGTGCTTGAACAGCGCCTCCAGCTTGCGGTCCATCACGTCGGTGATGTCCACCGCGTGCGTCGGCTCAAGCGTCAGCATGAGGTACAGCTCTTTGACGGAGTGCGGCTCGTAGCCCTCATCGAGAAGCTCGGGGAAGATGGGCCGCGTGCCCGCGCTGGGGAAGGTCGCGTAGACCGTCGCCTCGCCCGCCGCGCGGTGGTCGGGGTGGTTGACGTATATCCCCTCGACGAAAATGGTGGTGGGGTCCTGCGTGACGACGCGGTCGGGGCGCACCTCGCGGATGACGCGCGTGATCGCCTTGCGGACCTCCAGCGTGGGTTCAAGCGTGCCGTCACGGAAGCCCAGGAAGCGCACGTCCTTCACGCCGAGCACCTCGGCGGCGGCCTGCTGCTCGGCGCGGCGACGCGCGGCCAGTTCGTCGGGGTCCACGCCGGGGTCGTTGCTCCCGGCGGAGCCGTCGGTCACGATCAGGTAGGTGACTTCCGCGCCTGCTGCGATCCACTTGGCGACACTGCCTGCCACGCCAAACTCGATATCGTCGGGGTGGGCGGCAACGACCAGCACCCGCTGCGGGGTGCGCTCTTCAAGCTTTAGCTGCATCTCGATCTCACTCCTCGGCCCTGTGGCTCAGATAGAGGGCACGTGTTGTCTGCAAACTGCCCTGATTGTAGCAGCCGGGCCGGGGTGATTCATCTGGCGCGGTGGGGGCAAAGGTGGCAAGATCAGCACGCCGCACGATCCATCATGCCAGTGGAAGGCCGCAGAACATCATGGACCTCTTCGATTACAGC
>DGDY01000295.1 GCA_002385675.1 Anaerolineales bacterium UBA3940 | reverse complement strand
AGATGTGTATAAGAGACAGGATCAAGAACATCGACGTGAGCAAGGCCCGCGAGTTGCCGGGCGTGCACGCGGTGCTGACGTACAAAGACCTGCCGCGCGTCCCCTATACGACGGCGGGCCAGTCGCACCCGGAGCCGGGCCCGCACGATAACTACAGCCTGGACTACAAGGTGCGCTGGGTGGGCGACCGCGTCGCCGCCGTCGCCGCCGAAACCGAGGAGATCGCGCAGCGGGCGCTCGACCTCATCGAAGTGGAGTACGAGGTGCTGCCGGCGATCTTCGATCCGCGTGAGGCGATGAAGCCGGGCGCGCCGATCATCCACGACGAGGAAGAAAGCTGGAACATCGAGGACCGCAATCGCAACCTCGCCGCGGTGATCGACTGGGAGCTTGGCGATGTCGAGGCGGGCTTTGCGCAGGCGGACTACATCTTCGAGGACACGTACTACAGCCCAAAGGTGCAGCAGGCGCCCATCGAGCCGCACATCGCCATGACGTGGTGGGACGAGGACGACCGGCTCGTCATCCGCACGAGCACGCAGGTCCCCTTCCATGTGCGGCGCATCCTCGCGCCGGTGCTGGGCCTGCCGGAGAAGCGCATCCGTGTGATCAAGCCGCGCATCGGCGGCGGCTTTGGCGTGAAGCAGGAAGTGCTCATTGAGGACATCGCCGCGCACCTGACCATCGTGACCGGCAGGCCGGTCGTGCTGGAGTACACGCGCGAGGAGGAGTTCTCCTCCGCCCGCACGCGCCACGACATGTACCTCACCATGAAGACCGGCGTGATGAAGGACGGCACGATCGTCGCGAACTCGATGTATGTCATCTCTGACACGGGTGGCAGCGGCACGCACGCCATGACCGTCGCCGGGAACACCGGGCACAAGGCCATGGCGCTCTACAACGCGCCGAACATCAAGTTCCACGCCGACATCGTGTACACCAACAAAGTGCCGTCGGGCGCGTATCGTGGTTACGGCGTGCCGCAGGGCTTCTGGGCGGTCGAGACGCACATGCAGCGCATCGCGACCGAACTGGGACTGGACCCGCTTGAGTTCCGGCTGAAGAACGCGCTCAAGGCGGGCGACGAGCACCCGATCAGCAAGATCTGGAGCGAAGGCCGCGAGGGCGCGGTCGAGTACATCCACACCTGTGGGTTGCCGGAGTGCGTGGAGCAGGGCGCGGAGGCCATCCGCTGGTACGAGCGCTGGGGCAACCCCGAGTGGCACGAGGTGCCCGGCAAGCCGCATCTGCGGCGGGGCATCGGTGTGGCAATGGTGATGCAGGGCACGGCCATCCCGAATCTCGACATGGGTGCAGCCAGCATCAAGATGAACGACGACGGGTCGTTCAACCTGCTCGTCGGTGCGACGGACCTCGGCACCGGTTCGGACACGGTGCTCACGCAGATGGCCGCCGAGGTGCTCGGCTGCCCGCCGGAGGATTTCGTCACGTACTCGTCCGACACGGACTTCACGCCGTTCGACAAGGGCGCGTACGCCAGCAGCACGACGTACATCTCCGGGAAGGCGGTAGTACTCGCGGCGGAGAAGGTCGCGGCGCAGATCAAGCAGGTCGCCGCGCGGATGCTCTCCAGCGAGGGCGAGACGGTGAGCGCGGACGAACTGACGCTGCGCGACCGCGCGGTGTGGGCCGAGGACGGGCGGTATGTGACGCTGCGCGACGTGGCGCTGAACTCGCTGCACCACGAGAACCAGCACCAGATCATGGCAACGGCCAGCTACGTGTCGCCTGAGTCGCCGCCGCCGTTCGCGGCGCAGTTTGCGACCGTCACGGTGGACACTGAGACGGGGCAGGTCACGGTCGATGAACTGGTGATGGCGGTGGACTCCGGCGTTATAATCAACCCGGTCACTGCCAGCGGCCAGATCGAAGGCGGTATGGTGCAGGCAGCGGGCTACGGCGCGTTCGAGGAGCTGGCCTACGATGAGAATGGCCGCATCATCAACCCGCGCTTCGGCCCATACTGGATCTACCGTGCCGACGACGTGCCGGACCTGACGACCATCTTCATCGAGACGTACGAGGAGACGGGGCCGTTCGGCGCGAAGGCTGTGGCGGAAATCCCGCTCGACGGCGCAGGCCCGGCGATTGCCAACGCCGTATATGACGCCGTGGGCGTGCTGATCAAGGACGCGCCGCTCCTGCCGGAGAAGGTCTGGCGGGCGCTGCAAGAGAAGAAATAGGATAGGGCAACCCCGCCCCCGAGGCGCAATGGCAGCTTCTGCGCAAAAACGCAGCCCTTTCTGCCTGGCAGTTGGCGAAGCCAACTGCACGGGGGTGGGGTTAGCCTCCAATGCCCGCAAACCGAGAGGAATCTAACAGCAACTCATGTCCGACGTTGAGATCTACCAGGCCATCCTGGATGCCAAAGAGCGCGGGCAGAGCGTTGTGCTGGCGACCATCACGCGGGACAGCGGATCGGTGCCGCGCCACGCGGGGAGCAAGATGCTCGTCTACCCCGACGGCAGCATCAAAGGCACCATCGGTGGCGGCGAGATGGAAAACCGCGTCATCAAGCGCGCGCTTGAGCTTCTCGAAACCGGGCAGCCGGATAACCTGCACTACGAGATGGTCGACCCGGCGCGGGGCGACCCCGGTGTATGCGGCGGCCAGCTTGATGTTTTTCTGGAGCCGATCATGCCTGATCCCACCGTACTGGTGATCGGCTGCGGACATGTCGGGCAGGCGCTCGCGGAACTGGCCCACTGGCTGGGCTTCCGCGTGCTGGCCACCGACGACCGCACCGATATGTGCAACCCGGAGAAATTGCCCCACGCCGACGCCTGCTACCCCATACCGCCCACCGAAATCGCCAGCACCATCCCGATCCACAGCCGGACGTACATCGCCGCCGTGACGCGCGGCGTCCCGTTCGATGTGGCGATGCTGCCCGACCTGCTGGAGACGCCCGCGCCATACATCGGCGTGATAGGTAGCCGCCGCCGCTGGGCGATGGCTATCAAGCAGCTCAAGGAGCAGGGTGTTGCCGAGGAGACCCTCGCGCGCGTCCACGCGCCGATCGGGCTGGAGTTGGGAGCTGAGACACCGCGCGAGATCGCGGTGAGCATCATGGCTGAGATACTGGCGCACCGCAACCGTGCCTCTGCAGAGCCGATGAAGTGGATGGGCACGCCCCAGGAAGCCGAGTCGCCTGCCGGGGAGCCGGAGGCTGCGCCTGAATAGGTTGTCGTTCACCAATATCTCCGTACATCAATCCCGTAAAGGATGGTACACCTATGTGGGAGACATATTACACACCCGCAACACTTGATGAAGCCGCACGGCTGCTGGCGGAGCACGGGGACGAGGCCCGTATCATTGCCGGTGGCACCGACATCATCCTTGAGCTTGAGCGCGGCCTGCGGCCCGGCCTGAAATATCTCATCGACATTACGCGCATCCCCGGCCTGGATCGCATCGAGCAGACGGAGGATGGGACGATCCAGTTTGGGCCGCTCGTGTCGCATAACCGCGTCGCCGGGTCCGATCTGATCCGGAAGTACGGGCTGCCGCTCGCACAGGCGTCCTGGTGGGAGGCCTCGCCGCAGATCCGCAACCGGGGGACGGTCGCGGGCAACCTGATCACCGCGTCTCCGGCGAACGACACGATCACCCCGCTCATCGCGCTCGACGCTCAGGTGACGCTGCTCTCGACGGCGGGTGAGCGTACCGTGCCGCTGCGGGAGTTCTACAAGGGTGTGCGCCAGACCGTGATGCGCCCGGACGAGATCCTTACCCGCATCAGCTTCAAGCCGATGGATCCCGCCACGCAGCGCGGCATGTTCATCAAGCTGGGGCTGCGCAAGGCGCAGGCTATCTCCGTGGTGAACGTCGCCGTTGTGGTCACGTTTGAGGGCGATACGGTCCAGAGTGCGACCATTGCGCAGGGCTCCGTCGCGCCGACCATCATTACCTCGCCGGAGGCGGAAGCCTACCTCGCGGGCAAGGTGCTGACGGACGATGTGATCGACGAGGCGGGGCGGCTGGCCGCCGCCGCAGCCCGGCCCATCAGCGATGTGCGCGGCAGCGCCGAGTACCGCCGCGAGATGATCCGCGTGCTGACCCGCCGCGCGCTCAAGGCCATCCGCGACGGCGAGCACGCCGCGGACCTGCCGGAGCGCCCCGTCATGCTGTGGGGCAAGAAGCAGGGGCTGGTGACCGAGCCGCTCGCTGAGAGCTTCGCACACGGCAAGGACGACCCGATTGTGACGACCATCAACGGCCAGCCGGTGACTATCACCGGCGCGGGCCACAAGACGCTGCTGCGGATGCTGCGCGAGGACGCCGGGCTGATCGGCACAAAGGAAGGCTGCGCCGAGGGCGAGTGCGGGGCCTGCACCGTGTTCCTTGACGGCATGGCGGTGATGTCGTGCCTTGTCGCCGCGCCGCGCGCACACCACGCCGAGATCGTCACGGTTGAGGGGCTGGCGCAGGACGGGCAGCTCCACCCCATCCAGCAGGCGTTCATCGAGGAGGCGGCGGTGCAGTGCGGTTACTGCACGCCCGGCTTCCTGATGAGCGGCGCCAAGCTGCTGGAGGAGCGCTCCGACCCGACGCTGTGGGAGATCCAGCAGAGCATCACGGGCAACCTGTGCCGCTGCACCGGCTACTACAAGATCGTGCGGGCGTTTGAGCGCGCCGCTGAAATGACGACGGAGAAGGAAAAGACGCTATGAGCTACCAGAGGACCAGCACCCCGAGGCGGCCCGGCCCGCTCCGCCCGCTCGTCGGGCTGATCGTGCTGCTCGGGGTAGGGGCGGGAGCGTACTTCGCCGCGCCTGCCCTGGTGGACTGGCTGGAGACGACACACTTCGAGATCGCCGGACTTGGCTGGCAAATCCTGCCATACTCCTTCCCGGAGGAATGGCCGGATGCGCTCACGCACGCGCTTGTCGGGGTGTTCGCCTTTCTGATCGGCTTCTCCATCCTTATGCTGGTCCTGTTCATGGTGATGCGCCCCCCGCGTGATGAGCTTGACGTGCCGGTGGGGCGCGTGCGTGAGCAGAAGAAAAAGCAGAAGCGGCGCTGAGTGGTTGTATGGTAGTACACAGGGCGGTTAGAGTATGGAGCGCACGGTTCCACGCACTGAAACTGACGAGATCGAGCTGTACATCCGCACGTACTACTCCCTGCTGCGGAGCAGCGGCGAAGTCTCCATCGACTCGCTTGTCGAGACGCATGAGGGCATGGACTCGCTGCTGCACACGAACGCAGCCGGGCCAGAGGTCGACGCGTCTGCGCTGATCTACAGTTCGCTGCGGCTGCCTCCCTGCATCGTGAACACGCGCCTAATCCTGCTGGGGCAGCGCGCCGCCGTGTTCGAGCGGTGGGGCTACCCGGTGCGGGGATGGAAAGAGGTACAGGCGAAGGCGCGCCGCCGCCGGGCGTACTACGACGGCGACGAGACGCTCGCCATGACCATCGCCAGCCGGTCGGACATCGACGACATCATCCCGATCCTGACGGCCTTCCAGATCGAGTGGAACAAGCTCCACCGCATTCTGAAGACACCGCAGGGGCGGCGGTTCGTCGCACAGCTTGACGAAAACCGCGCGCTGGACGAGGATGAGCTGGCGACGCTGGCAGCGGCGGCGGGCGTCGCTCTGGACGACGTGCTGCGGCTGTACACCGCCTGGGGCGCCCAGACAGTGCCGATGCTGCAGGCGATGGCCGCCGCGCCCAAGAGGTTTGCGGTGCGGCTGCTGGCTGGCTCGTTGACGGACTACCGCAAGGCCATGCGCTACTGGTGGGTGAACGTGCGCGATACGACGCCCGACATCGACTACGACGAGCGCCGCGTCTACTTCGTCAGCAGCAACACGCACGCCCTTGTCAACCTGTGGTCGGGCTATGCGCTGCGCCGTTCCGACCTGCTGCTCGACTACATCCGCTCCGCCGGGCATGAAGACCTGCTACGCGAGTACCAGGACATCCAGGCGAAACAGGTGCCGAGCAGCGAGGAGAACTTCTTCTATTACGCGATGAAGAAGTACCTCCAGAGCGCCGGGCCGGACGTCAAGCGCGAGCGCGCCGCCGAGGAGCAGTCGGTGGGCATCCGCCGCATCTCCAGCGAGGGCGGCAGCTTCGAGCTTGACGCGCAGACCATCCTGCTCGGGCAGGTGAACACCGACTGGATCGACCCGCGCCTCTGCCTGCCGGACATCGAACTGCTAAGCAAGAGCGACGCGCTGATCCTCAACGTCGACTACCCGCTGGGCCTCGGCGCGTACGAACTGCTGACGCGCATCGCGGAGAACGTGGGCGCGATCGCAGGTGTGTACATCATGGGCAAGGCAGCGACGCTCAACGCGCGCATCGGCGACATTATGCTGCCGACCGTTGTGCACGATGAGCACTCGCTGAACACCTATCTGTTCAACAACTGCTTCACCGCCAACGACGTTTCCCCCTACCTGGCCTACGGCACTGTGCTGGACAATCAGAAGTCGGTGAGCGTGCGGGGCACGTTCCTGCAGAATGACCGGTACATGAGTGTCTTCTACCGGGAGGGATACACTGATATCGAGATGGAGGCGGGGCCGTACCTCTCCGCCGTGTACGAGTTGATACGGCCAAAACGCCACCCCTACAATGAAATTGTGTCGCTCCATCCCGCCGAGTTCGATATCGGCATCCTGCACTACGCTTCGGACAAGCCGCTGAGCAAGGGCAAGAACCTGGGCGCCGGCAGCCTGTCCTACCGGGGGATGGATCCTACCTATGCCGCAGCGGTTGCCATCCTGCGGCGCATCATCGCCCAGGAAATCAACCTGATACGTCAACGAACCACATGACTTGAGTGCGAGGAGTAAACCAGACATGGCGACCAGGATCGTCGGTCAGAGCATGCAGCGCGTGGACGCGTGGGGCAAGGTCACAGGTAAGACCCTGTACCCCGGCGACCTCGAGATGGACGGCATGCTGCACATGAAAATCCTCTTCTCTGAGCGGGCCCATGCCCGCATCCTCTCCATCGACACTACTGATGCCGAGGCTTATCCGGGGGTCGTCGCCGTCCTGACCGCGAAAGACGTGCCGGTCAACGAGTACGGGCTGGGCATTCCTGACCAGCCGGTGCTGTGCGGGCCGGGCAGCAGCAAGGAAGGCGCGGACATCGTCCGCACGACGATGGACCAGATCGCGTGTGTGATCGCGGAGACGGAGGAAGCCGCCGCCAGGGCGCGCGACCTCATCCGCGTCGAGTATGAGGATCTGCCCGCCGTCTTCGACCCGATTGAGGCCATGCAGGACGGCGCGCCGCAGCTCCATGCAGACGCCAAGAACAACATCCTCGTGCATTACAAGGTCCGCACCGGCGACATCGAGGAGGGCTTTGCCGATGCGGATATCGTCATCGAGGGCACGTACCGCACCTCGTGGCAAGAGCACGCCTACCTCCAGCCGGAAGCCGGGCTGTCTTACATCGATGAAGAGGGCCGTGTGACCGTCGAGGTGGCGGGCCAGTGGACGCACAAGGACCAGCAGCAGATCTGCCATGCGCTCGACCTGCCGCCGGAGAAGGTCCGGGTGATCTACCCCGCGATCGGCGGGGCGTTCGGCGGGCGCGAGGACATGTCGGTGCAGATCGTGCTGGCCCTCGCCACGTGGAAGCTCGGGCGCCCGGTGAAGATCATCTGGAGCCGCGAGGAGTCGATCCGGGGGCACCACAAGCGCCACCCCTATATCATCGAGGCCAAGTGGGGCGCCAAGCGCGACGGGACGCTGACAGCGGCGAAGGTTCGGATCATCTCCGACGCGGGCGCGTATGCCTACACCTCAACGAAGGTGCTCGGCAACGCGGTAATGATGTGCGTCGGACCGTACTACTTCCCCAACGTGCATGTGGATGCCTACACGGTCTACACCAACAACATCCCCACCGGCGCGTTCCGGGGCTTCGGCGGCCCGCAGGGTGCGTTCGCCGCGGAGAACCAGATGAACAAGCTGGCCGCCGCGCTGGGGATGGACCCCGTCGAACTGCGGCTGAAGAACGTGCTGCGCGAGGGCGTCCCGACGCATGTGGGCACGCCGCTCTCGCCGGGTGTGTCCATGCCTGAGGTGATCGAGGAGTGCGCGCGGCGTGCGGGCTGGCGTCAGGAAGGCGAGAACTGGCGGCGTGAGAAGCCGCCGCAGCCGGAGAACGGCGTCAAGCGGCGCGGCATCGGCTTTGGGGCGGGCTTCAAGAACGTCGGCTTCAGCTTCGGCGCGCCGGAGACAGCCAACGCCATCATCGAACTGCGCGGCGGCGCGGAGATCGAGGAAGTGATACTGTACCACGCGGGCGCCGACGTGGGGCAGGGCGCGCACACGGTGTTCGCCCAGATGGCCGCCGAGGCCGTCGGCGTGCCGGTCGAAAAGGTGCGGGTAGTGGCATCCGACACTGCGACGGTGGGCAGCTCGGGCAGCGTGTCCGCCTCGCGCATGACGTTCATGGCGGGCAACTCGATCCGGGGTGCGGCGGAAAAGGCGCTGGAGGCGTGGCGCAACGAGGAGCGCCCGGCCATCGGTAACTATACCTACCACGCGCCCAAGACCAGCATGTTCGACCCGGAGACCGGGCACTGCTACCCGAACTTCTCCTATGGCTATGTCGCGCAGGCTGTCGAGGTCGAGGTAGACGTGGAGACCGGGTTCGTCGAGGTGCTGAACGTGGTCTGCGCGGACGACGTCGGCAAGGCGATCAACCCGCAGCAGGTCGAGGGGCAGATCGAGGGTGCGATTGTGCAGGCGCACGGCTACGCGCTGATGGAGGACTTCCAGATGCGCGATGGGCACGTGCTGACCCAACACCTCAGCACCTACCTCATCCCCGGTGTGCTGGACGTGCCGCGCCACGTTGAGTCCGTTATCCTGGAGTATGCTGAGCCAAACGGGCCGTTTGGCGCGCGCGGCATGGCGGAGATGCCGTTCATCCCGTACACGCCCGCCGTTGCAGCGGCCATCTACGATGCGACCGGCGTATGGTTTGACAGCCAGCCGATGACCCCGCAGCGCCTCGTTGAGGCGTTCCGCAAGGCGGGGCTGGGTAACTGACAGGGTGTGCCTGTGATCTTTCCGGCGTTTCAGCACGTTCGAGTGGCAATACGCGGCGGTGGCGACCTCGGCAGCGGGGTCGCCTACCGCTTGTTTAAGGCCGGGTTCCCGGTACTGATCACCGAGCTGGCCCAGCCGCTGCTCGTGCGGCGGACAGTGTCATATGGCTCGGCGGCCATCGAGGGGGAGATCGTCGTTGAGGGTGTGACGGCGCGGCGCGTCGAGTCCGTCGCGGCGGCGCTGGCATCACAGGCGGCGGGTGAGATCCCCGTGCTGGTGGACCCGGAAGGCGAGTCGCTGGGCGAGTACGCCCCGGCGGTGCTCGTCGACGCGCGGATGCTCAAGTGCGACCTCGGCCCGCAGCCCGTCAGGGCGGCGCTGACCGTGGGGCTGGGGCCCGGCTTCGAGGCGCCGCGTAACGTCGATGCGGTCATCGAGACGAACCGGGGGCACTTTCTGGGGCGGGTCATCACCGAGGGCGCGGCACAGCCGAATACCGGCAAGCCCGGCGGCGTGATGGGCCGCACCGCCGACCGCGTGCTGCGCGCCCCGGTGGATGGCATCGTCCGCGGGCTGGTGCCCATCGGCGCACACGTGACGCAGGGCGAGGAACTGGCCCTCGTGGGCGAGACGCCGGTCACAGCGCCCTTCGACGGGGTGTTGCGCGGGCTGGTCCACGATGGGCTTGCGGTTCACGCCGGTATGAAGATCGGCGATGTGGACCCGCGCGCGGTGCGCGAGCACTGCTTTACGATCTCTGAAAAGTCGCTCGCTATCGGCGGGGGTGTGCTTGAAGCCGTGCTCGGTTCGCCCGCCATCCGCCGGTTGATATCAGGCAGGTGAGCCACCCATGAACCTTTCCGAAGCACTCCAGATCGAGCGGGGCGACGTTGTTGTGTTCGTCGGCGCGGGCGGCAAGACGACCGCGATGTTCCGGGTGGCGCACGAACTTGCCGCGCGGGGGCTGCGCGTCGTCTCGACGACGACCACGCGCATCGGACAGGACGAGCTTCAGATCGCACGCAACTACCTGCTCGTCGGGCAGCCGCCGGCCCTGCCGAACGACTTCCCCAGCCTGCTGGCGCGGTATCGGCACCTGTTTGTGTTCAGCGAGAAGGCGCCCCCGAACAAGGCGCGCGGCGTGCCGCCGGAGTGGGTTGACGCGCACCTCGCGGGCAACCCCGCCCTGGACGTGGTGCTCGTCGAGGCGGACGGCTCGCGGCGTCTACCGCTCAAGGCTCCCCAGCCTCATGAACCTGCCATGCCGCAGTCCGCGACGCTTGTCGTGCCCATTGCCGGGCTGAGCGCCCTCGGCGAGCCGCTCGACGAGGCGCACGTCTACGGCTCTGAGGACATCGCGGCGCGCGCGGGACTGACGGTCGGCGCGACGATCACGCCGGAGGTGATCGCCGCCGTGCTCGGCGGGGACGACATGGGCCTGAAAGACGTACCGCCAGGCGCGCGCATCGTGCCGCTGATGAACCAGGTGACGGACGCCACGCTGCCGGAGGCGCGGCGCATCGCGCAGAGCCTGCTCGCCCGCCCCGCCATCCGCCGGGTAGTGGCCGCCGCCGCCGGTGAGGAGGAAGCCGTGCGCGAGGTGTACCGGCGCGTCGTGGGTGTGGTGCTCGCGGCGGGCCAGTCGATACGCATGGGCCAGGCGAAGCTGCTGCTGCCCTGGGGCGAAGGCTCGACAATGATCCGTGAGGTGTGCCGGGCTGTGCTGGCAAGCGGGCTGCAGGAGGTCATCGTTGTGACCGGGGCCTGGCGCGAGCAGGTCGAGGAGGCGCTTGCCGGGCTGCCGGTGACGCTCGTGCATAACCCCGACTACGCCGAGGGCGAGATGCTGTCGTCGGTCAAGGTGGGGCTGCGGGCAGCGCCCGCCGACGCGGAAGCGGCGCTTGTGTTCCTCGGCGACCAGCCGGGGCTGGAGCCCGGCGTCGTCGGCGCGGTGCTCCACGCCTACGCCGGGGGCCGGGGCCGGATCATCGCGCCCGCCTACCAGGGCCGCCGGGGCCATCCGGTGCTCTTTGACCGCGCGACCTGGGAGATGGTCATGGCGCTGCCGACCGGCACCGCTCCCCGTGACCTGCTGCGCGCCCGCCAGGAGGATGTAGTTGCCCTGGAGGTCGACTCGCCCACCGTCGTGCAGGACATCGACACGCCGGACGATTACGAACAGGCTCGCAGGAGCGGCGCGTAACCCCAGCAACGCATCTTGCGCGGGAAATAAACTCCCATGCTATAATGATGCCCGCGCTCGTCGCGTTCGAGGTGCTGCTCGCCGTGCTGCACGTGATTTTTACGCCGGCTGGCAACACATTTGCTTCGTGGCTGTTCAACCTCAACCTTGAACTGACCGCGGGGGCCGTCTTCTCTGCCGCGCAGTACACCGTCATCGCGCTTATCGCACTGGTGAACGGGCTGCGCACGCCGCAGATCCGGCCCATGCAGCGGGTCTTCTGGGCTGTGCTGGTCGTGCTGTTTGTCTGGCTGTGCGCCGACGAGTTCCTCGAACTGCACGAGTCAGTCGACTCGTGGCGCAGCTTCTACGCCCTGACCGGCGTGGCGCTCGCGGTCTTCAGCGTGGCAATGTACTGGTTCTTCTTCGACCGCGAGGAACTGTGGCTCTTCGTGCCGTTCCTGATAGGGCTGGCGATCATGGGCAGCGCGGGCGTCGTGCTCGACGTGCTGACGAACGACCACGATCTGGTTGTGGCGGGCATCAGGATGGGCTGGCTCGACCTCATCTCGTGTGATGCGCCCTGGAACCCGGTCGAGTGCGGGGATGTCAATACCTACGGCTTCACCGAGGAGTTCCTTGAGATGGGCGGCGCAAGCCTGGTGCTCACCAGTCTGGCAAACTACTTCTTCCGCCGCCAGCCGCCTGAGCGGGTCCGGCAGCTTCGCCGCCTCGCCATTGCCGCCAGCGCGACGTGGGTGGTGGTCTGGGCCAGTAACTTCTGGCTGCTGCCGTCGGTCGTGACCGCCGTCGAGTCGGAGGCGGTGCAGGCGGACTACCTCGACGGGCGGCTGTCGCTGATAGGCTACGACCTGTCGAAAGATGTGCTGTTGCCGGGCGAAACCCTGACCGTCAACCTGTACTTCCGGGCGAATGTGCCGCTGGACGAGGATTATCTGCTTGCGCTCAAACTGATGACCCGCTACGACGACAACCCCATCGCCGAGGCGGACGCCCAGCTTGGCGAGTGGCGGTATCCGACGAGCGCCTGGATCCCCGGCGTGACGGTACGGCACACGGCGCGGCTGCGCGTACCTGAGAACATGCCGACGCCGCGCGCGTACTGGCTGACGGTGCGTGTGTGGCACGAGGATGATGAGGTCGAAGTGGCGACCGAGATGCTGGAGAGCGGGCAGGGGACCATCGTGCTGCACGGCATCCCGGTGCTCTCACCACAGCGCCCGCCCGAGCCGCCCATCCCCGCCGACTACCGCTTCGCCGCCGGGCCGATCCTTACGGGCTACGATCTGCCCGAGCGGGTGACGGCGGGCGAGCCGATGGTGGTGCGCTTCTGGTGGCGGACCGATGCGCCCGTTCCCGTCGAGCTAAACCAGTTTGTCCACGTGCTCGTGCCGGGCAGCGAAGACCCCTTTACGTTTGACCAGGCGCCCTTCGGCGGGGAGAACTTCCCGACGGTGTACTGGCCC
>DGDY01000105.1 GCA_002385675.1 Anaerolineales bacterium UBA3940 | reverse complement strand
TCCTGATACAGGTAGTCGAGCGTGACATCGTCGGTGCGGTAGAGGTCGTTGACCTCCGTCGCGGTGACGAAGCGCTCCCACGTCGTCTGGATGAAGGTGATGCGCCGCCAGCGAACACTCACGATCGGCGGGACCTTGCGCTTGAGCGGGCCAAGCTGCAGCTTGAAGTAGTGGTCACCCGCGCGCGGATGATCGGGCTCATCCGGCAGCAAGTCCACGCGGCGCACTAACTCATGGCCAGTGCGCCGCGCGTAGAAATGTATCGCCCAACGAAGGTCGGGGCTGAACTTCTTTGTGAAGTAGAAGGCCACGTACTCAGCGTGAATACCGTCCGGCGCATGCCGAACCGGAATGCGGTACCAGTGCTGGTCCCGTGCGATGTCGAAGTCACGCGGGTCGGGCATCACGCCGACGAGTACGCGGTCTTCCGGATACATCACTCGCCGTGGATGTGGTGCTTCTTGCGGAAGGCGATGATCTGCTCGTCGATCTCGCTCACCATCTTCTGGTGAGCCTCCCACCAGGCCGGATCGCGCTGCGCGTCGAGTTCCTCGACCGTCTTGCCCTGCTGCTCAACCCAGGTGTAGTACTTGAGGTTGTGCCAGCGCTGGCGCGTTTCCTCAGTGCCCTCGCAGATCCAGTCGGTCTTCTGGCCGAGGAAGGTCGAGGACATGATGTGGGCAGCCCGCACCTCGGTCATCTCGCCCTCTTCCTGGCGCAGCCAGTCCATCACCGAGTAGTAGCGGTCGATGGCGTCGGTGAAGATCGTGACGATCACGTCGTCCTTGCCCAGGCCGTAGTACTTGGCCGTCTTGATCGCGCCGAGCGTATTGCAGACGCTCGAAATACCCATGACACCGCTGAGCTTCTCGACCGTCTCCTCGGGCACGCCGTAGTACTTCGCCAGCGTCGCCTTGCCGACCGGGTCGGTAACGAGCGCCAGGCCGCGCACCGACTCCATGTCGTCGATGCACATGATGGCGTCCATGTTCAGCACGTGGTGAACCCACGTGACGTGCTTGTCGCCGATGCCCTCGATGCGGTGCGAGCCATAGCCGTTGTTGTAGAGCGTCGGGCACTGGATCGGCTCCAGACCGACGATCTTGTGATCCGGCCAGACCTGCTTGAGCCGGTCGCCCGCCGCAATCGTGCCGCCGGAGCCCATCGCCGAGACGAAGGCCGAGATCTTGCCCACGCCGATGCCCCGCTCCTTGAGCACATCGGCCAGCTCGACGATGGTGTTGCCCGTCACGTAGTAGTGGAAGCGATAGTTGCCCATCACTTCAAACTGGTTGAGCACGCGCACCTTGGGGTCCTTGCGCAGCTCCCAGGTCTTGTCATAGATCTCCTTGACGTTGCTCTCCGAGCCGGGCGTGCCGATCACGCGCGCGCCGAGCCGCTCGATGTACTCGAAGCGCTCGCGGCTCATATCCTGCGGCAGCACGACAATGCCGTCGAAGCCCATGCGGCAGCCGACGAACGCGCCGCCGATGCCGTAGTTGCCGGTTGAAGGCCACACCAGCGTGTGGATCGCCGGATCCACCTCGCCGGAGAGCTCCTTCTCGACCACCACAGAGTACGCCGCACCAACCTTGTGGCTGCCAGTCGGGAAGTCGGTGCTGTACAGCGCGACGATGTTCGCGTCAACGCCGGTCAGCTCCTTCGGCAGAACAACGTAGCGGATCTGGTTGTTCTCGTCCTTCCAGGTGATGTTGAAGAGGTTGATCGGGTCGAGTGGGTCTTCTTTCCTGGCCCGCAGCGCCTGGGCGCGCACATCCGGATTGATCTTTTCCGGGTGGAGCATCTCGTCGAAGGTGGGGCCGGTGATAATCTTGGTGCCAATCTGTTCTGCCATAGCTATTCTCCTCTACAGTCAGAATAAAGGTTGGTGTTCGCGCAACTATCTGTGAGTGCTCGACAGTCGTTGTTGCCAGTTTCGATTATTCGCCGCGCTGGCTCTCGTAGTAGTGCTCCGGCGGCAGCGTTTGGGCCGCCCGCGGCCTGGGCGATGGACGCCGCTCCATACCGAGCGTGCTCGCGACGAGGTAGAGCGGGCGGCCTTTCACCTCGTTATAGATGCGCCCCAGGTACTCCCCGATGATGCCCAGCGAGATGAGCTGCACCCCACCCAGGAAGAGCACCATGATGAGCGTCGTCGCCTGCCCCTGCAGCGGGGCGGCATCGGTGAAGAGCCGCAGGTAGACCACCACCACAATGCCCACTGCGCTGAGCGCGGCGATGGTAAAGCCCAGATACATGGCAAGCTGCAGCGGGAAGTACGAGAACCCGGTGATCGCATCCCAGGCGAGGCGTAGCATCTTCCTCAGCGTGTACTTGGTCTCGCCCGCGTAGCGCTCGTGACGCTCGTACTCAACCCCGGTCTGCCGGAAGCCGGCCCATGCCACCATGCCACGCACGAAGCGGTGTCGCTCGCGCATCGCGTTCACGACGTCCACCACCTGCCGGTCCATCAGCCGGAAGTCGCCCGTATCAAGCGGGATGTTGATATCCGTGATGCTCGACAGGATGCGGTAAAAGGCCGCCGCGGTGAAGGTCTTGAACCACGTCTCACCCTCCCGCTTGGCGCGCACGGCATACACGACCTGATAGCCCTCCCGCCACTTCGCGATGAGGTCCAGAATCACCTCGGGCGGGTCCTGCAGGTCGGCGTCGATGAGCACCACCGCGTCGCCGCTGGCATAGTCCATCCCGGCGGTGACGGCAGCGCTGTGCCCGAAGTTGCGCGCAAAGTGGATCGCGCGCACGTGCTCCGGGTCGTGCTCATAGAGCTCGTTGATCAGCTCCATCGAGCCGTCGGTACTGCCGTCATTGACCAGCACCAGTTCCCAGCTTACGCCGGCCTGCGCCATCACCTCGGAGACGCGGCGGTGCAGCTCGTGGATATTGCCGGCTTCGTTATAGATTGGTGCGACGATTGATAGAACAGGAGTCATGAGCAAACACTTTGCCGGCCACGCGGCCTTAGCGTCCCTCCCAGCACGGGCTATTGTAACCGCTTACGAGCCAAAAATCCCGTTTATCACAGGGGACGCTTCGGCGAGGTCTGGCGAGACCTTCGGTGCCTGCCGCACGGCCTTCTGAGCCGCCGCCACGTCCTTCAGGCCGTTGCCGGTGATGAGCGCGACGACCTCCTCGTCGGGCGCAAACACGCCCTCCCCCGCCGCCTTGAGCAACCCGGCATACGTCGCGGCTGCCGCCGGCTCGGCGAACACGCCGGTGGCCTGCGCCAGCTTCGGGATGGCAGCCAGGATTTCCTCATCGCTGACGGTCAGGTAGATGCCGCCCGTCTCGGTGACGGCACGCATCGCCTTGACACGGTCTCGCGGAAGCCCGGCGCTGATGCTGTCCGCGATGGTGTTCGTCTCGATAGGCTGCATCTCAACCGGGTCAAGGCCCGCTTTCCATGTGTTGTACAGCGCCGCCGAGCCTTCCGCCTGCACGCCGATGAGGCGCGGCACGCGGTCGATCCAGCCCAACGCATACATGTCCTTCAGGCCCTTGTGCACCCCGGCGATGATATTGCCATCGCCCACGCTGACGATGATCGTGTCCGGCGCACGGAACAGCCCGCGTTTGCCGGTCAACTGCTCGCAGATCTCGTAGGAGACGGTCTTCTTGCCCTCCGCCGTGTACGGGTTGTAGCCCGTGTTGCGGCAGTACCAGCCATACTTCTCCGTCGCGCCGAGGCACAGTTCAAACGCGTCGTCGTAGGTGCCATCCACAAGCAGGACGTTCGCCCCGTAGACGAGAAGCTGCGTGATCTTGGCCTCCGGTGCGCTGGCGGGCACGAAGATCACCGTCGGCATCTGCACGCTGGCGGCAAGGCCGGCGAGCGCGGCAGCGGCGTTGCCCGTGCTCGCCGTCGTCACGATCTTGCGGCCCTCTGCCATAGCCTTCGCCACCAGCAGCGCGCTGGCCCGGTCCTTGAGCGAGGCGGTCGGGTTGCGCCCGTCGTCCTTGATCCAGACCTTCCCGACGCCGATCTCTTTGGCGACGTTGTCCGCGCGGTAGAGCGGCGTATCGCCCACGAGGAGCGGGGGCGTCGGGGCATTGTAGGCGATAGGCAGCAGCGCCTTGTAGCGCCATATGCCGCGCACGTCGAGCAGCCCATCTTCCTGCAGGCGGTCGGCAATCAGCTCATAGTTGTACTGCACGTCGAGATTGCCGTCATTACCGTGGTCCGGGCAGACGTACTCGACCTCGCCGGGCGCATAGGTTTTACCGCAGATCGTACACTTCAAGCCGGTGACGTGTTCCATGATGTGGAAGTTTGCCTCTTTTCCTTACCGTCAGTCCGCTTATTCTTCGATGAAAGCCGTGCCGAGCCCGGCGGGTGGTGCAACGCGCAGCAGGTTGCCGAGCGGGCGCTGCGCCCACTTCGGGGCGAGCAGGATAAGCCGATGGATGGCGTCGCTACCGACGAGCAGCAGCACACCCAGCATCAGCAGCCACTGGAGCGAGTTGAACAGCACAACCGGAACTGCCGGGAACGACGTTTGAAGCACCTGCGCCAGCGCGCGGGTGATCCCGTACAGGATAGCGCCGAACGCCGCGCGGAAGGGCCGCCAGCCGCCAAAAATGACGATGGCGAGCGCGATCCAGCCGATGCCCAGGATGTGGTTATCCGACCAGCCGATCTTGATGTCGAGCGAGTAGGCCGCGCCGCCCAGGCCAACGAGCGCGCCGCCGATCGCCGTGTACAGGTAGCGCACCCGGTTTACGGTGATGCCGCGCACAAACGCCGCCTCAGGGCGCTCGCCCACGCCGCGCATCTGCAGGCCGGGCTGTGTGCGGTACATCCACCACCAGGCGGCAATGACGACCAGGAAGCTGAAGTAGATCAGCAGGTCGTGCCGGAACAGCATCGGCCCGAGCACGGGGATATCCGACAGGATCGGGATGGGCATGTGCTTGACACGCGGGCCGGGCAGACGGGTGAAGCCCTGCCCCAGGAAGTTCGCCATGCTGGTGAGCAGCATCGTCAGCACAAAACCGATGGCAACCTGATCGCGTTTCAGGCGGATGCTGCCCCACGCGATGAGGAGTGCCACCAGCGCCCCCAGCAGCGCGGCGACAGCCAGCCCGGCCATCACCGGCAGGAAGTGCCCGGTGATACCCGCGTCCGTCAGCCGGCCGCCGACCACGTACGCCACGACAAACCCGCCCATCGCCGAGAACATCATGCTCCCGTCCAGCGACAGGTTGATCACGCCGGCGCGCTCGGTGATCGTCTCGCCCGTCACGGCCAGCAGCAGCGGCGCGCTCTGGGCCATGATCGAGGCCAGAATGCGAACAAACTCGGTATCGTTGACGCTCATGACTCAACCGCCTCCACCGGGACAGGTTGTTCCTCAGCCACCTCTTCTGCCGGTGTCTTCCGTTTTCTGAATAGCTGCCGGTAGTCACCGAACAGCAGCATGAACAGCACCAGTGTGCCCTGGATGATGCCGCTGAGCGAGGAGTGAAGCTGCGTGCGAAGCTCCACGACCGAGCCGCCCGTCAGCAGGCCGGAGAAGATCAGCGAGATAACGACGACCAGCAGCGGGCGCAGCGACGCCAGCAGCACGATCAGGATGGCAAGGAAGCCGATGCCGCCTGAGATGCTCTGCCGCAGGCTATCGAACCAGCTCAGCACACGGACCGCACCAGCGAGGCCCGCCAGCGCGCCGCACAGCATCATCGAGGTGATCGCCTCGCGCTCGCTGGAGATGCCCAGCATGAACGAGGCGCGCATGTTCTTGCCCAGCGCCTTCAGCCTCAGCCCCCAGATCGTGCCGCGCAGGGCCAGCGCCACCGCGATCAGCGCGATGATCGCCAGCACCAGCGAGAGCGGCGCGAAGCGGGTATTGCCATACAGCGGGAACAGGGCGTACTCCGGGAAGGGCTCCGTGCCGCGGAACGTACCGCCCTCAGGCGGCTGCCACGGGCCTGAGATGAAGTAGTTTGTGGTGATGATGGCCAGGTTGTTGAGCGCCACCCCGCCGAAAATCTCGTGGACACCGCCGCGAGTTTTCAGCACGGCGGCCAACGCCGCCCACAACGCACCGGCGACCATCGAGAGGATGATCGAGCATGGCAGGAAAATCCAGTGCGGGGCGTTGGGCATCGCCTCCGTCCACTTGAGCGCCACCCACGACGCGGCGATCGCGCCCATGATCATCTGGCCCTCGACGCCGATGTTCCACAGCCCGGCGGTGAAGGTCATCAGCAGGCCGATCGACGCCAGCAGCAGCGGCACCCAGAACGCCAGCGTCAGGAACGTGGACTGGGGGCTGCCAAACGCACCCTCCCACAGCGCGCTGAACGTCTGTACCGGGTCGGCCTGGTAGACCATCACCAGCAGTGCCGTGGTGGCAACCGCCAGGATGATAGGTACGGCGGGCCATACCGTACGCAGGACTCGTTCTCTCATAATTCCTGCCCTCCGATCAAGTGCCCGATCTCGTCGATGGACGTCTCCGAGGTCTGCAAAATGCGGGACATCTTGCCACCGGAGAAGACCGCAATGCGGTCACTGCGGTCGAGTAGCTCGTCAAGGTCCGCCGACATGAAAATGACTGCCGTACCCTCGCGCCGCCGCTCTTGGAACAGCTCCCAGATGCGGTCGGCGGAAGTAACGTCGAGGCCCCGCGTGGGGTGTTCAAGCAGGATCAGGCGCAACGGGCTGTCAAGCAGGCCAAGCATGAGCCGCTGCTGATTGCCGCCGGACAGCTCCTCGGCGCGCGAATCCGGCCTGCCCTTGATGTTGTAATGCTTGATGCGCTCTTCGATGTCTTTGCGGGCCTTTGCCCAGTCGATCACAAACTCCTGCTTCGGCTCGGCCAGCACCATATGCTCGGTCAGCGACAGACCGGACACGAGGCCCTCCTCAAGCCGCCCGGCGGGCACGTAGGCCCCACCCCGGCGCTTGAAAACATGGTACGGATCCTCGCTCGTCCACGAGATGAGCACGGTGCCGATCAGCCAGATCAGCCCGGCCAGCAGTATCGCCACGCCAGTCTGCCCGGCGAACCGCAGGCCGTTGATCTGCCCGCTCGCCAGCAGCACAATCAGCCAGATGAAGCGCACGACGAACACGGCAGCCGCCAGCCAGGGCACCCAGAAGAACGGCGACCGCTTGCCCTTAAGCGGCTCGCCATCGAGCAAAACCTGACCGCTTGCAACCGGCAGCAGCCCCGCGCAGGCTTGCAGCAGCAGGCGCTGGCCGCTGCCTTCCAGCCCGGCCAGCCCCAGCACCTCGCCCTCCTTCACCGTGAGGTTGATATTCTCCAGCGTCAGGCGGTAGGTGCGGATCTTGACATCCTTCAGTTCGAGGACAGTCTTTTCCGAGCGGAGTTCGGGGCGCGGCTGGCGGGGGATCTCCTCGCCAAACATCATGCGCACCAGGTCGCGGTTCTCGCAGGGGATCTTCTGCGTGCCGACCAGCCGGCCAGCGCGCAGCACGGCGACCTCGTCGCACAGTTCCTGCACTTCCTCCAGCTTGTGCGAGACGAGGATGATGGTCTTTTGCTCCTCGTGGGCAAGCCGCCGCATCGTGTCGAACAGGATTTCTTTCTGCTCCGCACTGATGCCTGTCGTCGGCTCGTCGAGGATCAGCACCTCAGCGCCGAGGGAGAGCAGGCGCAGCAACTCCATCTGCTGGCGCTCGCCCAGAGTCAGCGTGTCAACGTACTCGCGCGGGTCAAGCTCAAAACTGAAGCGCCGGGAGGTCTCCCGCAGGTCAGATTCGCCCTTGTTCATGTCGAGGATCAGGGCGTTATCGTAGGCCAGCAGGTGATTCTCGACCACCTGCATGGGCGGGAAGTCCTGCGGGGATTGGTACAGCATGCCGATCCCCTTAGACAGGGCATCAGAGGGGGACTTGAATGTGACAGGCTCGCCATCCAACAGGATGTCGCCGCTCGTCGGGGCCTGGTAGCCGGAAAGGATCTTCATGAGCGTGCTCTTGCCGGCGCCGTTTTCACCGAGCAGCCCATAGATATGTCCCGGCTCAAACACGAGGCTGATCCCATCGTTGGCACGAACCGTGCCGAAGTACTTGTGGATGTCTCGTAGTTCGACGCGCATAAGGTAGCGCTTTCTGTCGCTAGTGCCAGGTGTCCGTTATGAGTGACATCAGGGGGTGAGAGAGAGCGGCCTGATCAGCCGCTCTCTCCGCCCATCGGCTCAATGATGCAGGCTCGCTACTCGCTCGCGCCCGTCATGCCTTCCAGGATCTGCGGTGCGTACCAGATCTGCGGATCGGTAGCAACCTCGCCCGCAGGCACGTACTCGGTGCCATCCTGGAGGTTGATCGGGCCAGCCCAGACTTCGATCTCACCGGAGCCCAGGCCAGCGATGTACTCCTCGACTGCCGCCAGCCACTCTTCATTGGCCTCAAGCGCAGGGCCATGGATCCAGCCCACCGGCGAACGATCGTGGTCGTTGATGTCCTCCCAGTAGGCTTCGTTCCACTCGAAGCGCTGCGTCCAGGTGCCGTCGATCACGGCCTGAGCCTCTTCGAGATAGTCCGGGCCCCAGTTGAAGTACGGCACACCCAGGCAGATGTCCGGGGCGTTGTCGCACGCGCCGACGTAGTCGTACGGGATGGCGAAGACGCGCTCGCCCTGGGCCGCACGCTGACCGGACACGTCAATCGCCTCGGTCGTGTCGATACCGCTCAGGATCACGTCGATGCCGCTGTCGATGAACTGGGTCACGACCTGCGTCGGGTCGAGCGTCACGCCGGGGATGTTGAACCAGAAGCCGATCCAGACGACCTCGAAGTACAGGTCAGCCGGATCCTCGCCACGGAAGTTCTCCCAGCAGTAGCGCGCGCCGAGATAGGCCGAGTTCGCCAGACGGCGGGTCTCATGGTTGATCAGGGGGCCGAGGTAGCCGATACGCCCCGTCTCGGTCGCCATTGCCGCCGCGCAGCCCGCGATGGCCTTCATGTCTTCCATGCGGCCAAACACGTTGGTCAGGTTCGGCGGAGCCTCACCGGCGTCCTGGCCCTCTTCCCAGGCGTCGTCGCCCGAGGTCATCACGAAGGCCACGTCGGGGTGCTTCCGAGCAGCGGTGTTGGTGTCCTCCTCGAACTCGTCCGAGGTGGCGAAGATCAGCCGCGCGCCCTGGGCAACCATGTCGTCCACGACGCCTTCAACCGTCGCTTCCGGCTTGTCGGCGGGGTTCAGGCTCTCGAAGGCGATCATGCGCGCACCGGGGATGTGCTCCTCGATGTACAGACCACCCTCGTAGTGGGCCTGGCTGTAACCCCGGTCATTGCGGGGGCCGACGAGGATCACGCCGAACACGAACTCCTCGTCCTCAGCCGCCGGTTCTTCGGCTGCGGGCTCCTCCTCCGCCGGCTCCTCAGCCGCGGGTTCCTCGGCTGCGGGCTCTTCCGCTGCAGGCTCTTCCGCCGCCGGTTCCTCGGCTGCCGGTTCCTGGGCGGGCGCAGCGGGCTGGCAGGCGACCATCAGGAGTGCCGCCATAGCAGCCAGCAGCAGTGCCAGTGCCATGCGCTTCCGGAACATAGTAGTGCTCCTTCCTCCTCATAGAGGGACTCAAAGAGTCTATTACTGGTAAGCCCCGGTGTGGTGCAGGTGAGGGCTTACAGGGAGGCCGATAGGCGGGTAATTCACGGACGCTACCGGCTTCCTTTATAACAGGGAGGCAGCGGGCTGCCGCCTCCCTGCCATAAACGGTGTTAGTCGTGCCTGATCCAAGTCCCGGTTTCGTTGGCGAGAGCACGGGCGAGGTTCTCGGGATTGGTGATGAGGGCTGCCTCGCCGCCGTTCTCCAGGAACTCGATTACCGCTTCTATTTTAGGCTTCATGCTCCCTTCGGCAAAGTGCCCCTCTGCGAGGTACCGCTTTGCTTCGGAGACGGTCATGCTGTCAAGCCACTGCTGGTTGGGCGTGTTGAAGTGGATGGCCACCTTCTCGACCGCGGTCGTGATCACGAACAGGTCCGCGCCGAGTTCAGCCGCCAGCAACGACGAGCCCCGGTCCTTGTCGATCACGGCAAAGACGCCCTCAAGCTCGCCCTTGTCGTTCTCGATCACCGGGATACCGCCGCCGCCCACCGCGATCACGATGATGCCGTTCTCCAGCAGCGTGCGGATGGCGTCCGTCTCAACGATGCGGAGCGGCCTGGGCGATGCCACCACGCGGCGCAGCCCGCGCCCCGCATCTTCGATCACCGTCCACCCCTCGTTGCGGAAATACTCGGCCTGCTCCTCGCTGAGGTAGCCGCCGATTGGCTTGGTGGGGTTCGTGAAGCCCGGATCGTCCTTATCAACGATCGTCTGCGTCACGACGGCGGCGGTCGGCTTGACAATGCCGCGGCGCTTGAACTCGTTGTCCAGCGCCTGCGCCAGCATGTAGCCGATCGCGCCCTGCGTGTCCGCGCCGATCACGTCGAGCGGGACAGTGTGGACCTCGTGAGCAGCCAGCTCGGCGCGGCGCAGGATGTAGCCCACCTGCGGGCCGTTGCCGTGCGTCACGACGATGTCGTATCCCTGCTCGATCATCGAAGCCAGGTGCTGCGCGGTCTCCCGGACCGCCTCGAACTGGTACTTGACGGCGACCCGGTCTTTCGACTTGATCAGCGCGTTGCCGCCAACTGCGACTACGGCCAGCTTGCGCTTGTTCTCTGCCATATCAGGTATCGTCTATTCCTCGATAGCTCAGATGGCGATTAGCGCATCGTCAGGGCCATGACGGCCTTCTGCACGTGCAGACGGTTCTCCGCCTGGTCATAGACGATGCTCTGTGGGCCTTCGAGCACGCCGGTCGTCACCTCGATGTCGCGGTCCGCCGGAAGCGGGTGCATGTAGTAGCCAGCCCCGTCACGGGTCAGGGCCATACGCCGCTCGTCGGCGATCCAGTCCGTGTACTTCTGGCTGATCCGAGCCGACTCTGCCTCGTCGGTCGTGGTCAGCATCGCGCCCCAGGACTTGGCGTACACCACGTCTGCACCCTTGAAGCCCTCATCGAAGTCCTCGAGGATCTCGAAGCTGCCGCCGCTCTCGCGAGCGTTGAGCGCCGCCTGCTCCTCAATCTCGGGGATCAGCTTGAATTCGGGCGGACGGGTCAGGCGGACGTTCATGCCGAAGCGCGTCGCCAGCAGGATCAGGCTCTGCGGCACGGACAGCGGCTTCTGGTAGCTCGACGCGTACGCGTACGAGACGTTGAGCACCTTGCCGCGCAGGTCACGCCCAAAGCGCTCGATCATGGTCATCAGGTCGGCAAGCGCCTGGAAGGGGTGGTAGTAGTCGCACTGCATGTTCAGCACCGGGACGCGGCTGTACTTCGCGACCTCGCGAAGATACTGGTTGCCCTCACCCCAGTCGCAGTGGCGGATAGCAATACCATCGGCGTAGCGCCCGACGATCTCACCGATCTCCCTGCCGGTGTCGCCGTGGTGGATCTGCGTGGTCTTGCTGTCGATGAACATGGCGTGCCCGCCGAGCTGGGCCATGCCCGTCTCGAAGCTGGTGCGGGTGCGCGTGCTCGAGAAGAAGAACAGCAGTGCCAGCACCTTGTCGCGCAGCAGTGCGTGCGGCTCGCCGAGCGCACGGCGCTTCTTCAGGTCAAAGGCCACGTCCAGAACTGTCTCAAGCTCGCTCTTCGCCCATTCCTGGGTCGTGATCATGTCACGGCCAGCCAAGTACGTCTGCATAGTCGCTCAGATCTCCTTCAATTTTAGATTTTGAAAACTCGACACAAGTACGGTTAGCGCAGGTCGCCCCATGAGGGGAGCGAGCCCACAGATAACACCGACTGCACCGGTGAATACCCGTGTCATCTGTGAAACCGGTGGGCTCAGGCGTCCCCTCTAGAGCAACTGCGTCATTCCCTGATTAATCGATAACGGGCTATTTCTTCGGCAGGAACGCCGGAAGCAGCGCGTACCACTCGGTGGCGCGCACCACGTCATCCAGCGGAACCTGATCCAGCACGGAGTGGGCGTAGATCTCATCGCCCGGGCCAAAGCCGATGCTCGGGATGCCGGCCTTGCCCATCCAGAAGCAGCCGTTTGTCGAGAAGTCCCACTTGCCGGTCGGCAGAGGCTCGCCCCCCACGGGCCCGCCCGCCCCCCCCCCCCCCCGCCCGCCGGGATGGTCCTCCCCCCGCC
>DGDY01000024.1:4868-5255 GCA_002385675.1 Anaerolineales bacterium UBA3940 | reverse complement strand
GACCCGCGCCTGCTCGGTACGTACACGGGCTTCTACTACTTCGCCTCGCAGACCGGCTCCGCGCTCGCGCCGACGATCACCGGCGGCATTGTGGACCTGTTCGGCGGGGAGTACCGGGCGCTCTTCCTGTCCGCGCCGGTGTTCTTCATCCTGGCAATCATCTTCATGACGCTCGTGACGCGCGGCGAGGCTCACCGCGAGCCGATGACGGTGGCATCGGCGGTGGAGGAGTAGACCTCACCCCCTGCACAACCTGTTTTCTGAAATACAGGAGCTGCGAGTAAACTTCGTGGCTCCTTGATTGCTATTAACCCCTCCCCCGACGAACTGCCTGCGGCGGCGCGTCACCCCCTCCTCGCTAGCGGGGAGGGGGCGGGGGCGGGGTTA
>DGDY01000024.1:939-4697 GCA_002385675.1 Anaerolineales bacterium UBA3940 | reverse complement strand
GACCTTTGGACCAGTGTCCAGAGGTCATTTTTTTGTGCCCCGGCAGCAAACGACAGCAAGAACACAGTGAGGTAAGAGGAGGGACAAACGATGCAGCCGAACCCAGGACCCGTCCAACCGCGACCAGCCGATCACGTGACGAACGGCCTTTATGGGGAGGACATTCTCTCGGTCAGGCAGTTCACCCCGCAGGTGTTGGAGTACGTTTTCGGCGTGGCCGACGAGATGCGCACGCTCGTCGAGCGCTTTGGCTCTGCGGATCTGCTGCAGGGCAAGATCATGGCCAACCTCTTCTATGAGCCGAGCACCCGCACCAGCTCTTCCTTCATGGCGGCCATGCAGCGGCTCGGCGGGCAGGTCATCCCCATCAACTCGGTGACGTTCTCCTCGGTCAGCAAGGGCGAGTCGCTGGCCGACACCGTCCGCACGCTGGAGTGCTACGCCGACGTGATCGTGCTGCGCCACCCCGAGGTCGGCGCGGCGGCAGAGGCCGCTCGCTGGGCGCGCAAGCCGATCATCAACGCGGGCGACGGCGTGGGCGAGCACCCCACGCAGGCGCTGCTCGACGCCTACACCATCCGCCGCGAGCTTGACCGGCTCGAAGGGCTGACTGTCGCCATGGTCGGCGACCTGCTCTATGGACGCACCGTCCACTCGCTGACCCGCTTGCTGATCAACCGGGGCAACACCTTCCGCTTCGTCTCGCCGCACTCGCTGCGCATGCCTGAAGAACTGCTCGCGGAGGTCGAGGCAGCCGGGGACGAGTATACTGAGCATGAAGACGTGATGGAGATTATCGACGAGGCGGATGTGCTGTACGTCACGCGCGTGCAGAAGGAGCGCTTCACCGATCTGTCGGAGTACGACAAGGTGAACGGCGCTTACACCATCACGCCGGAAGTGATGCAGCACGCCAAAGAGGAGATGGTCGTGATGCACCCGCTACCGCGCGTCGGCGAGATCACCTACGAGGTCGATGAGGACCCGCGCGCCGCGTACTTCCGCCAGATGCAGAACGGCCTCTACATCCGCATGGCGCTGCTGGCCGCCGTGCTGGGCCGGGCATAGACCCTCACCCCACCCGGAAGAGGGCGTAGCGGCTGATGGTCTTTAACAAATGAACTCGACAACTGTAGTGGCTTCACCTGCGGAACCCCCTCCGCCGGTGCTCGCTTGCGAGCTACCACCTCCCCCTTGCAAGGGGGAGGTGGGCGACGCAGTCGCCGCAAGGTTGGGTGGGGTTCCGCCGTCGCCTTATGGGAGTAAGCGAAACTACAGCCCAACCATCGCTCGCAAGAGCAGCATGACCCTAGCGATACGAAAATGGAGCGCACCACATGCCAACCTTCCGCGACAAACTTGCCGCCGCACAGCAGCGCAACGACTCCTGGCTATGCGTCGGGCTTGACCCCGACCTGACGCGCCTGCCCGACCTGCCCGCCTTCCGCACGCCGGAGGGCCTGGCGGCTTTCTGCAGGGCCATCGTCGAGGCCACGGCGGATGTGGTCAGCGCCTTCAAGCCGAACCTGGCCTTCTTTCTGGCGTACGGCTCGGCGGGCGTGCACGCGCTGGAGGATACCCTCGCCGCCATCCCCGACGACATCCCGGTGATCCTCGACGCCAAGAGCGGCGACATCGGCAGCACGCAGCGCATGTACGGGCAGGCGGCCTTCGAGGCGCTGGGCGTCGATGCGCTGACCGTCAGCCCGTACGTGGGCGACGACGCCGTGCTGCCCCTGCTCGACACCTACCCCGGCAAGGGGCTGTTCGTGCTGGCGCGGACCAGCAACCCGGCGGCGGGCCGCTTTCAGGACCACCCCGGTGAGCCGCCCCACCTCTACGAGCAGGTGGTGAGCGCGGTGCAGGGCTGGCAGATAGCCCACCCGGAAAGCACGCTGGGGCTGGTCGTCGGCGCAACCTACGAGGCGGAGCTTGAGGCGCTGCGCGGGCGCGCGCCGGAGTTGCCCTTCCTCGTGCCCGGCGTCGGGGCGCAGGGCGGCACGCTCGATGCAGCGGTTGCCTTCGGTGCGACGGCAGACGGCCTCGGCCCGGTGATCAACGCCTCGCGCAGCGTGATCTACGCCTCCAGCGGCGCAGACTTCGCTGACGCCGCCCGCCGGGCTGCGGTAGAATTGAGGTCGGCGATTAATGACCTCAGGAACCGGAGCAAGTGACATCATGGCGATGCCCGTAATCGACAAAGAATCCCTCATCGTCAACCTGGACGAGATGGGCGCCGTCAAGTTTGGTGAGTTTACGCTAAAGTCCGGCGAAACCTCGCCGGTCTATCTCGACCTGCGGCTGCTCGTCAGCCGCCCGGCGACGCTGCGCCGCGTCGCCCGCATGATGCAGGCCACCGCCAGCGACCTGACCTTCGACCGTGTGGCCGCCATCCCGATGGCGGGGCTGCCCATCGGCGTTGCGTTCAGCCTCACCGCCGACATCCCCCTGATCTACCCGCGCCCACAGGTCAAGGGCCATGGCACAGCACGCTTCATCGAAGGCACGTACCACCCCGGCGAGCGCGTGCTACTCGTGGACGACGTGATCTCCCGCGCGGACAGCAAGCTCGAGGCGGCGGCGCTGCTCGAAGCCGTCCAGCTTGAAGTCCGCGACATGCTGGTCGTGGTCGACCGGCAGATGGGCGGCGCGCAGATGCTGGAGGAGCGCGGCTATCGCCTGCATGCGCTGCTCACCATCCAGGAGATTCTCGACACGCTCGCCCGCCTGGAGCGCATCACCAAGGACCAGTACGATTTCATCAGCGCATGGCTGGAGGAGAGCCGACATGGCCGCAGCCGTACTCCCTGACCTGACCACCGAACTTGGCCCGCTCACACTCCAGTCGCCGTTGATCCTTGCCTCAAGCCCGTGGGGCTGGGGTGCGGAGGAGGCGGCGGAGCTTGCTTCGAGTGGCATCGGCGCGCTGACGGCCAAGTCCGTCGGCCCGGCGCCACGCATCGGCCACTCCGAGCCGACGATCTACGACTGGGGCGAAGGGCTGATCAACGCGGTAGGGCTGGCAAACCCCGGCGCAGAGGCCGCCGTCGAGGGGCTGCTGGCGCTCAAGGCGGCGCTCAAGCGGCAAGGCGTCTCGCTGATTGTCAGCATCTTCGCGGATACCGTTGATCGCTACCATGAGGTGGCGGAGACGATCGCGCAGGTCGAGCCGGAGATGGTCGAGGTGAACATCTCCTGCCCGAACGTCGAGGCGGAGTTCGGCGCGCCGTTTGCGACCGAGTGCCCGGCGGCTGCCGCTGCGACCGCCGCTGCCCGCTCGGCGCTGGCCTGCCCGCTGAGCGTGAAGCTCGCGCCCAACGTGCCCAACCTCGTGCAGATCGCGGAAGCGGTTGTCGGGGCGGGCGCGGATATGCTCACCGTGTCGAATACGATGCCCGGCATGGTTATCGACGTGGAAGCGCGGAAGCCGGTGTTGAGCAATATCACGGGCGGGCTGTCCGGCGAAGCGCTGCGCCCGGTCGCGGTGCGGATGGTCTACGAACTGCACCGGGCCTTCGGCGGTGAGGTGCCGATCATCGGGACGGGTGGCGTGCTGCGCGGGCGCGACGCGATAGAGATGGTGATGGCCGGGGCGACGGCGGTCGGCATGGCGACGGTGGCCCTGCGGCACGGCCCGGCGGGCGTCCGCCGCGTGCTGACGGAACTCGACGAGTGGATGAGCGACCACGGCGTCGAGACGCTGGCGGAGATCCGGGGCGTGGTGGGGTAGTGTAGCCCAGGAATAGAATTCCCGGGCT
>DGDY01000024.1:0-723 GCA_002385675.1 Anaerolineales bacterium UBA3940 | reverse complement strand
GTGCCCTGACGGGCACTCCCGGCCAAAGGGCCGGCGTCTCCCTACGGGAGACGGAGTCCGCCTGCGGCGGACTTGGCGGCGGCAAAGCCGCCTTTTAGCCCGGCAATTAATTGCCGGGCGAGGCAATAATTACCGGGCAACCACAAAGGCGATACACCTTGGCATACTGGCGCCAATTCTTCCACATTGTGTGGGCGACGTATCGACGGCAGCCTCTTCTATCACCGGAAATCGAACCTCGCGTGCATCGAGTAATAACCGCGCTCTGCAGCGAACAGGGTGGTCAGGCATACGCTGTGAATGGAATGCCGGACCACATACATATGGTGACTACCATCCCGCCGACACTTTCCACTGCAACCTTTGTCAAGAAGCTAAAAGGGGCTTCGTCCCACTTTATCACCCACGAACTCGGTTGTCCTTTCCGCTGGGAGGCAGGGTACGGAGTCCTGACGATCAGCCAGCGGAACTTGCGACAGGCTATCGACTATGTGAATGGCCAGAAGCAGCATCATGAAGCAGGGCAAGTCTTCAAGGCTTATGAACTCTCGAGCACCAAGAATGATGGCCCGAAATCATTGAGGCTGAAACCAGCCAGCAGGTAGCCTTGTCAGGTGGAGTCCGCTTGCGGACTTCGCGGCGGCAAAGCCGCCTTGTAGCCCGGCAATTGATTGCCGGGCGGGATCTGGCAACCAAGCCACCAAGCCACCGCCCAGGAATAGA
>DGDY01000004.1:3102-7596 GCA_002385675.1 Anaerolineales bacterium UBA3940 | reverse complement strand
ACGCTGGTGTTCGCCGGATACATCACCGAGATGGCGGTGGAGCAAGAGGGGCCTGGCGAGGTGGTGCTCACCGTGACCGCGGAGGCAGCGGCGCCGGAGAAGCATGGGCAGTGGGAGACGACGCGGCCGTACGGCGGGATGGCGCTGAACGATGCGCTGGACGCCGTGCTGGGGGCGATCCTGCCCGACATCGCGACCGACTGGCATCCGCGCGGTGCGGAGATCACACTGCCGCCGGGGAGCGCGGAGCGGCCGGCGTTCGCCCGTGACATCGGGGATTCGCGGTGGGCCATCATCGAGAAGATATGCCAGCATGGGGGGATGGAGTACGGCATCCGGGAGGATGGCACGCGATACACGGTGCCGGTCGGGTGGGTATCCGAGGCGGTGCAGCACACGTGGGAGGCGGCCGGCACCGATCTGGAGGCGCTGCCGCTGCGGGCGCGGATCCGGTACGAGTATGGCGATGGCGCGTCGGCCGTGGTGGCGCAGGGAGCCGATGCAGCGGGCCGGCCCATCCGGGCCTATATCGACACGCACGCCGAGGAACAGCCTGGGAGCCGGCACATCCCGTGGCGGCAGGCGCGGGTTGAGACTGTGAGCGAGCCCTGCACGGAGAGCCACCTGAGCCGTATCGCAGTGCAGATGTATGACGAGGCGGTGGTGCGGCCGGCCATCGAGGTGGCGGCGCCGGTGCATCTGGGGCTACGCCGGCGCGACCGGGTGCGCATTACCGGCACGGGGCTGGGCGAGGCGGACACGGCGGACTACTACGTGCGGACGCTATCCCACACATTCCGGGCTGATGGGGAGCTCTCCACGGAGGCGACACTGGCGAGGGTGCCATGAGGCAGAATCCGAGCAGGACGGAGACGCGGTGGATCGAGCGGTTGATCCGGCGGGAGGCGGCGCACAGCCGGGCCGTGCCGGATAGCTCCGACCGCCCGGCTGGATTCGTGGATCCGGCGACTGGGGCGCTGGTGCGCTTCATCCGGTTTGGCATCTCCACGTTTGGCGGGCCGGACGTATTTGCGCCGGAGAGGGCGATCTGATGGCGGGCACGACAGCGATATACGGGCTGCTGCATGATGTGGTTGGCGGTGAGGGCGGCGATGAACTCGACGCCGCGAGCTGGAATACGCTGGCCGACACGATCGAGGAGTTCCTGGTGAACTCCGCCGAGCTGTTGGGCGAGGGGTGCTTTCTGGCAACGGATTTCAACGGGGCCGGCGAGACTCTGTCGCCCGGGAGGGCGATTGTGGGGCCGGCGGGCCAGCGGCGGCTGGTGGTCGCCACGGCGCCGGTGCCGATCACCGGGTTGGTGGGTGGGCAGACGAATTACGTCTGGCTGCGGCAGGATGGCACCGCCGTGGCTACCACGACCGGGGTGGCGCCGGAGCGCTCGTTGCTGGTGTGCACGCGGGGTCCGTATGGGAGCTACGACCAGATGCCGGCCGGGCGGCGGAATCTGGTGTCGGCGCTGGCGGTGCGGGTGGCTGCAGACGACGCGGAAGCTGGGTGGCTGGCGGACAAGGTGCAGGCTGGCGTCGGTGTGTCGATCGCCACCATCATGGATGCTGATGGCCGCCAGGCGCTAGAGATCGCGTCTGCGACGCCTGTTGTGACGACCCAAATCGTCAGCGGGCATGTGGATCGCGACCTCCTGGTGGGCGGAGACTGGGTAGAGGTGTGGTTTGATCACTCCGCCCAGGGGTCGTTCGAGAGCATCGTTGATAGCCGCGCCTGGGCGGAGGACCCCGAGACCGGCACTCTGTTGACAGACGTGCAGATCATCCCGCTCCTGCACGGCGCTGACGGGAGCTACACCGATGGTGAGCGCATGGGAGTTCTGGTGAGGGTGCTGCCACGATGACTATTCGTGATACATCGCAGGCCTGTAACGGCTACTCTGGCACGAGCATCACGGTAGCCAAGCCCGCCACGCTGCAGCCGGGAGACACGATGCTCGTTGGCGTGATGGCCGGTGTGGGGGTAACAATCTCTGCCCCGTCCGGGTGGTCGTTGGTGGACGCGTCGCCAGATGATACGGCCTACACCGATCGGTCGTGGCGCATGTGGGTGTTCGGGAGGGTGGCAGGGTCCTCGGAGCCGTCCAGCTACGTGTTCCGGTCTGATGTTGCCACAGCGCTCGCTGCACACCTGGTAGCGTATGAAGGCAGTGCATCTGTGGACGTGAGCGCCGGGGAGTACGACGGCGTCAGCCAGCTAAACATCAGTTGGCAGGCAGCGCTGCCGGACATCACCACAACGGTGGACGGTTGCACGATCGTGTACCTGATTGGGCTGTCGAACGGCCAGTCGGCCGACATCGCTGGCGTCAGCGCTGGCACGTTGAGGGATGTGCAGACCACGAGCTATCGCGACACAGCCATTGCCGATCTGGACGCGCCGGTGGCAGGGGTGTATGCTGATGTGAAGGCTACCATCTCCAGTTGGGGCGAGGTGCCGTCTGTCGCGGTGGCACTGGTGCCTGGCACGATTGGGGTGAGTGTTGTTGTCACCCCGGCCACGGCGCAGGTAGTCGCCAGCGGCACGCGGCAGTTCAGTGCTACGGTCTACAATGCCACGGACCCGAGCGTGACCTGGAGCGTTGTGGCTGGCGGCGCTGGCGGCAGCATTGATGCCAGCGGGCTGTATACTGCGCCGCCGGGCACAGGCACCGACACGGTGCGGGCCACCAGTGTGGAGGACCCCAGTGCATACGCTGAGGCGACCATCACGATTGTGCCGCTCGCCACAATCGTGCCAGTCCGGATCCGGTTTGAGCGGCGAGGGGTTGTCGATGTGACATGAGAGGCTACCCGATCCGATTTCGCGCCGCCGAGGAGCGGCGTGCGGCCATCAGGCGGCAGGCGGAGCGGCACCTGGAGCACGGAGTGCCGCTCCTCGTGCTATCTGGGTGTAGCTGGCAGTGTTCTGGTGGAGCGCAACGGCCCGTGGCGCTGGCTCGCGAGTTTGCTCGCCGGGGCCGGGCTGTGTTTTACTCCAGTGGCATTGATCAGGCAACAGGCGAGCAGGACGGCGTGCTCGTGCTCCGCCCGGAGGATGCTGACGCGGCCTATGACGTGCTGGAGACCACGGCTGGGAGTGTTCTCGTCACCCTGCCAACGTTCTACCCCGTGGCGCGGCGGCTCGCTGAACACGGCTGGCGCGTGGTCTACGATCTGCTCGATGACTGGGATGGGTTCGTGCGTGCTGGAGACCTGCAGCCAGCAGCTATTCGAGACGAGCGCGCGCTGGTCAGGCTGGCGGCGGCTGTGACGTGTTCGGCGCCCAGGCTGGTGGAGCGTGCGGCGAGGCTGGGTGCCCGGGCGCCGATGCTCGTGCCGAACGGCGGGCCGGACCAACCCATCGTGCGTCAGTCTCCCCCCCCGCCGGACATGCTCCGTGGCGATGTGGCTGTGGTCTACTCCGGCTATCTGGAGGGGTCGTGGTTGGACTGGCGCGCATTCACGGCACTGCGGCAGGACCCCCGGATTGCCACGACAGTGGTGGGGCGCTACATTCATGTGGAGCAGTTCCCCAATCAACGGTTCGTGGGCGAAAGACCGTACCACGAGGCGATGCAGTATGTGGCGTGGGCAGACGTGGGGATCATCCCGTTCCAGGGCGAGCTATGCCGGGCTGTGGACGCTATCAAAGCCTATGACTACGCGGCAGCGGGCATCTGGACTGTAGTGACGCCAGTGATGGAGTTCCACGTGGGGCGACCGTTTACACTTGTGGCGGAGGTCCACGAGTTCCCAGATGCCGTCCGGGAGGCTGCCGAGCGGACTGAACGGCCGTCACTCGAATACATTCGGGCGAACTCGTGGGCGGCCAGAGCGAATGCGATGGAGGCGGTGCTGTGAACGGGCGTCCGCTCCCCATGAGGGTGCCGATGCAGTACGAGGAGGACTGGCATAGGCCCGAGAGGGCGGTGCGAGAGGGCGATCACCGGCTGCGGCTCACATGGGAGGTGCCTGCGAGTTGCAACATGCGCCCCCTGTGCCCGTACTGCAACAATGCGGCATCGCGCGCCCAGCAGCCGGCGCTCCCGCCAGGATTCGCCGCCATCGTGGATGGGCTGGCCCGATTGGGTGAGGAACGCGGTCCGCTGTATCTCAGCGTGTGCTACGGGGAGCCGCTCTCGCACCAGTCAGTGATCGACGCGATAGGCCGGCTTGGGAGGCGCAATCTCGTGGACGTGAGCACGAACCTGTTGGCCACACCGGACGTGGCGTCGAACTGGCCGCGCAACGGGAACATTCGGCTCGTCACGTCGTGGCACCCGCACAGGTGGCCGCTGTCGCATCTACTGGACCGCCGGCGCGAGTGGGAGCGCGCTGGGATTGCGTGTGGGCTGGTGACGGTGGTGGCGTGGCCACCGTATCTGCCGAGGCTGCATCGGTCGGTGATGATGCTGCGTGCACTCGGCATTGACGTGGAGGTCCTCCCCTTCCACGGGGAGTGGGCTGGCGCGGTCTACCCGGC
>DGDY01000004.1:626-2806 GCA_002385675.1 Anaerolineales bacterium UBA3940 | reverse complement strand
GTGGCAACCGGGGAGGCTGTGCCGTGCGGGGCACTCATACGCATTCGTGCGGTTCGACGGCACCGTGCAACGGTGCTACGTGTATGGCAGTGCTGTGCTGGGTGACGTGCGGCAGCACGTGCGGCTCCTGGATAGCCCGGCCCAATGTGAGTCGCCATCATGCCCATGCCCCGACATGTGGCAGATGCTGGACTAGGCGCCCGCTCATGGGCGGGCAATGACTCGGGATTGGGGATGCGCAAATGGCCATGGCCAGGATGACCAGGACCGGCCAGGGGCCGGCCAGTCGCCTGGTGTAGCCCGAGCGCCTGCCGGACGGCCCGCAGCGTGCGCGTACTAGGCTGTCGCATGGCGAGGCCTCCGCATTCGTTCATCGCGGCACGACGAGCAGGTGCGCGCCAGCGGCATCTTGCGGCGTCCACAGACAGGGCAGGGCACGTAGTATCGGTAGTTCCCACGTGGACGCGTCGCCGACTCGTGCGTGTAGATGCGCACGAGCCGGCCAGTCTCATCGACGACCTGAACCGTCTCCCCGGTAGACCTGGCACGCTGACACGCAATCCGTCCTGCATCCATCAGCGTTTCGGCCACCGATGTATCAGTTCCAGCCAGAACCTGGTACACTCCACTACACTCCTCTCGCAGCACTCCTGCACTGTGTATCAGAATAGGTGGCATTCTGATACACTGTGCCTGTGTGGTAAACGGCGGGCAGGAGCGTCCGTCGCCCGGCGGCGCTGGAACGGCTCGAAGGCGCCGCCAAGTGCCCGCCGTTACACTCAATATACCACAGTATCAGCGAGATTGTCAAGCAGTGTCTATTGACATTGAAAACGGTTTGTGGTATATTACGAAAGCGGGCGGGTGTAGGGGTAGCAGACGCGTCTGGGGCACAGCCTGCGCCCGCGAGAGGAGGATTGGGATGGATACCGAGAATGCACAGCAATCGGCGCTGACAATCGTTCAGCGCCCGGAGACAGCCCCCCCGGCCAGCGTGCGGGGCGAGAAGGCGACGCCGCTCACGCTGGTGCTGGCGTCACCGGTGTGCGAATCCGTAGCTCATTCCTGAGGCCGCGGAAGGGAGATCGCGATGGAAGTGGCATCGGATCGCCCTGGTGATTATACCACCAGGGGCGCATTGCCGTCCAGCCGCATCGGGCTGTACGGCGACGAGGGCGAGACAACGGAGTTGGTGGGCGTGGACGGACCGCGGCTGATCTGGCGCGTGCGAGTGTGGTTTGCGCTGGGCCGGCATGGCCGGTACCACGACTACTGCATGTGGACGCGGACGCTGCCCTCGGGGCGCATCGAGGTGGTCGGCCCGCGCGGCCGGCGGCGCCGGGTGGATCCGCGGGCTGAGCGGTGCCCGTGCGGGTGGAGCGAGTGCGTCCACCTTCGGGCAGCGCGGGCGCACGTGGCGGAGAGGGGGGCGGCATGAAGTACTGGCAGACGAAGGAGCCGCCTAGCTCGGCCTATTGGCAGCGGCCGCGGCCGGCCGGGAGCACTGGATGGATCTTCGTGCGCGTCGGCGACCTGCGGCGCTACCTCCGCGAGCATCCGGAGGTTCCTGGGGCCTACCGCTATTGGACGGTGGGGAACGACGACGTGGGCCGTGACTGGTACTCTCGCGAGGAGCTGCTGGCGCCCGGCGGGGGCCGGCGGGCGATGCGTGGGCACACGCTGCGGTGGGGCCGGGCGCACGGAATGGGGTGGTGAGAAATGGACTGGAAGATCACCGACTGCACCGACGGCGACGGCCAGCCCATCACCGGGCTGCGGTCGCTGGTCGGCAAGCGCGTCCACCTCCTATTTGGATTCCCGGCGCAGAAGGCCCGCGTGATCGCGGTGGATGGCGACTGGCTTATCTGCCGGCATGAAAACGGCCGGACTATCCTGCTGAACGCCCAACGCGCCGGCTCCATCCACATCGTGGAGGACGCGATGCCGTAACACTGTAGCATCCCCGGCGGCAGCGCCTCACCCCCTCGCCCCTCTCCGCCGCCGGGGCAAACCCCGCACGGAGGACGCCATGCTGAATTCTGACCCACTCGACAAACCGGATCTGTTCGGCTGCGAGGTGCGCTGGGGCCGGCGCCGGATGGCGTGGGCGAAATGCCTGCGCGCGATCGGCGGCGGCATGCTCGTGGCCGGCATCGTCGCGGCAATCGTCGGCATCCCGT
>DGDY01000004.1:0-446 GCA_002385675.1 Anaerolineales bacterium UBA3940 | reverse complement strand
CATCCTGGGAGGTAAGCTGTGAGTGAGATGATGGAGCAGGAGACGCGCACCGACCTGGTGCCGACAAACGGATCGACGCAGGATCTGACGCTGGCAAGAGACCCGTCGGCGGTACTGCAAGAGGCGCAGCGGGCGGCGGCGGCGCTGAAGGATGTGGTCGACCGCAAGGCGAAGCCGGTGCGGTTCAATGGCGAGACCTACCTGGAGTTCGAGGACTGGCAGACAGTGGGGCGCTTCTACGGCATCACGGCTAAGGTGGTGGAGACATGCCCGGTCGACTTCGGTGAGACTCGCGGATGGGAGGCTCGCGCGGTGGCACTGCACGCGGCCACGGGTGTCGAGATCTCCGCGGCTGACAGTATGTGCCTGAACGACGAGCCGAACTGGCGGAACAAGCCGCTATTTCAGCTTCGGAGCATGGCGCAGACGCGGGCGTGCGCGAAGGC
>DGDY01000074.1 GCA_002385675.1 Anaerolineales bacterium UBA3940 | reverse complement strand
GTCGCGGACCGTGCGCAGCAGGCCATTGCCGGGCTTCGGCTCAAGCTGCCACAGCCAGTTCAGCGTTTTGCGAAGCTGGGCGAACATCCCCGAGCCGCCGAATATCAGTGTGCCGATACTGACGAGGGTCGCGACGACGCCCGAGCCGGTCGTGCTGGCGTTGGCAATCACCGTCTCGATGACAGCCGCCGCGCTGCCGCCGACGACCGTCTCAATGCGCTGGGCAAGCTGCCCGGCGGCAGCCTCATCACCAAAAAGCTGCCCCGCAATGACCGTCATGAGTACGACCAGCGGCGCCAGTGAGAGCGCTGTGTAGAATGCGAGGGCAGCACCAAGCTGCCGGGCGTTGTCGCGCAGCCACGCCTCGTATGTATCTTTCACCAGGCCGCCCATAATTCTCGCCGCGCGCACGACCTGCTGCCATGCCAGGCGAGGCTCGGGGGGGACGGTTGGCTCTGCCGGGAAGTCTACTTGGGAACTGTCTGCGGTCATGTGCTCTGTGTGTGGGATTGTGTGAGTGTCTGCTATGCTGATGTTACCCGATGTTACCCACCTCTGCCGGGGCTGCCCACTGATCGGCGGCCCATATGAACATGGGTGTTCGCTGAGGTCCCTTGCCTTCGATATACTTGGCCCGTATGAGTCGTACGAGCTGGGCGCGAGTGCCCAAGCCATTACCCTGAGCGAGCGCATTCACCGGACACGTTGCCATGCAGCTACGTGAACGCCATATTCTCCTCGCCATCCTCGCTGTTTCAGCCCTGCTCGGGACGGCTTTCACGTTCATCACGCCTGTCTGGGCTAACGTCGAGGAGCCTGCGCACTTCGAGTACATCCGGTACATCGTCACGTACGGGGAACTGCCTCAGCCCGGTGATGCCGACCCGGCGACGCGACAGCAGATCATCGACTCGTTCGTGTGGGCGCATCGCCGGTGGGGCGTTGCCGGGCTGATGCGCAACGCCCGCGTCATGCAGGCCTGGGGTATCGAGGACGAGGCGGATTGGCAGCGCCTCCGTGACGAGCTTCCCGTACGGGCGGGTTATGAGACGCTTGTCGGTCGCGAGCACACCTCGACGGAGCAGTTTGGCGAGGCGCCGGGCTACTATCTTGTCGCCGCTGTCTCGCAGTTGTTTGTGCCGGGCGCGCGCGTCGAGACGCAGCTTTACGCGGCGCGGCTGGCCTCGGTTGCTCTCGGCGTGCTGAGCGTGTGGCTGGCTGCTCTCACCGCCCGCGAGATGTTCCCGGAGCGGTGGGCGCTCCGCCTGGCCCCGCCCGCGCTGCTGGCGCTGCTGCCGAGTTTTGTTGTGCTGCAGAGCACGGTGAACAACACCATCGCCGCCGTCGCCGCTTTCTTGTTCGCCATGTACGCGGCGGTCCGGCTGGTGCGGCGCGGGTTCGGGGTGCTGAATCTGCTACTCGTCGCGGTGGCGGCAGCGGCCTGCCTGCTCAGCAAGACGACGGCTTACGCGGCGCTCCCCGCGCTGCTGCTCGCCGTGCCGCTTGCCCGGCGGCGGGCCTGGCCGCGCTGGGTGCTGGCTGGTGTGGGCGCTGCAGGGGTGCTGCTGCTCGTCTGGGCGTTCGAGTGGCACTGGCCCGCAAACTGGTACCCGGTTTCAGGCCGCGCCGTGCAGGTGGAGGACGCGCCGGACGGCGAGCGTGTCATGCTGCTGACGGGGGAGGTGGAGCCGCGCGTGCTGTGGCAGGTGATGCCCGCCCCGACGGTGCAGCAGCTTCGCGGGCAGACGGTGACGATCGGCGCATGGATGCGCGCGCTTGAGGAGCCGGTCGACGCGCTGGTACCCGGCCTGTGGGTCGCGCCGAACGAGGGCACGTTGTCGGTGATCTCGCCGGAGAAGCAGAATGTGTCGATCGGCACGGAGTGGAGCTTTCACGCCACCGTGGTGACCATCCCCGACGACGCGCAGTGCCTCGCCGTGCAGATCATCCCGCAGCCAAACCCCGCCGAGACACCGCCGATAGCTTACGACGGCGTTGTGATGGCGACAGGCGAGCGACCACTTGACGAGCCGCCGATCTTTGAGGACCGGGCGGCGAGACATGGCGAGTGGGGCGGCGAGCCGTTCGAGAACCTGGTGCAGAACGGCTCTGCCGAGCGCGGCTGGCCGCTGGTCCGCCCTGAGCTTGGCGGCCTGGACGCGCTGGCGCTGGCTGACTCGGTGTTCAGCCTCAACCCGCGTATCGCGACGTTTCTCGACTGGCGAACCAACGCAGCGATCCTGTCCCAGTCCGTCCGCTGGCTGTTCTCCTCGTTCTGGTCGCGTTTTGGCTGGACAAGCCCCGGCTTGCCGGTCGGTGTGGTGGCGTTCCTGGCGATCTTGACTGGCATTAGCGGCGTTGGATTGGTAATTTCTGGCGTGCGGACCATGCGCGAGCGCCCTCTCTGGGAGCGGCGCGCGCTGGCGCTGACGGCGCTCGCAGGCGCCGCCGTCGTGGGCGCGGCGATCTTCCGGCTGGACCCGATAGGCCTGCCCGGGTATTGCGATTATTACCAGGGCCGCTTCATCTCGACCGGCTACTACATCGTGCCCGGCGCGCTGCCCCTGCTGACGCTGTGGTACAGTGGGCTTAACTCGCTGACGCCGCAGCGCGGGCGGCGCTGGCTGCTGGCGCTGTGCGTGGCAGGCTTTTTCATGCTGACAATGGGGACGCTGTTCGGACGGATGATCCCCAGCTATCTGGACGCATATGGTGTACAGCCGGTGCTGACGCTGCTCGTGCGGCTGTGGGGTGGGGCGGCTTGAAAATAAACTATGGCCCACGTGATTATTCCTTATAAGAAGGAAAAGGGGTAATGAGATGAGCTTCTGGAAAGATAACCGGTTTGTAGTAACGGGTGGCGCGGGGTTCCTCGGATCGTTTGTCGTGGATGAGCTGCGCGCTCGCGGTGCCGAGGAGATCGTCGTGCCGCGCAGCGCCGAGTATGACCTGCGCAACCGCGACGCGATCCTGGCGCTGCTTGACGACGCCCGTCCCGACGTGATCATCCATCTCGCGGCGGTTGTGGGCGGTATCGGCGCGAACCGCGAGCACCCCGCCGAGTTTTTCTACGAGAACCTGATGATGGGCGTGCAGCTTCTGCACGAGGCGTGGAAGGCCGGTGTCAAGAAGTTCGTCTCGATTGGTACGGTGTGCGCCTACCCGAAGTACACACCCGTCCCCTTCAAGGAGGACGACCTGTGGATCGGCTACCCGGAGGAGACGAACGCGCCCTACGGGCTGGCCAAGAAGATGCTGCTTGTGCAGGGGCAGGCGTACCGCGAGCAGTATGGCTTCAACAGCATCTACCTGCTGCCGACCAATCTGTACGGCCCGCGTGACAACTTTGACCCGGCCACCTCGCACGTGATCCCGGCGCTGATTCGCAAGTTCATTGAGGCGAAGGAGCGCGGGGACGACCGGATCGTAGCTTGGGGTACTGGCTCGCCGACGCGCGAGTTCCTCTACGTGGAGGACGCTGCACGGGGTATCGCGCTGGCGACCGAGCATTACAACAGCCCTGAGCCGGTCAACCTCGGCTCCGGGATGGAGATCAGCATCAAGGACCTGACCGAGTTGATTGCCGAGCTGGTAGGCTTTGAGGGCGAGGTCGTGTGGGACACGACCAAGCCAGACGGCCAGCCGCGCCGCTCGCTCGATACCAGCCGCGCCCGCGAGGCGTTCGGCTTCGAGGCGACGACCTCCTTCCGTGAAGGGCTGGAGCGCACCATCGAATGGTACAAGGTGGCGCGGGCGCAGGCACCCGCCTAAAAACTGGAGCCCAGCTACGGGAGTTGGGGTGGATTTCTTGATCGGTGTCGAGCGGCATGATGGATGACCCCTGTCCGCGCCCGGAGCGCACCAACATCCTCGGTGTTGGTGTCAGCGCGATCAACATGCAGCAGGCGCTCGACCAGATCGCATGCTGGATCGAGCGCCGCGAGCGCACATACGTCGTCGTGTGCCCGGTCTATACGGTGATGATGTGCCAGGAGCAGCCCGCGCTGCGGCGCATCGTCAACCGTGCGGGGATGGTCACACCGGACGGCATGCCGCTTGTCTTTCTCAGCCGTCGCCTGGGGCAGCCACACGTCGGGCGCGTGTACGGGCCTGACCTGATGCTCGCGTTCTCCGAGGTGGCTGCCCGGCGCGGCTACACCAGCTTCTTCTACGGCGGCGCGGAGGGCGTCCCCGAGCGGCTGGCGGAGGTGCTGTGCGCGCGCTTCCCCGGCCTGCAGGTGGCGGGCACGTATGCCCCGCCGTTCCGCGACCTGACGGACGAGGAAGACGACGCGGTGATCGAGATGATCAATGCGGCCAACCCCGACGTGCTGTGGGTCGGGCTGGGCAGCCCCAAGCAGGATTACTGGATGGCCCGCCACCGCGACCGGCTGAACGTCCCGGTGATGATCGGGGTGGGGGCGGCCTTCGACATGCACACCGGGCGCATTCCGCAGGCCCCGCGCTGGATGCAGCGCAGCGGGCTGGAGTGGCTGTTCCGATTGGCCGCTGAACCGGGGCGGCTCTGGCGGCGCTACCTCATCTACAACCCGCTGTTCATGCTGTATATGGCGCTCCAGCTTACCGGGCTGCGCCGCCTGCCGCTCAACGACTGACCGGCCTCCGCCCGGCTACTGCTGGATCTCCCAGACCCCCTGCACCTGAATCGTGACGGTAAGCTGCCCCTGTTCGATGGTGGGGCCAGCCGCGTCGCCCTGTGCAAGCCCTGCCTCTGCCGCAAAGAGCGGCTGCGGGCCGAAGCTCTGCTCCGTCATGCTGACCACATCGCCAAGCTCAACGCCGAGCGCCTCGGCAAGCTCCTCAGCGCTCTGCCGGGCGTCCGCGACCGCAGCGGCGCGCGCCTCGGCGGCCAGCGCATCCGGGTCACTCAGCGTGAACTGCAGGTTGAACACCTGGTTCGCACCCGCTTCAAGCGCCGCCTGGAGCACATCGCTGACGGTATCCGTGTCGGCAATCCGCACCCGCACGATGTTGGTTACCTGGAAGCGGGGCTGGCCGATAGGCTCGCCTGTTTGCGGGCTGACATCCTGAAGAGTCTGCACGTCAAAGCGGACGGTCTGAATGTCCTCGGCGGGGATGCCAGCCTCTCCCAGCGCCGCGATCACCTCGTCGATGGTCTGGTTGGCTTCCTCAAGCGCCGCGCCAATGTCGGCGTCGACGGTTTGCACGCCCAGCTCGACCAGCGCGACATCGGGCGTGCCGCTCGCCGTACCCGTGCCCGGCGCGGAGATCACGTTGCGCAACTGGCCCTGATTAACCGGCTCCTGTGCGGTGGCGACGCCGGTGCGCCCGCTCGTAGCGAGCGCCAGCGCGGCCAGCGCCAGAACCACGAGACCGGCGGCGAGCACGATCTTTTTCATGTGTTGCTTCACGAATTGGCTCCTTTTACCTGTACAGCCTTGCATGGTCGTTTTAGCTTACGCGAGCTTCGCCTTGAGCCGGTCGATAGCCGCCTGGAGGTCGGCGGCGTTCTGCTCAAGCTCCTCCCGCCACTCCGCCCAGGCGATGTCCTTGACGACTTCCATCTGATCCAGCGTCCCGTGGACGCGCTGGAAGTAATATTCAAGCGTCTCAAGCTCGGCCGCCGTGCCCCGGTCAGGGGCTGCACCGGCCCGCGCCTGAAGGGCCTCGATCTCGCCCGCCCACTGCGCGATGCGCGCTTCCATCTGCTCGCGATAGCTGTCCCGGTCTGTCAGTTGGTTGCTCATGCGTCTCCCACTACCCGTTTTGCAATGTTTGCTGTGCCTTGCCAGAGCCCCACATTTAGACCGTACCACCCGCAATCTTAAAAAGTTCAAAAAGCGGCCTATACAAATCCTAAAAATAGCCCGGCAGCGCTTTACCAACCGGGTTGACCGGCGTGCGGCAAGCTCGCCATAATCAGAGAGGGTCGGGCAAGGCGGCAGATCGTCCGCAGTCACATCATGGGGCACCATATGACGGCATCCAACAAGACGGAGCGCATGCAGCAGGTCGCCGAGGCGGTGCTGAACCTCACAGACTCGCCGCTGTACGCCTACCGCACGGAGAACAACTACCAGGCCGTGATCGGCGAGGGCAGCCTGGACGCGCGCATCATGTTCATCGGCGAGGCGCCGGGTGAGAAGGAGGCAGAGGCCGGGCGTCCGTTCGTCGGGGCGGCGGGCCGCGTGCTCAACGAACTGCTGGAGGCGATCGGCGTCGCGCGGGAGGACGTGTACATCACCAATATCGTGAAGGACCGCCCGCCAAATAACCGCGACCCGCGTGCCGACGAGCTGGCGCTGTACGCGCCGTTCCTCGTCGAGCAGATCGACATCATCCGCCCGCGTGTCATCGCGACGCTGGGCCGCTTCTCGATGGACTTCATCCTTGAGTTACTGGGCAGTCCGGCGCACGGCGGGAAGATCAGCGAGCTGCACGGGCAGGCGCTTAAGGGCCGCGCGCCCTACGGTGAAGTGATCATCGTGCCGCTGTACCACCCGGCGGCGGCCTTCTACCGGCAGGAACTGCGCGAGCAGATGGAGCGGGATTTCGAGACGATAAGAGAGTATGTTGAGTAATTATGACGGCTTGCGGGTAAGGTTGAATTTCGAATTAGCACCGCCGCGACAGAACGTCGCGGCTTGCGAGTCAGCTTAATTACCATCGCCGCGAATAAACTTCGCGGCTCCCTGCGATGCGGAAAGGGGTGTGCAGAAACGGCTCAGCCGTTTCTGCCTGGCAGTTGGCGAAGCCAACTGCACGGGGGTGGGGTTACCGCATCCCTGACCTTCCACCCGGTTTCATTTCGCGCTACACTCATGAGGATAGTTTCGTCAGACAGAGAGGTGGCTGTGAAGCTCTACAATACCCTCACGCGTGACCTTGAACCGGTCACGACTTCCGATGGAATCTTCCGCATGTACATCTGTGGGGTGACGCCCTACGACACCACCCACCTGGGCCACGCATTCAACTTCGTCTGCTTTGACATCCTGGCCCGCTACCTGGAATACAAGGGCTACCGCACCGTCCGCGTCGAGAATGTCACCGACATCGACGACGACATTCTGCGGCAGGCGAAGAAGGTCGGCATGCGCTGGGACGAGCTGGCCCGCGAGGAGACGCGCAAGTACCGCGCCGATATGAGGGCGCTCAACGTGCGCCCGCCGGATCACTACGTGTGGGCCACGCAGGAGATCGCGGCCATGCAGGAGATGATCTCGACGCTGCTGGAACGCGGCTACGCCTACGAAAAGAACGGCAGCGTGTACTATGACGTGCGCGCCGACCAGGACTTCGGACAGTTGGCGAAGATGGGCTACGCCGACATGCTCGCGACTGCCAACGAGCGCGGCAACTACCCCGACGACCCCAACAAGCGCGATCCGCTCGACTTTGTGCTATGGCAGGCCGCCCAGCCGGGCGAGCCGACATGGGACAGCCCGTGGGGGAAGGGACGGCCCGGCTGGCATATCGAGTGTTCGGCGATGAGCACCCGCTACCTCGGCCCGACGGTGGACATTCACGCCGGGGGCGCGGATCTGATCTTCCCGCATCACGACTGCGAGATTGCCCAATCCGAGCACTCCAGCGGCGTCAAGCCGTTCGTGCGCTACTGGTTCCACGTGGCGATGGTGCGCTACCAGGGTGAGAAGATGAGCAAGTCGCTGGGCAACATGCTCTTTGTCAAAGACCTGCTGGAGACGTATTCGGCGGATGCGCTCCGCCTGTACCTCGCCAAGCACCACTACCGCGAGGACTGGAGCGCCGACGACGCCGAGCAGGGGCTGGAGGAGGCTCAGGCGCAGGTCACGCGGTGGGCCGAGTTGCTGGCGCGCGCGGGCGCGGGCGAGCACTCGCTTGACCCCGAGCCGTACGAGAAGGCGTTTAGGGCGGCTATGGATGACGACCTCGACACGCCGCGTGCGGTGGGCCACCTGGAAAGCCTTGCGAACGCCATTGCCGAGTGCCTGGAGGCGGGTGACGACGTGATCGCCGCGCAGGTGACGCTGCGCACCCTCGCCGGGGTGCTCGGTCTGAGGTTGGAAGATCCGCATCTGGTATGAGAGATACGGTGTTCATAAGTAACACGCGGCCTGGCATTGCGCGGGCCGCGTTCCTCAACGGGCAGTGGCAGGTCGAGCACCTGCTGCCCGGCGAGGATGTGCGCTGCCTGACGGTCGATCCGCACAACCCCGACCGGCTCTTTGCGGGGACGCAGGGCGCGGGCGTGCTGCGCTCAGACGATGCCGGGCGGACGTGGCAGAGGGTCGGGCTGGACGGGCAGATCATCAAGTCGATGGCGGTCAGTCCAACGACGCCCGGTTGGGTGGTCGCCGGGGCGAAGCCGCCGCTGGTGTTCGCCTCGCGGGATGGGGGCGACACGTGGCAGGAGCTTGAGGGCTTCCGTGACATTCCGGGGCGCGACGAGTGGTGGTCGCCTGCCGAACCGCCGGGCACGGCCTACGTCAACGGCATCGACATCTCGCCTGTTGACCCTGACCTGATCGTCGCCGGGATCGAGTATGGCGCGGTGATCCGCAGTGAGGACGGCGGGCGAACGTGGTCTGCGCCGCTGCCCAACGCCCTTGCCGACTGCCACTCGCTGACCTTCCACCGCACGCGCGGCGAGTACGTCTACGAGGGCGGCTCGGGCGGCGGGGCGGCGATCAGCCGGGACGCGGGCCGCACGTGGGAGATCCCCCGCGAGGGGCTTGACCGCAGCTACGGCTGGGCGGTCGGAGCGGACCCTGAGGACCCGGAGACGTGGTACGTGTCCGTTTCACCGAGCCCGCGCCAGGCGCACAGCGACCGGGGCATCGCGGAGGCGTTCATCTTCCGGCGGCGCGCGGGCGAGCCGTGGCAGAAGCTGGGCGGCGGGCTGCCGCAGCCGCTCGACTTCATGCCGTATGCCCTGCTCACGCCGGAGCCGGGCGAGGTGATCGCCGGGCTGCGCAACGGCGACCTCTGGCGTACCACCGATTACGGCGAGACGTGGCAGCAGATCCCCGTCAACCTGGGGCGTATTGACCATGCGCTGGTCATGCTGCGTTGAGCGCAGCAGCCCCGGACATTCAGTCACACTTAAGCAACGTGGAGAGAGCGATGGCAAAGGCTGATATTGGCGTGATCGGGCTGGCCGTGATGGGCCAGAACCTGGTGTTGAACATGGAGCGCAACGGCTACCAGGTGGCCGTGTACAACCGGACCTCCGCGGTTACCGACGAGTTCATGGCGGGGGCGGAGGGCAAGAACATTGTCTCAGCCTACGACATGCAGGCCCTCGCCGACGCCGTCGAGACGCCGCGCCGCGTGCTCCTGATGGTGAAAGCCGGAGCGGCGGTCGATGCGGTGATCGACCAGTTGAAGCCCCACCTTGAGCCGGGCGACATCATCATCGACGGCGGCAACTCGTGGTACAAGGACACCGAGCGCCGCGCCGCCGCGCTCGCGGAGGACGGCATCAACTTCCTCGGCGTCGGCGTCTCCGGCGGGGAGGAGGGCGCGCTGTGGGGGCCGAGCATCATGCCGGGCGGCCAGCCCGAAGCCTATGCCCGCGTGCAGAAGCTGTTTGAGGACATCGCCGCAAAGGTAAACGGTGAGCCCTGCGTGAGCTATCTGGGGCCGCGCGGCGCGGGGCATTACGTCAAGATGGTGCATAACGGCATCGAGTACGGGGTGATGCAGGCCATCGCCGAGGTGTATGACCTCTTCCGGCGCGGGCTGGGCCTGTCGAACGAGGAGATGGGCGAGATCTTCGCTCGGTGGAACAAGGGGATGCTCGAGTCGTTCCTGATCGAGATCACGGCTGAGATCTTCCCGCAGGTGGACGACGAGACGGGCCAGCCGCTTGTCGATCTGATCCTTGACCGGGCCGCGCAGAAGGGAACCGGCAAATGGACCAGCCAGGACGCGATGGACCTCGGCTACCCCATCCCGACGATCACACAGGCGGTCGAGTCGCGGATCATCTCGGCGTACAAGCAGGAGCGCGAGGAGGCGGCGAAAGTGCTCGCCGGGCCGGAGGGCCGCTATGAGGGCGACCGCGATGCGTTCATCCGGGCGGCGGAGCAGGCGCTGTATGCGACGGAGATCGCCACCTACGCGCAGGGCTTCGGGCTGATGCGGCTTGCCAGCGACGAGTACGGCTACGGGTTGAGTTACAGCGAGGTCGCGAAGATCTGGCGCGGTGGCTGCATCATCCGTGCGCGGTTCCTCGACGACATCCGCGCGGCGTTTGCCGAGCAGCCCGATCTGCCCAACCTGCTGCTCGCGCCGCACTTCCGCGAGCAGTTGGCGGGGCAGCAGGAGGCGTGGCGGCATGTGGTCAAGACGGGAGTTGAGCTGGGCATCCCGGTGCCCGCGCTGAGTTCGGCGCTGGCCTACTACGACAGCTACCGCAGCGCGCGGCTCCCCGCGAACCTGATCCAGGCGCAGCGCGACTTCTTCGGCGCGCATACCTACGAGCGGCTCGACCGCGAAGGCACGTTCCATACGATGTGGCTCGTCCCGCCCGAGACGCCGGACGACGAGGGCGTTGAGAAGGCGTCGGAAGGGAAGTGAAGGGCGGAACTGGCTCCATCTGGTGACACGACGACGTTTCTGATCGATCAAATTTCGTCGCCATGTGAATAGCTGATACCTCCGCTATAATGTGACGAGATGAGGAGGTGCGCCTGTGACAGAAAAAGTTGGTGACATGGATATGCATCAGCTTCGTCGACTCATTGAACAGGTCGTTGACGAGCGGATGCGGGCAAGGCTGGCCAGCTATAGACAGAAATCAGATCGCCCGATTGCTGATCTTTTGGCTGCCATGCGTGAAAATATCTGGGTTCCTCCTCCGGGTACCAAGTCGAGCCTGGAAATGCTGCGCGAGGATCGGGATGCGTGAACGGCCAGTTTGTGATTGACGCCAGTGTTCTTATCCAAGCGTATGTCAAAGAGGAACAGAGTGATAATGTTCTGGCCTTCTTAAGCGGCTTGGAGACGCCAGGTAAGCTGACGTTGCACGTACCCGAGTTTTGCTTGCTTGAGTGCACCAATGTTATTTGGAAGCATGTTCGTCTCCATGGGATGCCGGTGCAACAAGCGAAACGAGCCATTCAGCATCTGAGCCAGCTACCTCTCATAATTCAACCTGCTGTTGAATACCTTGAGGCGGCGCTCATGCTTGGCATCCAGAATGGCTTAGCTATTTATGATGCGTTGTATCTTGCACTTGCTGCGGACTTGAATATACCGCTGCTGACCGCAGATGTACGTCAGGGGGAGGTAGCGCAGGCTAACGGCATATTGATCAAGTCTCCGGCAGATCTGTTGTGAGATACGCATGTTCAATTCTGCCGCGAATGTGCAAAACGCCTGGCATTTTGCTGTCGCGCAACTACTGACTTAGGCCTTTTGAACCCCCTCCGGGCGACCCTACGGGCCGCCCACCTCCCCCTTGCAAGGGGGAGGTGCAAGCCTCCGGCTTACATGGTGGGGGTTCTTGTTTTTTTATTGCACCCCACCCACACCCCCTGAAACTTTTCTCGCCGCCGCGCGCTATAATTTCGTGAGGCCCAGTCATGGGCCTGTGAACGCGTTGAAACCAGACAGGACTCGGACACGTGGCGAACGACATGCGAATTATCGTTTTCACCGGTAAGGGCGGCGTTGGCAAGACCAGCATCGCCGCGGCGACCGCGCTGCGGGCGGCGGACCTGGGCCGCCGGGCGCTCGTCATCAGCACGGACACCGCGCACTCGCTGGGCGACTCGCTCCAGCAGGAGCTTGGCCCCGAGCCGATCCGGGTGGCGGACAACCTCGATGCGCAGGAGATCGACGTTCACTACTCCATCGAAAAGTACTGGGGCGAATTCCAGAAGTTCATGGTCAGCCTGTTCAAGCGGCGCGGCGTCGAGGACGTGATCGCGGAGGAAGTGACCATTCTGCCCGGTCTGGAGGAGGGGGCGAGCCTGCTATGGCTCAGCGAGTACGCCAGGAGCGGCAACTATGACGTGGTGGTTGTTGATGCCGCGCCGACCGCCGAAACACTCCGCCTGCTGACCCTGCCCGACGCCGCACGCTGGTGGGTCGAGCGCTTCATCCCGCTGGGGAGGACCGCTGCCCGCATCCTTACGCCGATGGCCCGGCCCTTCGGCGTGAGCGGCCCGAACGTCGAGGCGGTTGACTCGGTACAGCGCCTGTTCGACACGCTTGACGAGGTGCGCGCCATGCTCGCCGACAGCGCCATTTCCTCGATGCGGCTCGTCGTCAACGCAGAGCGCATGGTCGTCAAGGAGACGCAGCGCACATACACGTACCTCAACCTGTACGGCTACCCGGTCGATGCGGTGGTGTGCAACCGGCTGCTCCCTGAAACCGTCTCCGATCCGTACTTCAACGCCTGGAAGGATCGTCAGGCGGAGAACCTTACGCTGATTCACGAGGTGTTCGACCCGTTGCCGCTGCTGACCGCGCCGCTCTTCCCCAACGAGGTCGGCGGGCTGGAATTGCTACGCGAGCTGGGGCGGGCGCTTTACGGCGATACTGACCCGCTCGACCGCATGTACGAGGGGCAGACGCACTCGCTGGAGCGCCACGAGGATGGCAGCTACACGCTCAGCATCCGGCTGCCGTTTGTGCAGAAAGGGCAGGTCGAGCTATTCCGCAGCGCGGATGAGATCACGCTGTCGGTTGGCTCGTATCGGCGGAACATTGTACTGCCTCGCGCGCTCTGGCCGCTGGAAGTCCAGTCGGCAAAGCTGCAGAACGGGGCCCTTGTGGTGCGCTTCGCCCGGAGCGGGACATCGGGCTAAAGTACTCCGTATAATTCCGAATTTTTAGATAATTTTTAGGATATTTTTATGCTCTAAATGCTACGCTATGTTCATCGTTGGATGGGCTAGAGGAGCGGCAACGATGAAGAAGCTGGTGGTCTTTGTGGTGCTTGTCGCCATGCTGGCAACGGCGACCACCGCCTTCGCAAAAACAAACAAGTTCACGTTCAACGATGTGGTGATCGGAGAGCAGGTCGTCGAGATCCAGGCCGGGGTGAAGACGACCGGGAATGGGAGCAGCTACACGGTGTGCAGCTACTTCTCCGACGACTACGCGGAATTCCTCGGCGAATTTGAGGAGGCCGTCTCCGGCGGCGACACAGCCGAAGAAGTGCTCGCCTTCTGCGTGGCGAACTTCGACAACCGGAGCTGATCTCTCTCATCCCACCCGTACCTGAACTGAACGAGCAGGGTGCGAAAACCTGCTCGTTTCTTTTTGTGGCACTTCGTCCCGCCGCAGGGGGCGTGCTCCCCACCCGTGACGCCGCT
>DGDY01000252.1 GCA_002385675.1 Anaerolineales bacterium UBA3940 | reverse complement strand
GGCGCCGCGCCGATTGTTAACGGTGCGGTCGTCGAGAAGCCCGAAACGATCGCCACGGCGATCCGCATCGGCAACCCGGCCCGCTGGCGCGAGGCCGTCGCCGCGCTCGACGAGTCGGACGGACACATCACCGCCGTGACCGACGAGGCGATCCTTGAGGCGTGGCGGCTGCTCTCGGCGCTGGAAGGCGTGTTCGTCGAGCCTGCTTCGGCGGCAGGCGTGGCAGCGCTGAAGCAGCGCATCGAACGCGGCGAGATGGATGTACGCGGGCAGCGTGTTGTGTGCGTCGTCACCGGGCACGGGCTTAAAGACCCGGAAGCCGTGCTCCAGGCGGACACCGCACAGATAGTGACGCTCCCGCCCGACTTCGCCGCGCTGGCGGAGTACCTCAGCGGTTAGGCGGATTTCCGTGTACAGGCAGGAGGAGACGTTATGACGACCGTCCGCGTGCGAGTACCGGCATCTTCGGCGAACCTCGGCCCTGGCTTTGACAGCCTGGCGCTTGCGCTTGCGCTGTACAACACCGTCGAGGTCACCGCCCTGCCCGGTGGCGGCGAGCCGGTCGTACGCGTCGAGGTCTCCGGCGAAGGCGCGGAAGAACTGCCAACGGACAGCACGAACGCGGTCGTCCGGGCGATGGAGGCCGTGTATGCACGCGCTGGGCAGTCAGTGCCGCGTCTGCACGTCAGGCTGGAAAACGCTATCCCGCTGCAGAGCGGGCTTGGCAGCAGCGCCTCCGCCTGCGCAGCCGGGGTTGCCGCGGCCAATGCGCTGCTCGGTGAGGCGATGGATCGGCACGCCCTGTTCCGTCTCACCGCCGATCTGGAAGGCCATCCCGACAACGCCTCCGGGGCCGTGTTCGGCGGGCTGACAGCGTCGAGCCGGGGCGCGAGCGGCTTCGTGGCGCGGCGGCTGCCGCTTGCCCCTGACCTGCGCGTCGCGGTGGCGCTGCCTGCCGTGCGCCTGTCCACGCCGCAGCAGCGGGCCGCCCTGCCCTCGCAGGTGCCGTTCGCGGATGCCGCCGCGAACATCGGGCGGGCGCTGCTCGTCGCGCAGGCGCTTGCCGACGCCGATTATGCCCTGCTCGCCGAGGTCATGTGCGACCGGCTCCACGAGCCCTACCGCACCCCGCACATCCCCGGAGTGGAAGCGGCTATCGCTGCCGCACGTGAGGCGGGCGCTGCCGCCGTCGCGCTCAGTGGTTCCGGCCCGGCGCTAATCGCCTTCGCACCGGCGAACCATTCCGCTATTGCTGAAGCCATGCGTGAGGCCTTCCGCCGCGCCGGAGTCGAGGCGCGAGTATGGACACTGCCAGTCGACCAGGAGGGAGTTGTCGTCACCGCTCGCCAGGAGAGATCAATTAACGCGAGGAAACCATGATCCGTGAGAACAGAACCATCGTCATGAAGTTCGGCGGTACCTCCGTGCAGGACGCAGATGCGATCTCCAAGGTGGTCGAGATCGTGCGGAACGCCCGTGCAGACGGCAAGCGTTGCGTGGTCGTCGTCTCGGCGCTGGGCGGCGTCACCAACCGTTTGCAGGCGGGCATCGAGCGCGCCGCTGCGGGCGACCCCGCCTATCACCGCGAAGTTGCCGAGGAGCTGTGGCAGCGCCATGAGCAGGTGGCGCGGGCGCTCACCGCTTCCCCCGGCACCCTGCTGGAGGAAATCTCCCGGCTCTTTGTCGAGTACACTCGCTTTGGTGACAGCGTGTATGTGCTCGGCGAGGCAACCGCCCGTGCGCTGGACTATACGATGGGGCTGGGCGAACGCGCCAGCGCCCGGCTCGTCGCGGAGGCGCTGCGCGTGGCAGACATCCCTGCGCAGGCAATCGACGCAACGGGCATTATCGTGACCGATGACTGCTACCAGCAGGCCACCCCTCTGCTGAAGCCGACCCGTGAGCGAGTCACGCAGGTACTCCCGCCACTCCTCGAGGCGGGCATTACCCCGGTGGTGACGGGCTACATCGGTGCGACGGCGAGCGGCGTCAGCACGACGCTGGGGCGCGGCGGCTCGGATTACAGCGCCTCCCTGATTGGCGCCATGCTCAACTGTGACGAAGTCTGGATCTGGACGGATGTGGACGGCGTGATGACCGCCGACCCGCGCATCGTCCCCGACGCCCGCACCATCGAGGTGCTCACACACAGCGAGGTCAGCGAGCTGGCGTACTTCGGCGCGAAGGTGCTGCACCCCCGGACGATCCGCCCGCTGATTGAGGCGAGCATCCCGCTGCGGGTGAAGAACACCTTCAACCCGGACCACCCCGGCACGCTCATCACTGCCAACGGCAACGGCAACGCTCGCCCACTGAAGGCCGTCACGGCCATCCGGGACGTCAGCCAGATCACGGTCGCGGGCAAGGGGATGCTCGGCGTGCCCGGTATCGCCGCACGGACCTTCGCCGCCGTTGCCCAGACAGGCACCAACGTGCTCATGATCTCGCAATCGTCGTCCGAGCAGAGCATCTGCTTCATCATTCCACAATCGCGTGCGCCGGTGGTCGTCGCCGCGCTGAACGAGCAGTTCGCGCAGGAACTTGCCCGGCGCGACATTGACAGCGTCACGGCGGACGACAACGTGACGATTATTACGATGGTCGGCGAGCGCGTCCGGCAGACGGCGGGCGTCGCCGGGCAGGTGTTCAGCGCGGTAGGTGCACGCGGGATCAACCTGCTCGCCATCGCGCAGGGATCATCTGACTCCAGCCTGTCGGTTGTCGTCGCAGCCGACGACGCCGACGCCGCCCTGCGGGCCATCCACGAGTTGATCGTTAATAGTAAGTAGTTTAAGCGTTGAGGGGGTAGTAGTCATGACACAGAAGCAACCTGTCGCGGTTCTCGCCGCAACGGGCGCGGTCGGCCAGCGGTTTGTCAGCCTGCTTGAGGACCACCCCTGGTTCGAGGTCACGGTCGTCACCGGCTCCGAGCGCACGGTCGGGCGGCGCTACGGCGAGGCGGTCAACTGGGTTGTCCCCGGCGAGATACCGGCAACCGTCCGCGATCTGATCGTCCAGCCGACGACGCCGGAGGCGCTCAGAGGCGTTAAGCTGGTGTTTTCCGCGCTGCCGACCGCGATCGCCCGTGAGGTCGAGCCGGTGCTCGCCGCCGCCGGGTATGCGGTCTGCTCAAACGCTTCCGCCTACCGTATGGAAGAGGACGTGCCGCTGCTCATCCCGGAGATCAACCCGGAGCACGTCCGTCTGATCGACGTGCAGCGCGAGCGGCGCGGCTGGGATGGCCTGATCGTCACCTGCCCGAACTGCGCCACCACATCCATCATCTTCCCGATGAAAGCCCTGCAGGACGCCTTCGGGCTGAGGCAGGTCCACACCGTGACCATGCAGGCCATCAGCGGCGCAGGCTACCCCGGCGTGTCATCGTTCGACATCCTCGACAACATCGTGCCCTACATTGGCGGCGAGGAGGAGAAGATCGAAACCGAGTCGCGCAAGCTGCTCGGCACGCTCACCAACGGGCATGTCACTCCTGCCGAGGTTGTCGTCAGCGCACAGGTACATCGCGTCCCGGTGATGGACGGGCATTTGGGTGCGCTATCCGCCGGGCTGATTAAACACGCGGACATCGACACGGTGAAGGAGGCGCTGCGGCACTGGCATCCACCGGAGGAGGTCGCTGGGCTGCCGAGTGCACCGCCGCAGGCGCTCATCCTGCGCGACGAGCCGGATCGCCCCCAGCCCCGCCGGGACCGCGACGCCGGGCGCGGGATGGCCGTCACCGTCGGGCGCGTGCAGCCCTGCCCCGTGTTTGACGTGAAGCTCGTGTCACTGGCACACAACACGATCCGCGGCGCGGCAGGCGGCGCGATCCTCAACGCCGAATGGCTCGTGGCGGAGGGGTATATCTAGCCAGAGCCCGCACACGCGCCTTCTCCATCGACATTTACCATGCCACCGGTAGCCCCTTTGCTGCCGGTGGTTTTTCTTCCTCTTCCGGCCTGCTACGAGGACGTTGCCGGATGCCTTGACAAACCGCTTCCGGCCCCTACACTAAACGGGAGAGAAAAGTCGTTCTGGGAGTGGGAGAAGCGTCTGCGGATGAACATGAAGAGAGCCCTGCTGTGCCTGCTGATCACGCTGGCCGCTGCCGCGCTGGCCTGCAACCTGCCCGCCTTCCGCAATGATGGCGGTGACACCCCCGACGGGCTGACCGCCGAGCCGGAGGCAACCGAGCCGCCAGACAACGCCGGAACGCCGGAGAGCGATGACGACGAACCCGGCGACGAGGAGCCGACAGAAACCCCCGACGACACGGACGATACCGGCGAAGCGGAGGACAGGCCGCCCGTGAGCAGCGAGCCCCCGGAGTTCGGCGACGAGGTCTATTCGACCGACTTCCGTACCCGCTGGGTGGAGGTCACGAGCGCGGATGACGGCGTGGTCAAGGGGCGGGCTGCCCCGACCGACGGCGGGATGCTCTTCGAGGTCGAGCCAAGCTGGGCCATGTGGGTCTATAGCCAGCAGGACGACATCAGCAGTTTCTACGCCGAGATGATTGTGCAGCCGCAGATATGCCCGTCGACCAGCACCAGTTCCTACGGGCTGATGTTCCACTTCCGCGATAACGACAACTTCCGTGCCTTTGCCCTCACGTGCAGCGGCGGCTATCGTCTGTATGACTACAGTGCCAGTGGCGACGCGATCATCGCCAGCGGTGAACTGCCCGCCGGTATCGATGCAACCACCGGGCGGCACACAATCGCCCTGCTGGCACAGAACAACACCCTCGCAATGTACGTGGACGGCTCGCTCATCGATACCGTGCAGGTCAGCGAGATGCCGGCAGGCGACCTCGGCCCGTTCGTCGATACCGAGAGCGATGGGGTGAGCATCCTGTTCGAGGAGCTGACGGTGTACGAGCCCGGCTAGGGCGCTTCGGCAAGCGCCGCCTCGATCATCGCGTCTGCATCCGCGCCTGGAGCGACGCCCTCGGCGGCCTGCGCCCACATCAGAAACTCCACGTTCCCCGCCGGGCCCTGCACCGGCGAGGCCATCAGCCCACGTACCGCGAACAACGCCATCTGCGCGTTCTCGATGGCGTCTGCCAGCACCTGCCGGTGTACGGCAGGGTCGCGCACGACACCCCCCTCCCCCACGTCCTCCCGCGCCGCCTCGAACTGCGGCTTCACCAGTGCGACGATCTCGCCGCCCGGCAGCAGCCATCGACGAACGTTCGGCAGGATGTGCCGCAGTGAGATAAACGACACGTCCATGCTGGCGAAGTGCACCGGCTCGGGCAGCGCCTCCAGATAGCGCGCGTTGATCCGCTCCATCACAACTACCCGCTCATCCTGCCGCAGTTCCCATGCAAGCTGCCCGTACCCCACGTCGATGGCGTACACACGGCTCGCGCCCGCCTTCAGCATGCAGTCGGTGAAGCCCCCGGTTGACGCGCCGACGTCCGCACACGTGCGCCCGTTCAGGTCGATGCCGAAGCGCTCCAGCGCGGCGGCGAGCTTTTCACCCCCGCGACTCACAAAGCGCGGCTTCTCCCGGAGTCGCAGCACCGCACTCACCGGCACGCGCGCGCCCGGCAGCGTGACCATCTGCCCGTCAACGAACACCTCACCCGCCATGATGAGCCGCCGCGCGAGATCCATCCCGTCCGCCAGCCCGCGCTGCACCAGCAACTCATCCAGCCGGATTTTGCCTTCGCGTTCTGCCATTCACGCCCCCAATGAGTGGTAATGGATGCAGATGAGCCCACAGATGACACAGATTACACGGATGGAAAGCCGACCCACGAATGACACGAATTACACGAATATTCATTTACTCGTTTCATTCGTGTCATTAGTGAACTCATTTAATCGTCCTTTTTTCTGCGTCATCTGTGGACACACCTACCTGCCCGGCATGGCGGGTGGGACTTCCACCTAATTCACGCCCGGCCACCTTCCCCGCGCGTTGACAGCCCCCCCACACAGACTATAATAGCCAGCGTACAACTCTGGCCAGTTGACCCTGCCCGGCAGGTATCCACCGCATGAACCGGACCGAGTCTAGAAGCATGGTAACCACGCAAGTCGCCGGATTGATCCAGAGCATGCGGCTCAAGCAGTGGATCAAGAACGGCTTTATCTTCGTGCCGCTGGTGTTTGACGGCAAGCTCATCCAGCCGCGCCCTCTGCTGGCGACGCTGGCGGGCTTTGCATTGTTCAGCATGATCACCAGCGCCGTCTACCTGATCAACGACCTCGTCGATCTTGAGGCGGACCGCGCCCACCCGACCAAGCGTTACCGCCCGCTGCCCTCAGGGCGACTATCCCGCGAAGTGGCGATCACGGCGGCAGGCGTGCTGGCTGCCATCGCACTGCCCCTCTCTTACCTGCTGAACCCCTGGTTTGCGGTGATCGTGCTGAGCTACCTGTGCCTCCAGCTTGCGTACTCGTTCTGGCTCAAGCACATGGTTGTGATCGACGTGATGACCATCGCCGCAGGCTTCCTGCTGCGGGTGGCGGCGGGTACAGTGCTGGTCAGCGCAGAGCGTTTCTCGCCGTGGCTGTATGTATTTACCGCGACGCTGGCGCTGTTCCTCGGCTTCACCAAGCGGCGGCAGGAGCTTATCCAGTTGAACGGCGGAGAGAACCATCAGCGGGCCATCCTCGACCATTACAACATCAAGCTCCTCGACGAAATTATCCTGATCGTCACGGCAATGGCCATGCTGACCTACGCGCTCTACACCTTCAGCGCGGAGGGCCTGCCTGAGAACCATACGATGATGCTGACAACGCCTTTTGTGCTGTACGGCATCTTCCGCTATCTGTACCTCATCCACGTGCGCGGGGAGGGCAGCGCACCCGACGAAGTGCTCCTTGAGGACCGTCCGCTCCAACTGGCGGTGCTGTTGTGGGGCCTGGCAGTCATACTCGTTCTGTACATTTTGCCATGACAGCAGTATCAGCCAGCGCGCCGGGGAAGATCATCCTGTTCGGCGAGCACGCGGTTGTCTACGGGCAGCCGGCGCTCGCCGTGCCGCTGCACAGCCTGCAAGCGACGGCAACCGTTAGCCCCGGCCCGGCTGGGGCGGGGCTGATCATCCGCGCGCTCGACATCGACACGACGCTCTCGCTCGCCGAGACGGCGGCCCACGCGCTCGCAGTTGCCGCGCGGCTCACACTTGACAGGCTCGGCGCGCCCGAGCCGGACGCCGAGATCGCTATCGAGTCCACCATCCCCATCGCCAGCGGTCTGGGGAGCGGTGCGGCGGTGACGGCGGCGCTGGTGTGCGCGCTGTCCGAGTACCTGCGTGCCCCGCTTGCCACCCCGGAGCTCTCCGCGCTCGTCTACGAGGTTGAGAAACTGTATCACGGCACGCCAAGCGGCGTGGATAACACCGTCGTGTGCTACGGGCAGCCGGTCTATTTCGTGCGCGGGCACGAGCCTGAAGTCTTTACTCCGGCGGCCCCCTTCCACCTGCTCGTCGGGGACACCGGCAGGCCAAGCCCCACGCGGGAGACAGTCGGCGCGGTGCGGGCGGGCTGGCAGCGCGAACCGGCGCGTTACGAGGCCATCTTCGAGGAGATTGGCGGGCTTGTGCGGGAGGCGCGCGCCGCCATCGAGAGCGGCGAGACGACCCGCCTCGGCCCGCTCATGGTGCAAAACCAGGACCTGCTGCGCCGCTTGGAGGTGTCCTCGCCGGAGCTGGAGCGGCTGATCGACGCGGCGCTGGCTGCCGGGGCACTCGGGGCAAAGCTCTCCGGCGGAGGCGGCGGCGGCAATATGATCGCGCTGGTCAGCGCCGCCAACGCAGACCGGGTCGCGCAGGCGCTGAGCGAGGCGGGCGCCGCGCGCGTGATCCAGACCACCGTCTCGTAAGCCGGGAGGAGGCTCTGCCATGCTGACATTCCTGAAGCTCGGCGGCTCGCTCATTACGGACAAGTCCGCGACCGAAACCGCGCTGACCGACGTCATCAACCGGCTTGCCGCCGAAGTACGCACTGCACTCGATGCCAACCCGGCGCTGCGCCTCGTTCTGGGGCATGGCAGCGGCAGTTTCGGGCACACCGCCGCCGCCACATACGGCACGCGCCGGGGCGTCTCGACGCCTGAGGAGTGGCGCGGCTTCGCAGAAGTCTCGGTCGTTGCCGCCCGGCTGAACACGATTGTGCTCGAAGCCTTCCACGCGACAGGCGTGCCGGTGTTCCGCGTGCAGCCCTCCGCCTCGGCGGTGTGCCGGGGCGGCCAGATCATCCGCATGGAGCTTGCACCCGTCGAGCAGGCATTGCAGCACGGGCTTGTCCCACTCGTATATGGCGATGTCGCCGTGGACGAGGTACAGGGCGGCACGATTGTCAGCACCGAGGACGTGTTCGACGCTCTCGCCCGTGCCCTGAGCCCGGC
>DGDY01000028.1:10353-14560 GCA_002385675.1 Anaerolineales bacterium UBA3940 | reverse complement strand
AGATGTGTAAAAGAGACAGCCCCCCGACCTCCCCGCGGCGGCTTCGTCCCGACCCCCCTCCGTCCGGCCCGTAGGGCCGCCCACCTCCCCCTTGCAAGGGGGAGGTCAACCGAGCAGCGACGCGCTCGCTGCGAGGTTGGGTGGGGGTTCTTTCCCAAAACCCACCTCCCCACTCGCCTTGACTCTGCCGAATCAACTTTAGCATAATAAAGGTGGCAGGCTCCCGGTCGAGCCGCGATACACCCTCACCAACCACGACCTTTCCCCATCCCCTTCCTCCCGTGTCCATCGGGCGCTGCCACAATCACGCTTTAACGGTACGTCCGGAGTTGTTGATTTTTCTGGTAGTGGAGGAGACATATGGCAGACAGAAGTAAGGTTGTTGTTGCAACGTTCAACACGCTGGAGACAGGACGCAACGCGTGCCAGAGCCTGCTGCTGCAGGGTTTCGAGCGCGGGTACATCGGGCTGGCGGCTCGCAAGGGCGCAGAGGATGGGTCGCTCGTCAGCGTCACCGTAACGGACGACGACGTGACGAAGGCCAAGGAAGCTCTCAACCGGCACGGCCCGCAGTCCATGCAGACGCACGAAGTGCAGTGGCGCGGCAAGGGCTGGCCTGAAGAAATCCCCAACGCGGACGCCTACACCGCCGTGGATCTGGTCGAGTAGCCTGGCGCACCGGGGATCACACGCGACACGGCAGTGACACAGATTTCGACGAGCAAACGAGGTGGTGCCTGCTCCGGTGCGTGGTGCAGGCACCCGTTTCTTTTATAAGCATGGCAGGGAGCACTTATCATGACGCCACACGCAGAGGGTAAAGGCAGTGGAAAAGGCAACTGAGCAAGCGCTGCGGCTGGGCGTGCAGGATCTGTACCGGCACACCGACTGGAAGCAGTTCGACTTCGAGACGACCGACGACGTGACCGAGACGACCGAGATCCTCGGGCAGCCGCGCGCCCTAAGCGCCATCCGGTTCGGCGTCGGCATGGAGCAGGAGGGCTACAACATCTACGCGATGGGGTCGGCGGGCACCGGCAAGCGCACGCTCCTCAACCAGTTCTTCCGCGAGGCCGCCCGCGAGCGGCCCGTCCCCAACGACTGGTGCTACGTGTACGGCTTCGAGGAGGCGCACAAGCCTCAGGCGCTGAGCCTGCCTGCGGGGATGGGCGTTCAGCTTCAGCAGGACATGCAGACCCTGCTCGAAGAGTTGCGCACGGCCCTCTCGGGCACGTTCGAGAGTGAGGAGTATCGCCAGCGGCGGCAGGAAATTCAGGAGGAGATCAACAACCGGCAGGAGCAGGCGCTGGAGGCCATCCGTGAGGAGGCGCGCGGGCGCAACCTCATGCTGATGCGCACCCCCGCCGGGCTCGCCTTTGCCCCCACCCGGGAGGGCGAAGTCATCTCGCCGGAGCAGCTTGAGGAGATGTCCGACGAGGAGCGCAAGCAGCTTGAGGACAGCATCCAGGAGATGCAGAAGAAGCTGCAGAACATCCTCCTTGAGCAGCCGCGCCTGCAGCGCGAGCTTCGCGAGCGGACCAGACAGCTCAACGAGGAGATGGCCGGGCTGGCCATCGGCGGGCTGTTTGATGAGCTGCGCGAGAAGTACGGCGAGCTGGAAGAAGTGGTCAGCTACCTGAATGCCGTCCAGAAGGACGTCATCGACAACATTGACCAGTTTCGCGCGGACGAGCAGCAGGACGTCGACGAACTGCCCCAGGTCTTTCAGGGTGTCCGCACGCAACGCCGCGAGTCCTTCAAGGAGCGCTATCAGGTCAACGTTATTGTCAACAACGCTGATCTCGAAGGTGCGCCGGTCATCTTTGAAGATAACCCGACCTATCAGAACGTCATCGGGCGGATCGAGTACGTGGCGCATCTGGGCGCGCTCACCACCGACTTCAGGCTGATCAAGCCCGGCGCGCTGCACCGCGCCAACGGCGGCTACCTGATCCTCGAAGCGCGGACGCTGCTCACCCAGCCCTTCGCCTGGGAAGGGCTCAAGCGGGCGCTGCGTTCCGGGGAGATCCGCATCGAGTCGCCGCGTGAAGTTAGCGGGGTGATCAGCACCGTCACGCTGGAGCCGGAGCCGATCCCGCTGAACGTCAAGGTTGCGCTGATCGGCGACCGCGAACTCTACTATATGCTCCAGCAGGTCGACCCGGACTTTGCCGAACTGTTCCGCGTGGTCGCCGATTTCAACGAGGTCATGACGCGCGACGAGGAGAGCCAGCAGGCCTACGCCCGGCTCATCGCGCACTTTGTGCGCGAGAACAAACTTCGCCCGTTTGACCGGCAGGCCGTGGCCCGCGTGATCGAGCACAGCAGCCGCCGGGTCGGCGACGCGGAGCGGCTTTCCACGCGGGTGAGGGAGATCGCCGACCTGCTCAGCGAGGCCAACTACTGGGCCGGGGAGGCGGGGCATGACATCGTGCGCGAGGAGGACGTGCAGCGCGCCATCGACGAGCAGATCTACCGGCTGGACCGCATCCGCGAGCGCTCGCAGGAGTCGATCCTGCGCGATATCGTGCTCATCGAGACGACAGGCGAGGCCATCGGGCAGATCAACGGGCTGACGGTGCTGCAGATCGGCGACTTTACGTTTGGCCGCCCGACGCGCATCACCGCGCGGGCGCGCCTGGGCACGGGCGACGTGCTGGACATCGAGCGCGAGGTCGCGCTGGCCGGGCCGATCCACTCCAAGGGCATGCTCATCATGCAGGGCTTCGTCGGGGAGCGCTACGGCGTGTACGACCCGCTCTCGTTCTCCGCCAACCTGGTATTTGAGCAGTCCTACGGCGGCGTCGAGGGGGACAGCGCCAGCGTCGCAGAGACATGCGCGCTGCTCTCGGCGCTGGGACAGGTGCCGCTCAAGCAGTCGCTGGCTGTGACCGGCTCCATCAACCAGCACGGCTATGTGCAGACCATCGGCGGCGTCAACGAGAAGATCGAGGGCTTCTTCGACCTGTGCCGCGCGCGCGGGCTGACCGGCGAGCAGGGTGTGATCATCCCGCGCTCGAACGTCAAGCATCTGATGCTGCGGCAGGACGTGGTTGAGGCGGTGGAGAACGGCCAGTTCCACGTCTACGCCATCAGCACGATTGACCAGGCGCTCGAACTGCTGACCGGCATGCCGGCGGGCGAGCCGGACGAGGAGGGCAACTACCCGCCGGATACAGTCAACGGGCGGGTGCAGGCCCGGCTTAAGGAGCTTGCCGAGCGCCGCCTGCGGTTCAGCGGCTCGCTCAACGGGCGCCGCGACCTCACGATGGATAGTGCAGATGAGTGACATCAACATCGAGCGGATCCTTGTCGCAGTGGATGGCTCGCCGCAGAGCCTGCAGGCACTACACGCCGCAGCGCCGCTCGCCGCCAGCCTGGGCGCCGAACTGGTGGGCCTGTTTGTTGAGGATCAGGCGCTGCTGCAACTCGCCAGCCTGCCCTTCGCGCAGGAGATCCGCACGTACTCGGCCACCGTCCGCCAGATCAGCCCGGAGGCGCTTCAGCGGGAGTTGCGGCGGCAGTCGCGCCACGCCCGCCGCGCCATCGAGCAGGTCGCCATCCGCAGCGAGGTCACATGGAGCTTCCGGGTGCGGCGCGGCGCGGTCGCCAACGAGTTGCTCCGGGCCATGGCCGACGCCGACCTGATCGTGCTGGGGCGCGGCAGCCAGATCGGCCAGCGGCGGGTCGGCTCGACGGCCCGCACCATCCTGCTCGAAACCACGCGCCCGGTGCTCATCCTGCACCGGCGGCTGCCGCGCGAGCCGCACGCGCTGGTGCTGTACGACGGCTCCGAGCGCGCCGAACACACGCTCGACGTAGCAGGGGAGATCGTCGGCGCGCGCAATGGTTACCTGACGCTGGCCTGCGCCGCGAGCAGTTCCAGATTGGCGCTCACCACGCAGGTTACCGGCTTCCGCCACCTGCGGCGGCACGGGCGGGAGGCTCAGTGCCGCTGGCTCATCGAGCCGACCATCGACAAGCTGAGGCACGTCGCCCGGGCCGAAGGGGCCGACCTCATCGCGCTCCCGGCTGACATCGCGCTGCTGCAGGGCCACCGGCTGGACGACCTTCTGGAGCAGATCGACCTGCCGGTGCTGGTGGTGCGATAGGCGGGCGTATCGCAATCGTTGGTAGGGACAGGTCCATTGATGCGATCGATGCGGAGCATCGCGCATCACGACCTGCCCCTACAGGAAACGGGCGT
>DGDY01000028.1:8828-10259 GCA_002385675.1 Anaerolineales bacterium UBA3940 | reverse complement strand
GCCCCTACAGGAAACGGGCGTATTTTAAGCCCCACCCACCGGCCAGGCGCGTGCCGCCTCCAAGCCCACGCGGGTGATCTCCCGCGCCACCCACACCCGCTGATCCCAGCGTCCGGCATCGGCATCCCAGGCAGCGGCAAGCTCGCGGCGGACGTCCTCCCCAGCGACCGTGGGCAGGAACTGATCGGGCGTCTCCCAGGCGAGCCCATCCACGGCGCGGTAGGCGACCGGCCAGCCCGCCCGGTGCAGCATCAGCGGCCAGGCCGCGTCGATGGCCCAGCCCCATGACTCCGGTGTGTGGCGCAGCACAAACTCGGCGGCGGCACGGCTGAACAGCTTCGAGCCCGCGCCGAAGTCGATCAGCGCATCCGATCCGAGCAGGTGCGAGAACACGCGGTTGAAAATCACCTCCGTCTCGATCATGCAGCGGGGATGTGTGGCCCATGCCTGCTCGGTGCGGCCCAGCACGAGGCAGGCATCCTGCCCGGCCTGCGCCAGAACGTCGTTTAGCTCGGCGGGGGCGACCTCCAGCCAGTGCAGCAGCCGGTCGAGGTCGCAGGCGTGAACCGCGCCGACATCCTCACGCAGCGCGTGCCGCACGGCGTGATGCCGCGCCAGCGTCCAGTCGTCGGCAACCACCGCCTCGACGCCGGTTACCCCTGCAAGCCGCGCGACGAGCGCCGTGTCGGTATCGGGCGGGACGACCACGACGAGGCAGGCATACAGGGCGTTGAGCTGCGGGCTCAGCCGCTCGATGCGCGGCAGTTCGCCGCGTGGGTTCCACGTGCTGGCGAGAGCTATTTTCACGTTGCCTGGCTCCTGATTCGGCTGGCGGTGGCATGCTGCCGGCGGAATGCGGGCCTTACTCCAGCCGGCCCGTCCTCGGCTTGAACTGGATCAGCCCCCACTCGCCGTTGATCAGCCAGTCGGGGTCTTTCTGCGTGAGGTTGGCCGCCTGCCCGGTGCGCAACCCAACAACGACTTCGGACTTACAGGTGCGCAGCGCCAGCAGCGGCGGCAGGAAGTAGCTCGCCACGTCCTCAAAGGGGGTGGTGAACGGCCAGTGACGGTCACCCAGAATACGCCGGTAGTTGGCGTCGCCCTTGCTGATCACCAGGTGCGAGGGATTGACCTCGTCCTGAAGCAGACGGGGCAGCGCCCACAGCGCCAGCGGCGAGTTCCAGAAGAAGTCCTCGTGGAGCACAAGCCGCCCGTCGGCCAGATGCCCGCGCAGGCGCTCGCCGAAGGCGCGGACTGCGTCGTCGCCCTCCAGCAGCAGGAACTCAACCGTCTCGTGCACGTCCTTGATCATCGCGTCTGACACGAAGGTCGGGTGCGCCTTCAGGTGCAGGTGCACCGTGCTCGCCGCCACCGATGCTCAAGATGTAGTCCACAAGCGCGAGGTCTGTCACCAGCTCAAAGCCCGCGTTG
>DGDY01000028.1:8173-8568 GCA_002385675.1 Anaerolineales bacterium UBA3940 | reverse complement strand
CTGCCCCCGGCGGGCCTCGATATGCTTAGCAACGGCCTCGCTGTCGTCCACGATGATCATGTCCTCGCGGCTGCCCGCCCCGGCGTCGCTCGGCTCGGTTTCGGCATCGGCGGGCCACAGGCTGAGGTCCGCCTGGTTGCCCCACAGCGAGATCGCCAGCAGGCGGATGAACGCGTCGCGGTCCCACGCGCCTGCCGCCACCCACCCGGCCAGATCGGCGGCGAGCTGCCCGATCTGCGCACGGGTCGTCTCAAGCCCTTGCCGCTTCTGGTACTCGAACGGGTCGACACCCTGCAGCGGCCCCTGCTGGAAGTAGCCGGTCGCCTCCATGATACGCCGGTAGAAGTAGTTCTCGGCGAAGAACCAGGGCACTTCCAGCCAGTTCTGCCCCTCGT
>DGDY01000028.1:1313-7918 GCA_002385675.1 Anaerolineales bacterium UBA3940 | reverse complement strand
TCCGGCAGGCGCTCGACCACCGAGTAGTGGGTAAACGTACCAATTTCCGCTGCTCGAAGCGGGTCGGGAAGGGCATGCTCGTCGAGGGGAGGGGCGGCCATGGCACAGCCTTTCAGTTCAGCTATGAGACGATTTTCCATGCCGATCATACTCCAGCCGGGGGGCAGAATCCAACCTGAGACAGGCGCTCTCCGGCCAGCAGCACCCGTGATCTGACGACAGTAGATTGTCATTCACAGTTTGCGAATTTAGTCACCAATGTTCGTGAAACAATAGACAAGCATTCTGGCGCGTTCTACAATGAGGGCGACTGAGGATAGTGCGGCTTGCAAGCGAACTGGTCACACTGCAAGCGGTGGTCATATCGTCGCCCTGAGCCCTTCTATTCGCGGCTGCACCGCCATCTAAACATTACCGGGCGAGACTACCGCACCAGGCAGTTGACAACTACAGAAACGACCATGCCGGAACCCGCGCACGAGTGGGCAGGCAAGAGGAGTAAGCGCGGCTCCTCGGCGCTCAGTGTGACGTGATCCGTCACCGTGACTGTTAAAGCCGCCACATCCGGGCGGCTTTACGGCTTTGCTTTAAAAGGAGTGCGATGTGCTGGTTTACGTAGCGCTGATAGTCGGGGCTGTGCTGTGCGCGGTCCAGGCTGTTCGTGCCCCTAAGCTCCTGGCGTCTGTGCTGTGGTTGGCAGGCGTCAGCGTCCTGTTGAGCACCGTCTTCTACCTGATGGGCGCGATCCAGATTGCGGTCATCGAACTGAGCGTAGGGGCGGGGCTCATCACCGTGTTGTTCGTTTTCGCAATCAGCCTGGCCGGTGACGAGGCGCTTGAAGCGCCCTCCATCGTGCCCAGGCCGGTGGCGGGCTTCCTCGTGATGCTTGCCATCGCCTTGATCGGCCTGCAGATGCTGCCGCTCGCCCCTGCCGAACCAACCGTCGCGGCGGTTCCCTTCGTCGAGATGCTGTGGCAGGAGCGCGGGTTGGACCTGCTCGTGCAGGTAGTGTTGATCTTCGCCGGGGTGGTTGGTGTCCTGGGCCTTATCGGCCAGCCGACCAAAGCCGGCGAGTATGAAGAGTTTGAGGATGGCATAAGCGATGTGGTCTCCCACGAGTATAGCCCTGCTGGGCGTCCTGAGCCTGATGGGCATCGGCCTGTACGGACTGCTGATTACCCGCAACCTGATTAAGCTGGTCATCGTGCTGCAGGTGCTGGTCAAGATGGCTCTGCTCGCGCTGGTCGCCGCAGGCCATGCGACCGGTCAGGTCAACCTGGGCCAGAGCCTCGCAGTGACGGTGCTGGTGGCTGATACCGTCGTCGCCGTCATCGGGCTGGCGCTGGCCGTGCAGGTGCGCCAGCGGCTTGGCACGCTCGACGTAACTCAGCTCTCGGAGCTACGGAAATAAACCATGGTTAGCTGGCTCATTCTTCTGGTCATCGGGCTGCCCTGGCTGGGCGCTGCGGCAGCCTTTTTCATACGCGACGCCCAGCCGCGAGTGCTGAACACACTGGCCGTTGTGGTCAGTGCTGTCAGCGCCGCCTGTGCGGTCGCGCTGCTGCCCTTCGCGACGAGCGAAGTCGCACTGAGCCTGCCGGTTGGCGGGATCTTTGGCAACTTCACGTTCGTGCCGGACGGCATGGCCGTTGTGCTCGCCATCATCGCGACGGTGATCGGCAGCCTCGCGGTGATCTTCTCCATCAACTACATGGAAGGCGAGACGCAGCTTGGGCGCTACTACGCGCTGGTGCTGCTCTTCATCGGCGCAATGTGCGGGCTGGTGCTGACCAGCAGCCTGCTGCTGCTGTTCTTCTTCTGGGAGATCACCGCCCTGTGCTCCTACGCGCTCATCGCCTTTGAGAACGACAATCCGAAGGCCGTCGAGGGCGGCCTGAAGGCGCTCATCATCACGCAGTTCGGCGGCGTTGGCCTGCTGGGTGGCGCGTTGATCGCCTACAGCGCCCTGGGCACCTACGACATCCCGGTGTTCCTGGCACAGGCGCAGACGCTGGCCCCCGGCCTGCTGGCGGTGATGGCGTTCGGCTTCCTGGCGGCTGCGGCGGCCAAATCCGCGCAGCTCCCGTTCCACACATGGCTGCCGAGCGCGATGGAAGCCCCCACGCCCATCAGCGCGCTCATCCACGCCGCGACGATGGTCAACGCGGGTGTGTACCTGCTCGCGCGCTTCTACCCGGCGTTTGAGGCCGTTCCCGGCTGGACAACCGCCGTGGTGATCGTCGGCGCGCTGACCGCGCTGCTTGCGGCCATCATGGCTATCGTGTCTAACGACCTGAAGGAAGTGCTCGCCTACTCGACCGTCAGCCAGCTTGGCTACATGGTCTACGGCATTGGCGTCGGCGGCGTGCTGGCAGCGCAGTTCCACCTGCTGAGCCACGCCGTGTTCAAGGCGCTGCTCTTCCTCGGCGCGGGCGCGGTCATCCATGCGATCGGCACCCGTGACATACGCAAAATGGGCGGCCTCGGCAAGGAGATGCCGCTCGTGCGGACGGTGTTCATCATCGGCGCGCTGGCGCTGGCAGGCATCCCGCCGATCTTCAACGGCTTCTGGAGCAAGGATATGATCCTCGAAGCCGGTGCGGTCGGCGGCCCAACGTGGGCTTACGTCGTCATGCTGGTTGTCGCCGGGCTGACCGCCCTGTACAGCTTCCGCATGGTGTGGACGGTCTTCTACGGCGAGCGCCGCTCGACCACGCACGTCCACGACGCGCCCACTGCAATGCGCGTCGCGCTCATCCCGCTGGCGCTCGGCACCGTGACCACGTGGCTGCTCATCGGGCCGTTTGGCCGGCTCTACGGTGAGACGCTGCCCACCCACCACTTGCACATCGTCGATCTCGGCGAGATGGCAGCCGGTGCGCTTGCACAGATTGCGATCGTTCTGCCTGTCATCGCGCTCGGCCTGCTGGCCTTCTGGTTCCGTGACCGCCTGAGTGGCATCACGCGGAATCTCGGCTGGCTGGCAGCCCTGGCCCGTGCCGACTTCGGGTTTGAACTCGCGAACCGCGCCATCGTCGGCGCTACACGCGGCGCTGCCAGTGTCATACGTGGGACGCAGACCGGGCAGCTCAACTGGAACGCCGTCGGCATCGTGGCCGGTCTGGCACTGGTACTCGCCGTGCTGGCATTGAGGTGATCATGACTTACCCGACGTTTATCTGGCTTATCGGGATCCTGCTGCTGGCATCGCCCGTGATCTATCTCGTCGGGCGCATCACCCGGCGCGAGGATTCCAGCGCTCCCGCGGCCCGCTGGCTGGCGCTTGCGGCAGTCGTCAGCGCATGGGTGCCCTACATCCTTGCGCTGCAGGAAACCTCCGCGACGCTGACTTTTGGCGCGGTCGCCCTGACGATGGACGGGCTCAGCCTGCTGCTTGCGGGCCTGGCGCTCGGTCTTGGCACGCTCGTCGTCCTGTACTCCATGCGCTACATGGAGGAGGATGAGGGCGAAGAGAAGTACTACGCCATGCTGGTCGCGATGATCGGCGTGATGATCGGCCTGGGCACGGCCACCGACATCTTCAACCTGTGGGTCTGGTTCGAAGCGATGGCGGTGACATCCTACCTGCTGGTCGCCTTCTACCGCAACCAGGGCCTCTCGCTCGAAGCGGGGGTCAAGTACCTGGTGCAGAGCGCGGCAGGTTCGATGCTCGTGCTCGTCGGTGTTGCGCTCGTCCTGATGCAGACCGGCACGCTGAACATCGCAGAGGTCCGGGCGCTGGCTGCGCCGACGCCCGGCTTTATCGTGGCAGGGGCGCTGTTCATCATCGGCTTCGGCGTGAAGGTGGCCGTCGTCCCGATGCATACGTGGCTGCCTGACGCGCACTCGCAGGCGCCCACCGGCATCAGCGCAATGCTGTCCGGTGTGGTCATCGAAGCCGGGCTTATCGCGCTGCTGCGCGCACTCAGCGCCCTCGTCGCCGTCTCGGCATCCTGGGGCGTCCTGCTGATGGCCTTCGGTGCGCTCAATATGTTCGCCGGCAACCTGCTGGCGCTGCGTCAGACGCAGGTCAAGCGGATGCTGGCTTACTCCAGCTTGACGCATGTCGGCTACATGCTGCTCGGCCTCGGCATCGGCATCTCAACGGGCGTCGCCGCCGGGCTGGAAGGCAGCATGTTCCACCTGCTGAACCACGGCCTGATGAAGGGGCTCGCCTTCCTCGCCGCCGGTACGCTGCTGTGGGTGCTCCACGCCGCCGGCACCGACCACGACGCGCTCCTCATCTCAGACCTGTCCGGCGCAGGCCGCCGCTACCCGATCGTCGCGCTGACGCTCAGTCTCGCGGTGCTCGCGCTGGGTGGGCTACCGCCGCTCGCGGGCTTCATGTCCAAGTGGCAGATCTTCGTTGCCGGCTTCCAGACGGGTGACGCGCTGATCATGGCAACGGTCGTGTTCGCCGGCCTGATGAGTGTGCTGTCCCTCGGCTACTACGCGCCGCTGGTCAACACCCTCTACCGGAAGGTGCCCTCAAGCATCGTGGCTCGTGGCCCTGAAATCCCGGTGCTGATGCAGGTGCCGCTCGCCATTATGGCACTGGCTGTGCTGGCCATCGGCCTGTGGCCGACCCTGCTGACGTGGCTTGCGGCGCCCGCTGCCGACGCGCTGTTAGCGGCCTTCGGTGGCTGATAAAAGCACAGGAATGATGAGAAGGTGGGATCGATGAGAGATATTCTACTGTCGCCACCGGTGGCATTCATAATCTATGCCGTGCTCGCAGGCGTGCTGTCGCGGGTTGGGAAGCACATCTCCGCCACCGGCGCGGATGAAAAGTACAAGCGGACCGTCTACGCGAGCGGTGAGGCTGCGCCGACGGCGCCCGCCGCGCCCGGTTACCGCCCGTTCTTTGTGGTCGCGCTGTTTTTCGCCATCCTGCACCTCGGCGTGCTGGTGGCGGCGAGCGGTGCTCTGTCGCCGCTGGTCGGCGTGTACCTCGTCGGGCTGATCCTCGCCCTCGTCGCGCTGATCCTGGGCTGACGGCGGCTGGCGAATGGCAGATAGCAGATAGCATGGCAGGCGGCAGATAGCAGCAGCCTGATCACAGGCCACGAGCTGCAAGCCCGCGCCATCTACCAACTGGAAGGCATGTATGGCCGAGACACAGAACAACAACCTGCTTGAGGAAATCATCGACGGGATCACCTCGTGGTCTCGCATCAACTCGCCCTGGGTGATCCACTTCAACTCGGGTTCGTGCAACGGCTGCGACATCGAGATCCTCGCGACGCTCACGCCACGCTATGACGTGGAGCGGTTCGGGATCAAGCTCGAAGGCAGCCCCCGGCACGCCGACGTGCTGGTCTGCACCGGCCCTGTGACGCGCCAGCAGCGCGAGCGTCTGCAGCGCATCTACGAGCAGATGCCGGAGCCGCGCTTCGTCGTGGCCGTCGGCACCTGCGCCATCTCCGGCGGCGTCTTCCATGACAGCTACGCCGTGTGCAACGGCATCGACAGCGTCATCCCGGTGGACGTGTACGTGCCCGGCTGCCCGCCGCGCCCGGAGGCGATCATCGACGGCATCGTGAAGCTGCTGACCTCCCTTAAGCAGGCGAAAGAGGAGCAGGTAGCATGAGCCTGGAACAACGAATTACCGAAGCGCGCGCGCGCCTGGAGCCGCTCGTCGAGAGCGTTGAGCAGCCCGCGCCCGACCGGGTCGATGCGACCATTCCGGCGGACAAGCTGCTCGACGCCGCCAGCGCGCTGATCAAGGACGAATGGAGTTACCTCACGACGATCACGGGCCTGGACCTGGGGGTTGAGGCAGGTGAGATGGCGTTCCTGTACCACTTTTCGGCAGGCGCGCTTCTCGTGACGCTGCGCGTACACGTCCCCCGCAGCGAGCCTATCATCCCGAGCGTGTGCGGGATCATCCCGACAGCCACCCTTTACGAGCGCGAGCTGATGGAGATGTTCGGCGTGACGATCACCGGCACGCCCAACACCGAGCGGCTCTTCCTGCCTGAAGACTGGCCCGCAGGCGTCTACCCGCTGCGCAAAGACTTCGACCCAAGCCAGCCAGAGATCGTCGTGCAGAAGGATGCAGCCGAATGAACAACGGGAATGGCAACAAAATAGCAAACAAGTTCGTCGTCCCGATTGGGCCGCAGCACCCGGCGCTGAAGGAGCCGGAGCACTTCGAGTTCACGGTTGATGGCGAGACGGTGATCGACGCCACCGCGCGTCTCGGCTATGCGCATCGCGGCATCGAGAAGACGGCGGAGAGCCGCACCTTCGTGCAGACGCTCTACATGATGGAGCGCGTGTGCGGCATCTGCTCGCACGTCCACGCCACCGCGTTCTCGCTGTGCGTCGAGAAGCTCGCCGAGGTCGAGGCGCCGCCGCGCGCCCAGGCCATCCGCGTGCTCGTCGCGGAGCTTGAGCGGATCCACAGCCACCTGCTGTGGCTGGGTGTCGGCGCGCACGAGGCCGGTTTCGACGCGCTGTTCATGTACTCCTGGCGCGACCGCGAGGTCGTCATGGACATCCTCGAAGCGCTGACCGGGAACCGCGTCAACTACTCGGCGAACGTGCTCGGCGGCGTGAAGTGCGATGTCACCGACGCCATCCGGGACCAGATCCTGACCGGC
>DGDY01000028.1:0-966 GCA_002385675.1 Anaerolineales bacterium UBA3940 | reverse complement strand
ACGGCGCGCGGCTCCGGCGTTGAGCAGGATCTGCGCGTGGATGCGCCCTACGCCGCCTACGACATCTTCCGCGTCAACCGGGTGGTCGAGCAGGGCGGCGACCTTGAGGCACGGTTCATCGTCCGCGTGAAGGAGCTATTCGAGAGCTACCGGATCATCCGGGAGGTGCTCGACAACCTGCCCGAAGGCGAGCTGACGGCGCGTATGCCCCGCCGCATCAAGGAAGGCGAGGCCATCACCCGCGTCGAGGCCCCGCGCGGCGAACTGTTTTACTACGTCCGGTCCAACGGCACGGATATGCCGGACCGCGTCAAGGTCCGCACGCCAACCATCCCGAACATGGCGTCGGTGCTGCATCTCGCCATCGGCCACCAGCTTGCGGACGTACCGATGATCCTGGCCGGTATCGACCCGTGCTTCTCCTGCAACGACCGCTCCGTGCGGCTGAAGTCCGCCGGCGGCGACGACGTGTGGACGTGGGAGAAGCTACGGAAGTATGGGATTGACTACTACAATGACTGAACTGAACCCGATCATCGCGTTGATGTTCTTCCCCGGCGGCATCTTCGTCATGCTGCTCGGGCTGCTCTACGTCTGGATCAACCGGAAGCTCCGGGCGCGGCTCCAGAACCGCGTCGGCCCGCGCTGGTTCCAGCCGATCGCAGACGTGCTGAAGCTGCTCTCCAAGGAGGAGATCATCCCGGAGGACGCCAACCCGACGTTGTTTGTCGTGCTGCCGGTGCTGGCCCTCGCAGGGGTGCTGACCGCCGCGCTGTACGTGCCGCTCCTGGGCCTGAAGGCGGCGCACAGCATCCCCGGTGACCTGATCATCACCGTGTACCTCCTCAGCCTGGTGACCATGTGCATCGGCCTGGCGGGCGCCAACTCGACGGGCCGCTTCTCGCTCGTCGGCGTCACGCGGACGCTGACCCAGCTCTTCTCGTACGAGGCGCCCTTCCTGCTGGC
>DGDY01000230.1 GCA_002385675.1 Anaerolineales bacterium UBA3940 | reverse complement strand
ATCCACCAGACAGCGGAGGGAACCTGCCCGGTGTCTTTCTCTGGCGCTTCAATCTTTCGGGGCATATCACTCATGACGCATATTCCCTCCCTTGATGGTTGCGATTGTCAGCTAGCGGAATGAGAGAGTCGTGCCATCTGGCACGGCGAGGCACGCCAAATAAGCCCACCCCTATCCGCAGATTTCATTATAGCATAGGGGGAATGGGCTGTGTAGGCGGGCCTCGATATTTAGGTAGATTTTAGAAGCGGCAGTTCAGGCCGCCGGGTCGTGACGCTCCCTGCCTGAGAGGATGGCGGCTGCAAGGATCGCGACCAGCGCGCCGAGCACTGCCGCCAGCGTGTTCAGCGGCCCGACGGACAGCGCGTTGATGCGCATAATGCCGCCAATTGCCTCGCCGAGTGCGAAGCCAAGCCAGGCGGCTGCCAGCAGCAGCAGGAGGCGACCGCCACCCCCGCCGAGGATTAAGTGTGCCATCGCACCGAGCAGCGTGGCGAGCATCAGCCCGAACACAAACGTGGGTGAGATGGTCATTGACCTCTCCTATTTTGCTTGTAAAAGGGCGCTCTCTGCATGTGTGCCCGCATCTTACTCCCCCTTGGCTTTCCGTGCAACCAGGAGCAGGACAGCGCTGTTCGGTAGTTCTTCCACGTGCCTCTGGACGTGGAAGCCGGCTGCCTCGAACACGCTGGCCGCGCTGACGGGCCATGGCTCGCGCTGCCCGGTTACCCGGTAGAGCCACTCCAGCGCGCGCGCCGGGGCGGATTTAAGCGTTAGCACGCCGTTGAGCACTACGACGAGCCGCCCGCCGGGCTCCAGCACACGGTAAGCCTCGGCGAGCACGTCGGGCCGCAGGATGAAGTCGGTGGGGAAGGTGCTCACAACGGCGCGCACGCTCTCATCGGGGAACGGTATGCGTCCGGCGTCGGCGCGCACGAGGCGGGCGGGCATGCCATGCCTTGCCAGCTTGCGCCGTGCGATGCGCCCCATCGCGCGGGACACGTCCAGCGCGAAGGCCGTCAGCCCGTTCCGGGTCAGGTCGATTTGCAGGTCGCCGGTGCCATGTGCAAGCTCCAGCACGATGGCCCCCGGCGGTGCATCGAGGTGCGGGATGGCCGTTCGCTGCCAGCTTCGCCACTGGCCGAGCGACACAACCCGGCTCACGAGGTCATACGTCCAGGCCAGCTCGTTGTAGAGCAGGCGAAACCCGAAGCGGATGAGCGCCCACCACGCCCGGATCAGCCAGCGCATCACCGGGCAAAGAGCTTCAAATCACCGAAGTTGAGCAGTTGGATAAACTCGCTGTTGAGGAGTTCGCGCGCGCTGGGGTGGGTCAGCGCGGCAAGCTCCGCTTCGCGCGGCTCGACGTAGCTGGCCGTCTGCCGCAGTTCGTCGTCCACATGTCCGGGGTGGCACACCAGCTCGGTGATGCCCTCGGGTACGTGCAGCAAGATCAGCAGCAGATCGCCGAGCGTGGTCTGCTCGCCGTGAAACTCGACGTTAAGGTGGTCGGGCATCGGCGTGCTGATGTGCGTGGTATAGCCCTGGATCACCGCAGCAAGCTCCTCGACGTAGACACGGTTGGTGAAGCCGCCCAGCGCCTCGAGGAAGTCGGCTGCCGCGCTGATGTCGTCGCCGCCGGGCAGCGGCCTGCGCATCGGCACTTCAAGCTCCCGCGCGAGCTTGGCCATCAGCTTCATCGTTGGCGGGCTCATATAGGTGATGTGGTGGTGGCTGTCGAGGTGGTCGGGCAGCCGCCCGGTAAGCTGCTCAAAGCGGGCGACCTGTGCGAGAAGCTCGCGCTCGACGTATGCCGGGTCGATTGTGGGCAGCCGGTTGAGCAGTTCGTGCTTCGGGTAAAAAACGCCGTCGGCGTCGACAAGGCCCTCGACGTCCTCCAGCCGGGAGACGGGACGCCCGGTTGTGAGGTTCAGATGCAGGCCCAGCCCGAGGTCGGGGGCTTCTTTCAGCGCGGTTTTGACCCACTGCTCGGCGGCGGGCATGTTGACCATCACACTTGTCGAGGTAACGATCCCGTTGAGGTGGGCTTCCAGTATCCCCTGTGAAACGCCGGGCGTATAGCCGAAGTCGTCGGCGTTGACAATAATCTGGCGCAGCATCACGAGTTCCTTTCTTCCATAGGGTGTCGGTGGCGGAACAGGGCGGGCTAACGCTCGCCCTGCAGCACATCCTGTACGAGATCGGGCCGGTCGCTGATGATCATGTCAACGCCGAGATCGCGCATTCGGCGGATATCCTCTACGTCGTTGACCGTCCACACGTTGACACGATAGGCGCGGCGGCGCGCCCACTGCATGTAGGGCGCGTCAACCATCGAGTGATGCGGGTGCCGTGCCTCATGCCTGCCGATGAGCGGGGCGAGCCAGCCTCTGGCAAGCGGCAGCGGCAGGTCAGGCGCGTAGAGGTAGCCAACGGGCAGGCTGCGGTCGATCCGCTTGACGGCGCGCAGCGCGAGCGGGTTGAAGGATGACAGCAGCACGCGGGAGGCGAGGCCATGCCGCCGGATAGCGTCAACGACGGCGGCGGCAAGCCTGCGGGCGCTGTTGCCGGTCACCGAGAGCGCCTTCAACTCGACGTTGAGCAGCAGGCGGTGGCCGAATTCCTCGAAAACTTCGTCGAGCGTCGGGATGCGCTCCCCGGCAAATTCCGGTGAGAAATATGACCCGGCATCCAGTTCGCGCAGCGCCGCGAGCGGCATTTGCGCGACCGGGCCGGTGCCGTCCGTCGTGGCGTCGACCGTATCGTTATGGATCACGACGATCTGGCCGTCGGCGCTCAACTGCACGTCGAGCTCAACGCCGTCCGCGCCCTGGTCTGCCGCCAGTCTGAAGGCGGCGAGCGTGTTCTCCGGTGCGACGGTGCGTGCGCCGCGATGCGCGAAGTTCAGCGTGCGGCCCTGGTAGAAATCGGTTAGCGGGAGTCCATGTAGTGGCATAAGGGCATACAAATAAACACAGGCTCCAGCGACGCGCGGGAGCCTGTGTTACAGGTTCTCAGGCGTCGCTATAGATTGACAAAATAGCTGGCCGCGGCGCGGTCGATCAGATTCTTGCTCATTTCGAACGGAACTGCCAGATAACTGGCAATGTCCTTCATCTGGTCGATGAGGTCGCGCGGGTGGCTGCCGCGCAGCGGACGGTTGTGCTTGATGTACCACTCCTGCAGCAGGTAGGCCAGCGCCTGATCATTGTACGGCAGGCCACGGCTCTTTGCCACGCGAATGAAGATCTCTCGGTACTCCTCGAACGAGGGGTCGGTGATCTCGATCTTGTGGCGGATACGGCGCAGGAACGCCTCGTCGACCAGATCGGCGGGGTCGAGGTTGGTTGAGAACACGACCATCACGTCGAAGGGAATCTCGATCTTGCGTCCGTTTGCCAGCGTCAGGAAGTCCACCCGCTTCTCAAGCGGGACGATCCAACGGTTGAGCAGGTCGGCAGGCCGGACCTGCTGGCGGCCAAAGTCGTCGATCAGGAACATGCCGCCGTTGGCCTTCATCTGGAAGGGCGCCTCGTAGTACTTGTTGATCGGGTCGTACACGAGGTCAAGCGTCTCCAGCGTCAGTTCGCCACCGACCATCACCACCGGGCGCTTGATCTTGACCCAGCGCGGGTCCGGGCGGTTGCTGACCGAGCCCGTGCCCCGGTACTCGTCATCTTCAAGCACCTCGTGGTTAACGCTGTCGTACACCCGCACGATCTGCCCGTCGATGTCAACGGCGTAGGGGATGTACATGCTGCTTCCGAGCACGACGCGCCCGACCGCCTCGGAGATGGCCGTCTTGCCGTTGCCCGGTGGGCCGAACAGGAAGATGGACTTGCCGGAGTTCGCCGCCGGGCCGACTTTCTCCAGGACTTCCTCGCTGACGATGAGATGCGACAGCGAACGGGTCAGAACCTCCTTCGTGACGTGGATGCGGCGGTGCTGTTCTCGCACGGACCGCGTGTAGAAGGAGAGCGGCACGGGCGCAGGCCCGGCGTACTGCGAGCGCTCCAGCGCCTCGCGCGCCTTCTCGATGCCGCCGCTGGTGATGACGTACTGGTAGGCCCCTTCGCCGAAGCCCCCGCTGCCGCGCACCTCGACCAGGCGCTCGCGCTTGAGAAACTCCATCACCTGGTCTACGACACCGGCGAAGGGCAGCTTGATACTCTCCGCTATGCCGTAGCCGGACTTGAAACCGCTGAAGTACAGCACCTTGAGCACAAGCTCGGAGAGGTAGAAGATGTTCAGCCCGGTATCTTCCAGGCTTTTGACCGGTGGCGGTGACCAGTTCTCGCCGGAGCCGATGCCGTAGCGGTCACCGGTATCGGCTGCGTACTGCTGCGATAAGGCCCCGCTCTGACGCCTTGCAGCCTGCTGCTGTGCAATCTGCGCCGCGGTCGGTTTAATGGTGTTCGTGGGCATTTATGTGGTCCTCAAGGCTCTGTATAACACGGTAAATCTCAGCCTCAGTGTTATAACAGTGCGATGAGACCCGCAAGTAGGGATTGTTCTGAGCATCGCGGTGCTCGCACAGGACGATGCCTTCCTGCTGCAATGCCTCGACGACAGGCGCGGGCTCTCCCGGCCAGGCCAGCGTGACAATGTTGGCGTGCCGCTCCGGCTCGCGCGGAGTGATTACCTGGAAGCCGCGCGCGGTGAGTTCGTCGATGGCGATATTGCTGAGGTGCGTCACCCAGGCGGAGATGTTCTCAACGCCGAGGTCAAGCAGGAGCTCCAGCGCGGCGTTAAGCCCCGCCAGCCCGGCCAGGTTGGTTGTCCCGGTCTGGAAGCGCGCGGCGAGCGGCTGGAGCGTTGTGTCATAGTTCAGCCAGTGCTGCCAGTTGACGACGGACAGCGGCCCCATGAAGATCGGTTCCATCTGCTCGATGAGTTCCTCGCGCACGACCATGAAGCCCTGGCCTGGCGGGCCACAGAGCGCCTTCTGACCGCCCGCCGCGAGTGCGTGGATGCCCATAGCCTGCATGTCGATCGGCACGAGGCCCGCCCCCTGAATGGCATCGACGACCAGCCACAGACCGCGTTCCGCACAGTAGCGCCCGAT
>DGDY01000120.1 GCA_002385675.1 Anaerolineales bacterium UBA3940 | reverse complement strand
CTACGAGCGGCTGCACCAGTCCGGAGCGAGGCTCATGGGCACGGTCCTGAACCGCGTCGATGCCTCCAGGAACGACTACTACAAGAGCTACTATTACTACTCATCGACCGCCGAGTAAATGGAGGCCGCCGTACTTGTCAGCAACGACTGTCAGGGAGACGCAGAACCGGAAAGCAGACGTCCCTGCCGCTGAGGGCGAGGTCCCTCACATCCGCATCCAGCCGTCGAAGGGCTGGGTCTCGCTGAAGCTGGGCGAGGTGTGGGCGTACCGCGAACTGCTGTACTTCCTCGTATGGCGCGATATCAAGGTGCGCTACAAGCAGACGGTCATCGGCGCGGCCTGGGCCATCATCCAGCCGTTCTTCACGATGGTGGTCTTCAGCCTGTTCTTCGGCAACCTGGCCGAAGTCCCATCCGACGGCATCCCGTACCCCATCTTCAGCTATGCCGCCCTCGTCCCGTGGACCTTCTTCGCGAACGGGCTGAGCCAGTCGTCCAACAGTCTGGTGGGCAGCGCCAACCTGATCAAGAAGATCTACTTCCCCCGGCTGGTGATCCCCCTCTCCAGCGTGCTTTCAGGTGTCATCGACTTCGCGCTGGCGTTCCTTGTGCTGCTCGGCATGATGCTCTTCTACGGCATCGTCCCGACCCTGAACGTGATCTGGCTGCCGCCTCTGCTGCTGCTGGCGCTCGTGACGGCGCTCGGCGTCGGGCTGTGGCTCTCGGCGATGAACGTGCAGTTCCGCGATGTGCGCTATGCAGTGCCTTTCCTCGTGCAGTTCTGGATGTTCGCGACGCCCATCGCCTACCCCAGCAGCCTGATCGAGAATGACCTGCTGCGGACGCTGTACGGGCTTAACCCGATGGTGGGCGTGGTGGAGGGCTTCCGCTGGGCGCTGCTCGGCACAGACACCCGGCCAGGCCCCATCGTGATCGCCTCGTCGCTGGCGGCGGCCCTGCTGCTCGTCAGCGGCCTGTTCTACTTCCGCCGTATGGAAAAGACCTTTGCAGACGTGGTGTAGCCATGAGTGATATCGCCATCCGGGTAGAAGGCCTGAGCAAGCAGTACCGCATCGGCGGAAAGCAGGAGAGGTACCGCACGCTGCGCGACACGCTCACCGACGCGGTCGCCGCGCCGTTCCGGCGGGCCGGGCGGCTGCTGCGCGGGGAAGCGACCGGCGCTGCCGGGCTCGACCAGACCATCTGGGCGCTGAAGGACGTGTCGTTCGAGGTCAAGCGGGGCGAGGTCGTCGGCATTATCGGCGCGAACGGGGCGGGCAAGAGCACGCTGCTCAAGATCCTCTCGCGCATCACCGAGCCGACCGAGGGCTATGCGGATGTATTCGGGCGGGTGGGGTCGCTGCTGGAAGTGGGGACGGGCTTCCACCCGGAACTGACCGGGCGCGAGAACATCTACCTGAACGGGGCGATTCTCGGCATGACGCGTGAGGAGATCGACCGCAAGTTCGACGAGATTGTGGACTTCGCAGGCGTGGAGAAGTTCATCGACACGCCGGTGAAGCACTATTCGAGCGGGATGGGCCTGCGGCTGGGGTTCGCCGTGGCGGCGCACCTCGACCCGGAGATCCTGGTGGTGGACGAGGTGCTGGCGGTCGGGGACGCGGCGTTTCAGAAGAAGTGCCTGGGCAAAATGGGGGAGGTGGCCAGCGAAGGGCGGACGGTGCTGTTTGTGAGTCACAACATGGCGGCGGTGCAGAACCTGTGTGGGCGAGCAATCATCTTACACAAGGGCCGGATTAGACTGGACTCGTCCGTTGACAATGCTGTGCAATCGTATCTGAGCAGTCTTCAAGACGCTGGTGCGGTCAGTTTAGCAGAGCGCGAAGATCGTGTTGGAGGGAAGACATTTCGCTTTACAGAAGTAACCATGCTGAATAAGCAGAAGCAGCCGACCAACCGCATCCCTATGGGGGATAGTGTCTACTTCCGTATCAATTACACCTCGTCGTCTGCCGATAAACTGCGGAATGTTTTTGTGACGATACGCATTGAAGACATGCTTGGGCAGTATTTGTTCAGCGTTGATACCCGTATTGCGGGTGAAGAATTTACAACGCTGCCCGCAAAGGGAATGCTGGAGTGCATGATCCCAGCGCTTCCACTTCTGCCGGGGGAATACCGTCTTTATCTCTCTTCTACTGTCAACAATGAGATTGGCGACCGAATTGAGAACGCCTTCCGTTTCACGGTTGATGCGGCAGACGTATTCGGCTCAGGCTGGATACCTCGCCCTCATAAACATGGATCGTACTTTGTCGAACATTCCTGGGTAAGTACGCCACTGCCATTACCATCTCAAGATTAGAGCAGTCAGGCTCTTTCATTTCATCTAATCATGACATCAGTCCACCACCAGGAGCAGTTCTATAACAATCGCTGGCAGGACTTTGATTTCGCTAACCGCCTCAAACTCGCCCGTTGTATCAACATACTGAATGGATTGCTAGGTACAAAGAAAGTCGCTCCACGAATCATTGACCTGGGCTGTGGGGCAGGTTGGCTAACTTCCATTCTGGGCCAGTTTGGACCTACTGTGGGTGTGGAGTTATCACGTCGGGCAGTTGAGGAGGCCGCTCGAAAGTTTCCTCACGTAACCTTCATACAGGCCGATATCTTTACCTGGGACTACCCTAAAGAGGAGTTTGATATAGTCGTGAGTCAGGAGGTTATTGAGCATGTTGACGAGCAAGAGCGCTATCTCGCTATAGCTCACGACCTTCTGCAGCCGGATGGATACTTAATTCTGACCACACCAAACGCTCGAACATTTTATGCTATGCAGCAGGAGCAGAGAGAGTCGTGGTCGCGACAACCCATTGAGAACTGGATCAGCCGGCGAGAACTTGCGAACATGGTGAAGCGGTATTTCGAGATTCTGGAACTGAAGACAATAATCCTGGGTTATGGGAGCCGGGGCTCATACCGTCTTGTCAACTCTCGCCGTGTTCGAGACATACTTCACCGTGTAGGCCTGGCCTCAGCATATGACAGCTTACGCGAACACTTCGGTTATGGACTGCACATTATGCTGGTTGCGCAAAAGCGGAACCGTCATTAAGACTGTCAGAAAGCTGCCGGCTCAAGATCAGAGCAGCCCGAATAATCCTTAGCTTCACACTGCGAGAGCAACTATGTCCGTTCAACAAACGCCCGAAGACAAGCCATTCGACAAGTACGAAAAGCGCGGAGCGTACCACTGGGAGTGGTACAGAAGCAACAGATATAACTATCGCGACAAAGTGAACATGCTTTTGGACTGGCTCCCGCGAACAGGCGAGGTTTTGGACATCGGTGGTGGGGATGGCCTCATAGCTTTTCAAATGTTCAAGCGCGGGCTGGATGTCGTTTGTATTGACACCAATGCGACAAGCATCAGCCTCGCACGAGAGATGTGCGAGAAGCATGTGTACGGGGCAGGGATCCTCAAGCCTGTTCGCTGGGTTATGAACAGGGCCGGCCTTACTGGCGACCTGGTTAAACGGTATGAGGAAGGACGCCTGAAGTTACAGGTGCGCTCATACTCAGATATTCAACCAGACGAGACATACGATTATGTGATCTGCCACGAAGTCATTGAGCATATCAAAGAGCCCCTCGAACTCCTGCAGGTCATTCATTCCTCAGTGCGCGAATTTGCTATTATTTCAACGCCTGATGTGACCCATCGTCCGCAGCATCCTCTTGATTATCACGGCTGGACGCCCACCACGTTTGCCGAATTGCTGAGTGATTACCGGTTCGAGTTTCTTGTGAAAGACGGCTGGAATATGTATGTGAAGCTCTATAAGTAGCTTCGGCTTGCAGGATCACAGCCCTCATGACCCTCCCCGCGCTGCAGGTCCTCTTCACCCGGCAACCGTCGCCGCCGCCGGACACCGCTCCGCGCGTCGAGACGGCGCGAACCCGCGCGTGGTGCCATGGCGAACTGCTCAGCTATGCGGGGATCGACGGCAGCACGGAGGACGGGCTGCGGCGCGCGGTCGCGGACGCCGAGGCGGGGCGGCTCCAGTGCCAGAGCCTGAACGGTCGCTTTGTCCTCATCCTCCAGTCACGCGCTGACGGCTCCTGGCAGGTCATCACCGACCGGCTCGGCGCACAGCACATCTACGCGCTGGGCGATGACCGGCGCGTCTCAGCCCTCGGCACGGATCTCCTCGCGCTGTCCCGCCAGGCCCCAACCCTCACCCTCGACTGGCCCGCGCTGGCGTCCTTCTTCTCCTTTGGCTTCTACCTCGATGACCGCACCTGTTTCGACGGTATCCGTGTGCTGCAGCCGGCGTCCGTCTACCGGTTCAGCGCGCAGGGCGAGCTTATCTATCACGAACGGTACTGGCTGTGGCAGCACCAGGTCGACCCGGCGCGGACATACGACGAGACGATCGAGGAGTACGATGCGCTGCTGCGCCGGGCGGTGCGGCGCTGTACGAGCAGCGGACGCGCTATCCTGCCGCTATCCGGCGGGCTCGACTCGCGCTCGCTGGCCGCCGTGATGCCCGCAGGTGCGCAGCCACAGGCGTACTCCTACGGGTACGGCACAGACTCCATCGAGACGCGGATCGCATCACAGGTGGCCGCTGCGCGCGGGTTCAACTTCACCGCGCACGCGGTTCAGCCTTATCTCTTCGACCGGCTGCCCGAGATTGTGCGCGCGCTGCACGGCTGTCAGGATGTTACGCAGGCGCGCCAGATGAGCATCAACGGCTGGGTCGCCGGGCGCGCGGATGCCGTGCTGACCGGGCTGTGGGGCGACGTGTGGCTCGACCAGATGGGGCTGGCAGATGGCATACCGCCGGACACGACGCTCGCCGAGTACACCCTGCACAAGTTCGAGAAGCGCGGGCGGCAGTGGCTGCTGGAGCACGTCGTCGGGCCTCATTTTTTACCCCCGGCGGCTGCGGAGTTTCTAAGCGCGGCAGTGTCAGATGGCCTCGCCGGTTTTGAGCACATCGCCGACCTCGACTTCCGCGTGAAAGCCTATAAGACGTCTCGCTGGGCGTTCCGCTGGTCGAATGCCAGCCTGCGCGGGTTCGATGTGGGGGCAACGGCACGCGTTCCGTACTACGACGTGGACCTTGTCGATTTCTTCTGCACCGTGCCCACCGAGTACGTCCGCGACCGGCGCTTGCAGATCGACCACCTGAAGCGCTACGCGCCCGACCTCGCGCGCATTCGCTGGCAGCCGACCTACACCAACCTGTATCTGACGCGGTACAGCCGGTGGCTGTCACTGCCGCCCAGGGCCATCAACAAGCTGAGGCGGATCGTGACGCGCAGGCCCGCCCTGCAGCGCAACTGGGAGGTCCAGTTCCTCTCGGCTGAGGGCCGCCGCGGGCTGGAGCGCTGGCTGCTGCAGCCGGGCCTCCGCCTGCACGACATCGTCGCAGCGCAGCGCATCGCGTCACTGCTCGACGAGTTCTACCGCGCGCCCACAGCCGGGAACGGCTACACCGTCTCGATGCTGCTGACATTCTCCGCCTGGCTGGAGGTCAGCACGTGACGCCGCCGGTCAAGCTGTTTGTGGTGGGCGTCAACTGGCCGCCGGAGACGTTCATCGGGCGCAAGCTCCACGGGCTGGCGGCAGCCGGGTTCGACGTGACGGTCTGCACGCCGGACGTGCTCGTGCGCCGCGTCGAGGACGGCATCCGGCTGATCCCACAGCCCCGGCTGAGGCGTGATATGCGTGCGATGCTCGCTGCACTCGGCGAGCTGGCCAGGAGCGCGATCCTTGCGCCGCGCCGGGCGCTCCGGGCGTGGGCCGCCGCTGGTGCAGGCGAGTCCGGGGTGAAGGAGAGACTCGCCCGGTTTCTCAGGTTCACGCCGTTTATTACCAGCCAGCCCGATATCGTGCACTTCGAGTGGAACTCCGTGGCGATTGAGTACCTGCCCTTTTACGACCTGTTCGGCTGCCCGGTCGTGGTTAGCTGTCGCGGGTCGCAGGTGCAGGTAGCGCCGCACAACCCGGGGCGAGGCGCGCTACGAGCCGGGCTGGAGGAGTCGTTCCGGCGCGCCGCCGCCGTGCACTGTGTCTCTGAGGCGATCATGCAGGAGGCGATGCAGTTTGGCCTCGACCCGGCGAAGGCGCGGGTGATCCGCCCGGCGGTGGACCCGGAGTTTTTCAGACCGGCGGCGCCCGCGCGCAAGGCGGATGGCCGCTTTCGCGTGGTCACGACCGGCTCGCTGATCTGGCGCAAGGGCTATGAGTACGCGCTGCAGGCAATCCGGCGGCTCGTGGACCGGGAAGTCGATGTGCAGTTTGACATCATCGGCGACGGTCCGGAGCGCCAGCGCGTGCTGTACACGATCATCGACCTGGGGCTGGAGGTGCACGTCAGCCTGTGCGGGCGGCTCACCCCGGCAGAAGTTCGCAGCAGACTGCAGCAGGCGGACGCTTTTCTGCTGTCGAGCCTGAGCGAAGGCATCTCCAACGCAGTCCTAGAGGCGATGGCATGCGGGCTGCCCGTCGTCACGACGAACTGCGGCGGGATGCGCGAGGCGGTCAGCGATGGGGTGGAGGGGTTTGTCGTGCCGACGCGAGACCCTGAGGCCATGGCGGAGGCGCTGCACCGGCTGGCAACGGACCGGGCACTGGCGCGAGCGATGGGCCGGGCTGGCCGGGAGCGGGTGTGCAGGGAGTTTCAGATTGAAGACCAGGTGAAGCAGTTCGCAGAATTGTATAGGGCGATATGAGTAATAACCGGGCGCCCATCCGCATTCTCTTCACCATCCCGAACTTCATCACAGCCGGGTCAGGGCAGGCCATGTGGAATGTTGTCAGCCGCCTCAACCCCGACCTCTTTAGCCCTGCCATCTGTGTGTTGAAGCGAGGGGGCGCACTGGAGGCCGAGATCGAGGCGGCGGGCGTATCGATTCTAGAGCTACCCTTTATAGTGCCCGCTCGTCCTTTGCACCGCCTGCCTGCGGCAGTAATCAGAGCAGCGCGGCGCTTTCGTCCACACGGGTTTCACATCTGGCATTCCTACCACTACGGGTCGGACTATACCGAGCCAATCATCGCCAGGTTGGCCGGAGCGCGAGCCTGGGTATACACGAAGAAAAACATGAGCTGGGGCGATAGGGCCTGGCATGTCCGTACGGCGCTGGCATCCCGAATTGCCGCTCAAAACACAGCCATGCTAACGCGGTTTTTTGCGGCTCCTCGGGTGCAGCGAAAAGTCAGGATGGTCCCCAGAGGGGTCGATGTTAAAAAATTCCGTCCCGGTACGCCTCCCCGGCTGGGCCTGCGAGAGAAGCTCGGCCTCTCAGCCAGTGACATTGTGGTCGGGTGCGTGGCACACCTGCTGCCGGTTAAGGGCCAGAATATTCTGTTGCAGGCCGCAGCGAAACTGGACGGTGTCCACCTGGTCCTTGCCGGGAAGCGTCTGGATGAGTCGTATGCATCTGCTCTCGATGCGCTGTGCAGCAGCCTGGGTATTGCTGATCGGGTTCACTTCCTCGGGCAGGTTAACGATATCGCCGCATTCCACGCAGAGCTCGACATCTTCGTGCTGCCGACGCTCGCCCGGTTCAGGATGGAGGGCTGCCCGGTAGCACTGCTCGAAGCGATGGCGTCAGGCTTGCCGTGCATAGCGACAGATATACCCGGCTCTCAGGACATCATCGAAGCGGGTAAGTCGGGCATACTGGTTCCTGCTGAGGATCCGTCTGCTCTAGCCCGTGCTCTGCAGCAACTCATCGCAGATCCGGGCAGGCGGCAGGCACTGGGGGCTGCGGCACGGCGCCGCATCGTAGAGTGCTACACAATCGAACAGGAAGTTGCACGGCACGAAGCCCTGTATCTGGAAGTACTGAACAACAGCAGCGTGGTACTCTCAGGGTCAGACTTGGGCAGAGGGTAGGCAACCTATGTGTGGTATCTGTGGCATCTTAACAACCGACGAGGCGGCGCGGCACACGCCCTTTGTGGAGTCGGTTGAACACATGAAGCGCCTGATGCAGCGGCGCGGGCCAGATGGCAGCGGCACGTGGTGCGACCCCGACGGGCATCTCATTCTGGGCTTTCAGCGTTTGGCCATTATCGATCTGTCGGATAAGGCCATGCAGCCGATGGCCTCTGCCAATGAACAATCTGTGCTTGTCTTTAATGGCGAGCTTTACAATTTCCGCGAGCTAAGACGTGAACTGGAGGCTGCCGGCGTGCACTTCCGGTCCAGGTCGGATTCAGAAGTGGTGCTGGAAGCCCTCAACCACTGGGGGATAGCGGCACTGGATCGGTTCAACGGCATGTTTGCGCTGGCCTGGTATGAGCGCCGCAAGCGTGAACTGCTGTTAGTGCGTGACCATGCAGGCGTCAAGCCGCTGTACTATTATCAACATCCAGCGCGGAAGGGAGTCGCATTCGCCTCACAGTTCAACTGCCTGCTGCACACGCCCTGGGGCACTCCGGGGGATCTCCGGCTTGACGCCCTGCATTTATATCTTCGCCTGCAGCACCTTCCACCGCCCTTTACGCTCTTCGAGAACGTCTTCCAGCTTGAGCCGGGCCACTATTTGCTGGTGAGGGCTGACGGTTCGATCAGCAAGCGGGCGTGGTGGGCGCTGCCGCGCGACCCTGAGCCTGCCTACGACTTTGCCGACGGTGTGGAAGCCCTGCAGGGCGCGCTGCACAACGCAGTCGAGCGACAGCGTATTGCCGATGTGCCGCTCGGCGTGTTCCTGTCTGGCGGCGTCGACTCGCCGCTGGTGGCAGCAGAGGCGCGCCAGCAGACTGACGGCTCGCTCAAAGCCTTCACAATCGGGAACCCCGGCTGGTGGCAGGACGAAGCAGAGGCGGCAAGCGTATATGCTCAACTGCTCGATGTCGAACACCACCTGCATAATATTAGCGGCATTGATGCGGCCCACGTGGTGGATCGGGTCGCCGCTGCCCAGACAGAGCCGTTTGGCGACTTCTCCATCATCCCAACACTCCTCGTAAGTGAGGCCGCACGCACGGAACTCACGGTTGCTCTCAGCGGCGATGGCGGCGATGAATTATTCTGGGGATACGAGCGCCCGCTGTCGCTGCTACGCAACGGGCGCGATTTTCAATGGCCGTGGCTGGTGAGGCTGGGCCTGTATGCAGCCGGAAAGTACGGCATCGGCCCCCGGCGATCAGACGCAATCGTGCATCGCACACCGGGCGACTACTATTTTGAGGTTAACTCGCGGCTTGCCGGGTCTGACCTGGCATCCATTGCACCTGAACTGCCACCCCTTCCGGCCAGCTTTGACCTTTACGCCTTTGATGGCTACAGGGGGATGCGCCACCTCGCCAACTACTCCCGGTGGGTTGAGTTCTACGGGCAGCTACAGCGCGGGCTGAAAAAGGTCGACATGGCCTCGATGTACCATTCACTTGAGGTCCGAGTGCCGCTTCTCGACCGGGAAGTTATCGAGGTGAGCCTGAAGCTCGACCCGGCAGCCGCGATGCAAAACGGAACACGGAAAGCAACACTTCGAGCGCTACTCGGAAGATACGTGCCGCCGGAAGTGATCCCGGAGCCGAAGCGCGGCTTTGCCGTTCCGCTTGCCGACTGGCTGCGCGGTCCACTCCGCCCGCTTGTTGAGGAAACGCTCATAGCCAGGGAACTGTTTCCGGGCGGTGTATTCTCGCAGCAGGGGCTGTCAAACTACTGGCAGCAGCACCTGACCGGTGAGAAGGACCACAAGTGGGGGTTGTGGACGATTCTCTCGCTACAGTGGTGGGCACAAACCCACTTGCGCGATTTGAAAGCTGTTTAGAGTACCATGCGCATCGTCCTGATCGTCCCCGCCTTCCCCAAGCTGTCCGAGACGTTCATCGTGAACAAGTTTCTCGGCCTGCTTGAGCGGGGCCATGACGTGCACATCGTGTGCAGCCGCAGCGACCGCGACGAGTGGGGCCGGTTTGAGCCGCTCAGCCGGGCTGGCCTGCGCCGCCGGGTGCATGTGTCCTGGCCAACTCAGCCCCGGTGGCTGGTTGTTCTGCTGTTCCCGCTCGTGCTGCTCTCGACGCTGCTGGCACAGCCGGGGGCTGCGGCCCGCTATCTGGCAGCCGGGTGGCGACTCTTCGGGCCGGGGGTGCTGCGCCGCTTCTACCTCGACGCCCGGATCATCCGGCTGCGGCCTGACATCGTGCACTTCGAGTTTGGAACAATGGCCAGAGGACGCATCGGCCTCGGCGAGCTAACGAAGTGCAGGACTGTCGTCAGTTTCCGGGGATTTGATCTGAATTACGTCGGGTTAGAAGACGCGGCGTACTATCAAGAGGTGTGGGACCGGGCCGATGCACTGCATCTGCTCGGGCAGGACCTGTGGGAGCGCGCGCAGCGGCGCGGCTGCCCGGCAGATAAGCACCACGTGCTCATTCCACCCGCCATCGACACCCGTCTGTTTGTGCCGGGAGAACGCGGGGCCGGCGAGCGTCCTATCGCATCAGGGCGCCCACTTCGAGTCGTCAGTGTTGGCCGCCTGGAGTGGAAGAAGGGCTACGAGTACGCCCTCCAGGCGGTCAAGCGCGTCGTGGATGCGGGCGTGCCGGTCGAGTACACCATTGTGGGAGATGGCAAGTACCGGGAAGCCGTAGCGTACTGCCGCCATGAGCTCGGACTTGAAGCCGTGGTGAAGCTCGCCGGGGCCGTCCCCCCCGCTGAGGTCAGAGAACATCTGCGGCGGGCGGATGTGTTTCTGCACGCTGCCGTGTCGGAAGGTTTCTGCAATGCCGTGCTGGAGGCGCAGGCCATGGAGTTGCCTGTCGTCACGAGCGATGCCGATGGGCTGCCTGAGAACGTCGAGCATGGCGTCACCGGGTACGTCGTCCCGCGCCGCGACCCGGCGGCGCTGGCCGAGAAGCTCATCCTGCTCGCGGGCGACCCCGCCCTGCGCCAGCGGATGGGGCAGGCAGGCCGGGAAAGGGTCCGGCGCTGCTTCGACCTTGACAGGCAGATCGACGCCTTTGCCTCCCTGTACGAGTCGCTGACGGGGCCGGTATGATGCAGACGAAGCCACGCATCGATTTAATCTGGCTGGC
>DGDY01000072.1:14539-24286 GCA_002385675.1 Anaerolineales bacterium UBA3940 | reverse complement strand
AGATGTGTATAAGAGACAGCCATACCGGAGCGCCGTAATGCACACGAGCAAAACCTACCGCCTGCGCGAGTTCGTCCGACCGACTGACGGGCGCAGCCTCGTCGTCGATGCGAGCGCCGGGCTGTCGCTGGGGCCGCTGCCGGGGCTGGAGCGCTTCGAGGCGGCGGTGCGGCCCGTGCTGCCGCTCGTCGATGGCGTCGTCGTGAGCCCCGGCCAGGCCCGCCGCCTCGCCGACCGTACCCGCGCCGATGCTGCCCTGCTCGCCCGCGCGACCTGGACGAACGCCCTGCGCGGCGACGACTTCGTGCTGCCGCCCGCCGAGATCAACCTCATCCCCCTGCTCTCACCCGCCGACGCGCTCGACCTCGGCGTGAGCGCGCTCGTGCTCGACTTCCTGCTCGGCTACGAGGAGCACGTCGAGGCGGCCTGCCTTCGCGCCACCGTCCAGCTTGCGCTGGAGGGCAGCCAGGCCGGGATACCGCTCCTCGTGGACGTGCGCCCGACCGGGCCGCGCGTCGTGCTCTACAGCAAGGCGGTCGAACTGGGCGTGTCGTACGCGCTGGAGGGCGGCGCAGACGGCGTCGCCGTGCCCTGGCCCGGCACGGACTCCTTCAGCACGATCCTCAAGATGGCAGGCGAGACGCCGGTATGGGTCAAGGTCGCCTCTGATGACGACGTGCAGGCGGCGCTCGACGCGGGCGCTGCCGGGCTGTGGCTCGGTGCGGAGGTCTTTGCCCGGCCCGACCCGGCGGGGGCACTCTCGGCCCTCGGCGAGCAATTGCATGCGCCCGCCGGGGCACAGGCGTGAGGGGGACAGCCATGCCAAGCGGACTCCAGGCCCGGCTTGACCGGCTATTCAACCGCCACGGGGATGGCCGCGCCATCTGTGTGGCCGCCGACCACGGCTACATGAGCGACGTGACCACCAACGTCGTCAACATCCGCCAGATCGTTGAGTCCGTCATCGCGGGCGGGGTGGATGGCATCCTGCTCAGCCCCGGCATGGCGGGGCGGCTCGCGCCGCTCTTTCAGGGGCGGGATGGCCCGGCGCTGATCGTCCGCGCCGACTGGATGAACATGCCCCGGCTCGGCAACGCCAACACCGCCAACGCCGTCCCGCAGCGGCTGCTGTGGCACGAGAAGATCATCACCGCCGAGCAGGCGCTTGCGCTCGGCGCGACGGCCATCACCATCTACCTGTTCCTCGGCTACAGCGACCGCGTCGAGGCGGCGGGCATCGAGGTAAACGCCCGCTTCGTGCGCGAGTGCCAGCGCGCCGGGCTGCCGTGCATCATCGAGCCGCTCGCCGTGGGTGGGCAGGTCACCGGCGCGAACACCGTCGAGATCCTCACGCTCGGCGCGCGCATGGCGGTTGAGATCGGCGCGGACGCGCTGAAGATCCCCTACACCGGCGATGTCGAGTCCTTCCGCCACCTGATCGAAGTGGCGGGCGTGCCGGTGCTGGTGCTCGGCGGCGCGCGCTCCGACAACGAGCGCGACGCGCTGGAGCTTTACGCCGAGGCACAGGAGGCGGGCGCGGCGGGCTGCCTGATGGGCCGCAACGTGACCCGCTCGCCAAACCCCGCACACATGATCGAGCAGTTGACGGGCATCGCGCACCGGGGCTGGACGGTAGACGACGCCCTGCGCGGCGAGAAGTGGGACTTCCTGCGGCTGAAGGCCCGCCCTGCCGCCTGCACCGGCTGCAACCTGTGCGTCACAGCCTGCGTTGCCAGCCACGACGACGGCGGCTATGGCAACCACGCGGCGCGGCTGCGCATCGAACCGGGGCGCAGGCCGGGCGACCACCGGGTGATGTTCTGCACGCTGTGCCGGAAGTGCATCGACGTGTGCCCGGAGGACGCGCTGCGCTGGCACCCGCAGACCGGCGCGGTCGAGCTGCTGCCCGAGCGCTGCAACAACTGCGCCAAGTGCGTGGAGATCTGCCCGACGCAGGTGATTATCAAGGGCGAGCACGGCGTCGAGTTCGCGCCGGGTGCAACCGAGGGCTGGGTTCCGACGATCTGCGACCTGTGCGGCGGCGATCCGGAATGCGCCCGCGTCTGCCCGACCGGCGCGATCTACGTCGCCGACCGCCCGCGCTTTGCGCCGTGAGAGTCCACAGATGACACAGATTTCACAGATATTTTTTCTGTGTTATCTGTGCCATCTGTGGACAAAAACCATTCGTGTTCATTCGTGTCATTCGTGGACCTATTCTTATGGACCTGACCCGACGAGCGTACTGCGACCGCATCCTGCGCGTTGACCTGACCACCGGCAGCATCACCACCACGCCGCTACCGGAGGGCATGATGCCGCTCCTGCTCGGCGGCAAGGGGCTGGGCGCGTGGCTGCTCTACACGGAGCAAGCCCCCGGCACTGACCCGCTCAGGCCGGGCAACCACCTGATCTTCCACAACGGCCCGCTGACCGGCACGACCGCCCCGACCGCCGGGCGCTTCGGCTGCACGACGCGCAGCCCCGCCACCGGTGCGTACCTCGACACGTACTGCGGCGGGTACTGGGGCCAGATGCTCAAGTACGCAGGTTACGACGCCCTCGTCGTGACGGGCGCTGCCGCCGAGCCGGTCATGCTCGTCATAGACGACGACCGCGTCGAACTGCGCCCCGCCGGGCACCTGTGGGGCACGACCGTCACCGAGGCGACCGAGCGGCTGTGGGACGAGTTCGGACGGGAGTGGCAGTCGCTGGTCATCGGGCCGCCGGGCGAGGCGCAGCGCAACATCGCGGGCATCTTCAACGAGACGCGGGCGCTGGCGCGGGGCGGCGTCGGCGCGGTGATGGGCAGCAAGCGGCTCAAGGCCATCGTCACACGCGGCACGCGCAGCGTGCAGGTCTACGACAAGCCCGCCTACGAGCGCGCGCTCCAGTTGGCCTTCCGCGCCGTGCGGATGTCCAGCGATACCACACTGCTCACGCGGGAGGGCACGGCCAACATCGTCGAGCTGATCAACGTGATGGGCGCGCTGCCCACCCGCAACTTCCAGCACGGGCAGTTCGAGGGCGCGGAGGCGATCTCCGGCGCGGCCTTCCGCGAGCATAGCTGGGGCAAGAACTACGCCTGCTTTGGCTGCCCCATCGCCTGCGGCAAGTGGACCAAGCCGCTGGACGACGGCACGGTGATCGAAGGGCCGGAGTATGAGACGATCTTCGCGTTCGGCCCGAACTGCGCCATCGGCGAGCGCGAGGCGGTGATCCGCCTGAACGCGCTGTGCGACGAGTACGGCATGGACACGATCAGCACGGGCAACATCGTCGGCTTTGTGATGGAGCTTTACGAGCGCGGGCTGGTGTCTGCCGCCGATCTGGACGGCATCGCGCCGCGCTTCGGTGATGCAGACGCAGCGCTGGCGCTCGTCGGCAAGATGGGGCGTGTCGAGGGCTGCGGCGAGTGGCTGGCGCAGGGCGTGGCCGCCATCTCCCGCCGCTACCCCGGCTCGGAGGGGTTCGCCATGCACGTCAAGGGGCTGGAGATGCCCGGCTACCACCCCAGCGCAGCGAAGGGCACGGCGCTCGCCTACGCCGTCTCCGAGCGCGGCGCGTGCCACCTGCGCGGCGCACCGCTCGGCGAGTTGTTCAGCGGGCTGGCGGATCCCCTCTCGACGGAGGGCAAGGCACGGCTGTTCCTCGACCATCAGGCCAACAAAGCCGCCTGGGACAGCGCCTGCCTGTGCATCTTCCCCAACTACGGGATGTCGCTCAAGGAGCTGTGGCAGTGCGTCACCGCCGCGACCGGGTTCGACTACCCCGCCGCGCGCGACCTGGAGCGCGTAGGCGAGCGCATCTCGACGCTGGCGCGGCTGTTCAACGTGCGCGAGGGCTTCACCCGCGCCGACGACACGCTGCCCGCCCGCAGCCTGACTCAGCCAGTGGTGGGCGGCCCCGCCGACGGCCACACCGTTCCACTGGAGCCCATGCTCGACGAGTTTTACCGGCTCATGGGGTGGGACGCCAACGGCATCCCCACCGCCGAGCGCCTGCACGCCCTCGGCCTGGGGATGCTGGTGTGAGAAGCGGCATCCGCTGCGCGGATACTTGGGGAGGATAAAGCCGGGCTGCTGTGAACCCGGTTGTAGGGGCGCAGCATACGTGTTGCGTGACTCACGTCATGCAACGCGCGCCCCATCGCTGTCAAGTTCAGCGGGTGGAAAACATTGGCACGGAGTGTTGTGGCCGACCTGCCACCCCCTTCGCCCCTTCGGGGCACTGCCCCCTAACAGGGGGAGGATGGCACAGGTTGCAAGGCAACCACTGTCAGAGGGGGTGTAGAGAAATCGCTGTGCGATTTCTCGCTGGCAGTTGGCTACGCCAACTGCACGCTGGGCCGGGCTGTAACGAGCAGATGGTCATAAATTGACAATCATGGGGCGCAGCATGCGCGTTGCGCGACTCATGTCGCGGCGGAGTCATAACAATATCACCACCACAAAAGGAGCCGCACAACAGCCGATGATCGAACTCACACCCATCTTCATTGTCGTCGCTGCCGCCGTCGCCTTCCTCGTGGGGCTGTCGAAGGGCGGGCTGGGTGGAGCCGCGGGCGCGCTGGCCACGCCGCTGATGGCGCTCGTCATGCCCGCCGAAAAGGTCATCGGCCTGGTGCTGCCCATCCTGATGCTTGCGGACATCTTCGCTGTTGCGCTGCACTGGCGTCACTGGGAGCGCCGCTTCATCCTGCTGCTGCTCCCCGGCGCGGTCGTCGGTGTGACCATCGGCACGTTCTTCATCACCAGCGCGCCAACCGACGTGTTGCGTATGGCCCTCGGCGTGATCGTCCTGCTGTTCGTCGCCTATAAGCTCGTTGAGGATCGCCTGCTTGCCGCCAACAGCTACCAGGGGCGGGACTGGCACGGGCTGGTCGGCGGGACGATCACCGGCTTCTCGTCGTCGCTGGCGCACATCGGCGGGCCGCCCGTCAGCATCTACCTGCTGCTGCAGGAGGTCACGCCCCGTGTGTTCATCGCGACCTCGGCGCTGTTCTTCTTCATCCTGAACTGGATCAAGGTCCCGTACTACTTCTTTGCCGGCCTGTTCGACGTGAACCTGATGTGGCAGGTCGCGTGGCTGGCTCCGCTCGTGCCGCTCGGCGTGTGGGTCGGCAAGTGGGCGGCGACGAAGGTGGACCGCGAGACGTTCGAGAAGATCATCGTCGTGCTGCTGGCGATCACCGGCGTGATGCTCATCCTCGACATCTAGCCCCACACCCGCCGCCCGCGCGCTACAATCCGTGTATGACGCGATTGTGTGACCGGCCCGGAGGTGCTTATGGCTGCAACGTCCAACCCTACCCAACGACCACGCCCGGCGCGGGTGTTCTGCCTGCTCGCGCTCGCCGTGGTAGCGGCGCTGCTGCTGCCGGGCTGCACCGGCCTGCCGGAAGCCGAGGTCGTGCGGACCTCCTACATCGGCCCGCCCCCCGAGGGCGGCGATGCCCGGCTGGGCAAGGGTGCGCTGAACGCGCTCGCCTTCTCGCCCGACGCCTCGACGCTGGCGGCAGGCGGCGAAGTCGGGCTGTACCTCTACGATGTCGCGTCGCTCGATACGCTGTGGAGCCTCCCGACGCCCGCCCCCGTCCTGAGCGCCGCCTTCTCGCCCGACGGGGCGCTGCTCGCCGCCGGGCTGGAGAACGGCACGGCCCTGCTGGTCAACCCGGCCAGCGGCCAGACCACCATCACCCTTGACCTGACAGACGAGCAGAGCGGGGGTGTGGACGCGCTCGCGTGGTCCCCCACCGCCGATGATGGTTCGGTGCGGCTGGCACTCGGCTACGACAACCGGCAGGTTATCGTTGTCGGCTTCGAGCAGGCCGGGGGTTACGAGGTCATCGGCGAGTTGCCGCAGCTTGGCGCGGTCCCCTCGGTAATGTCCTACAGCCCCAACGGCGCGATCCTGGCCACCGGCGATCACAGCGGCCTGATCACGCTGTGGGAGGCGCGCACCGCACAGTCGCTCGGCACGCTGGAAGGTCACAGCGCAACGGTAGCGAGCCTCGACTGGGCGCCAGACGGTACGACGCTGCTCTCCGGCGCGCGCGACGGACGGGTGATCGTCTGGGACACCATCCAGGCGCAGGCGCGGCACGTGCTTGAGGCGGGCGCAAGCCCGATCCTCGCCGTGACGTACACCGCCGATGGCACGACCTTCGGCTCCATCTCCGAGGCGGGCACCATCGCCACCTGGGACGCGTCAAGCGCCAGCCCGTCGCAGACCTTCGAGGGCATCGCCGGGGAGCCAGGTGTTGCGGCCTGGTCGCCGGATGCCACACGGCTGGCCGAGGTCACGCAGGACGGGCAGCTTGCCGTGTGGGACCTTGAGCAGGCGCAGATCGGCAGCGCGCCGGTCGAGCGGCTGGCGGGGCATGCGCCGCAGGGCCAGCGCGCACTGACCGTCGCGTGGTCGCCGGACGGCTCGCGGCTGGCGTCCGGGCTGGGGCGGCGCGTTTTTATCTGGGATACCGATTCCGGCGAGCCGCTCCAGATTCTTGAAGGCCATGAGGGGCTTGTACAGACGCTCGCCTGGTCGCCGGACAGCCGCCGCCTAGCCTCCGGCGGGAGCGATCATGAGGCCATCGTCTGGGACGTGCGCACCGGCAGGGCGCTCCTGACTCTCACCGGGCACACGCACAGCATTGCCGCGCTGGCGTGGTCGCCCGATGGCTCGCGGATCGCCTCCGCAGGCTCCCTAGACGACACCGTCCGCCTGTGGGATGCCCGCAGCGGCGAGCCGCTTAACGAGCTTCGCGGCTACGATCAGGGCGTGTGGAGCGTGGCCTTCTCCCCGGACGGCCAGACGCTTGCCGCCGGGACGAGCGGCGGGAACGTCCTGCTGTGGGAAGCCGACGCCGAGCCCGACGCCGACCCGTTTGACGAGCTTCCCGGCCACATGGACTGGGTGAGCAGCCTCGCCTTCTCTCCCGACGGCGCGTACCTCGCCGCCGGTTCCGGCGATACGTTCGTGCTCGTGTGGGAGCTTGCCACCGGGGAGATGGTCGCGGCGCTCGGCGGGCATCGCGCGCCGGTGCGCAGCCTGGCCTTCAGCCCGAGCAGCACGGTGCTGGCCTCCGCCGGGCTGGATAGAACCGTGCGCCTGTGGCGGATCAGCGCGACGGACGTCGAGGCGGGCCGAGTGCTCGTCGGGCACACCGGCAGCGCGGACAGCGTAAGCTGGGAGCCGGGCGGCACGCGCCTGGCCTCCGGCTCCGACGACGGCACGGTGATCATCTGGGATGTCGGGTCTGAATGACTTTTCCCGTCGAACCCCCTCCGGCGAGGTTCGCTGTGCAAACCTCACCCCCTCCCCCTTGCAAGGGGGAGGGGCAAGCGGAAGCTTGCATGGTGGGGGTTCCAGCGGCCTATGCCACACGTCTCGCCGCTCTAGCCCCGTTATCCCCCTAGCCACCTGCCCCAAAAATCCCTTATCATAGAAACGTGCACAACCCCAACTGGTGCAGCCGCACGGCTGCTGGCTTTAACCGCTCGATCAATCCCACAAGGAGGCAACCTATGCCCAAACCTGTTGTCATCGTCGGCGCCCTCGATACCAAAGGACCGGAATACCAGTTCGTGCGCGACCTGATCCGCGAGCGAGGGCTGGAGACCATCGTCGTGGACTTTGGCGTGGTCGGCGAGCCGTCCTTCACGCCGGACATCAGCAACGACGAGGTCGCCCGCGCGGGCGGCAGCAGCATCGCCGAACTGCGCGAGAAGCAGGATAAGACCTTCGCTATGCGCACAATGGCGAACGGCCTCGCCAAAGTGGTGACCGACCTGTACGAGCAGGGGCGGCTGGGCGGCATCTTTGCGATGGCGGGCAGCGGCGGCACGTCCGTTGCCACCACCGCCATGCGCGAGCTTCCGGTCGGCGTGCCCAAGCTGATGCTTTCGACCGTGGCGGGCGGTGATGTCGCCGCCTACGTCGGCGCGAAGGACATCACCATGATGCCCTCGATTGTGGACGTTGCCGGGCTGAACTCCATCAGCCGCCAGATCTACGCCAACGCCGCCGGGGCCATCGCCGGGATGGTCGAGCAGGAGTACGAGGCCCCCGCCGAGGAGAAGCCGCTCATCACGGCGAGCATGTTCGGCAACACCACCCAGGCTGTCAACCACGCCCGCGAGCTGCTCGAAGCGCAGGGCTACGAGGTGCTCGTCTTCCACTCGACCGGCACCGGGGGCCGCACGATGGAGAGCCTGATCGAAGCAGGCTTCATCACCGCCAGCTTCGACCTCACGACCACCGAACTGGCCGACTACGTGTGCGGCGGTGTGCTCAGCGCCGGGCCGGATCGCCTCAAGCCAGCGGCGCGGGCGGGCATCCCCACCATCATCGTGCCCGGCTGCGTGGATATGGCAAACTTCTGGGGCATCGACACCGTGCCGGAGAAGTACCGCGACCGCAACCTGTACGAGTGGAACCCCAACGTCACGCTGATGCGCACCAACGTCGAGGAGAACCGCCAGATGGGCGAGATGATCGCCGCGGCGGCGAACGAGTCGAAGGGCCCGGTTGCCATCCTGCTGCCGCTGAAGGGCGTCTCGCAGCTTGACAGCCCCGGCGGCCCGTTCTGGGACCCGGAGGCCGATCAGGCGTGCTACGACACGATCAAGAACAACCTGCGCGAGGGCATCCCGGTCTACGAGGTAGACGCCAACATCAACGACCCAGAGTTCTCCAGCAAGTGCGTCGAAGTGCTGCTGGAACTGATGCAGGGGTAGAGCATCGCCCGTATTTTAACCCCTCTCCTGCCCTTCCCACTGGCGGGGGTGGGGGTTTTTGACAGCCTATCATAAACCGTTATTCACTCAACAGGAGGCAAACACAACATGGCACGAGTAGGCATCCCGCGTGATGAGATTCTCCGGCGGCTGCACGCGCAGATCGAGGCCGGCAAGCCCATCGTCGGCTGCGGCGCCGGGACGGGCATCTCCGCCAAGTTCGCCGAGCGCGGCGGCGCGGACATCATCATCATCTACAACTCGGGGCGCTACCGCATGGCCGGGCGGGGGTCGCTGGCCGGGCTGCTGCCCTACGGCGACGCCAACGGTATTGTGGTCGAGATGGCCGCCGAAGTGCTGCCCGTCGTGCAGAACACGCCGGTGCAGGCGGGCGTCTGCGGCACCGACCCCTTCCGCCTGATGCCGGTGTTCCTCAAGCAACTCAAGGAGATGGGCTTCTCCGGCGTGCAGAACTTCCCGACGGTCGGCCTGTTCGACGGCACGTTCCGCGAGAACATCGAGGCCACCGGCATGGGCTTCGACAAAGAGGTCGAGATGATCGCCCTCGCCCACGAGATGGACATGTTCACGACGCCGTACGTCTTTACGCCGGACGAGGCCAAGGCGATGGTCCAGGCGGGCTGCGACCTGCTCGTCGCGCACGTCGGGCTGACGACGGCGGGCAGCATTGGCGCGGGGGTCGCCTTCACGCTGGATGAGGCTATCGACAAGGTGATGGAGATGGCCGAGGCGGCCTGGTCCATCAACCCGAACCAGCTTGTGATCTGCCATGGCGGGCCGTTCGACTGGCCGGAGAACGTCGGCAAGGCGCTTCAGCGCATGCCGGGGATCGTCGGCTTCTTCGGCGCGTCCAGCATCGAGCGCCTGCCAACCGAGAAGGCCATCCAGAGCCAGGTCGAGGACTTCAAGGCGCTGCAGATCGTCAGGGAGCAGTAGACTCGCAAGACCCCCAGACATCTGTAGGGGCGGGTCTATTGATGCGGTCGAT
>DGDY01000072.1:0-14374 GCA_002385675.1 Anaerolineales bacterium UBA3940 | reverse complement strand
GCGGGTCTATTGATGCGGTCGATGCGGAGCATCGCGCATCACGACCCGCCCCTACCGTCATTTTCGGAAGGCCAACGGTCGTAGGAGCGCAACATGCGCGTTGTGCGACACACGTCGCGCAACACCCGCCCCTACCATGCAGCCCACCCGGGCCGATACGCGTTAATCCACCACCTACCCTGCCCGACCCTCATCGATCTTTTCCAGCAGTTCCAGCAGTTTCACGGTGGTGCTCCAACTGCGGATGGTCATGGACTTGTAGAACGGTGTTGAGGCGATCCGGGAAAGCCGGCTTTTGGTACGCAGTGCGCTGACGCGCTGTGAATAGATCACACCATCCCCCGGCCAGACTTTGTCGACCCCCTCGCGAGGCTTGAAGGCGGACATCGCGCTGTCCGCATCAATATCCATCAGAAAGATGGCATCGCTGTGATACATCTCCGGCTGCTCGCCGAAGCCTTCGGGCTTGTTGTCGATGACGGCCTGCAACTGCTCGCGAGATAGCACCAGAGCTTTGATCAACTCGCTGTCAAGCTGAAAACACTCCGGCAGGGCCGCTTCGATCCGGGCTCTTATTTCATCCGGGCCTTTGTCGGACTGCAAGATCACGTTCCCGCTGGCAATGTATGTTGTGACGTTAGAAAAGCCGTGTTCTTCCAGGCATTTTCTCAAGTCCGCCATGGGTATTTTATTCTTGCCGCCGACATTGATGCCGCGCAGAAGGACTATGTAGGTGTTCATCGTCTCACCGCCAGCGGTTCTGTTATCGCCCCTGCCTTACGTTGCAGCTAGACGCGGCTCAGCCGCTCGTAGTACTCGTCCAGCCAGCGGTTCGACCAGCCCCGCGCCCGCGTCTCCTGCACGATCTGCTCGACCTCCTGCCGGGAGATCTTCGCCTCGTCGCGCAGCACCCGCGCGTTGTTGCGGCTGATCGCCAGCGTGCGCACCGCGAAGAAGAGCGGCCACATGCACGCCAGCCGGATGCGGTGGAACCGCCGGGGGATGCGCTTGATGTACGCCAGCCCCGCCCGCAGATGCCCTTCGGCCTTATCCGCCAGCATATCGACAACCGCCAGCGACTTCTCAAGGTTCTCCGGCTTAAACAGGTCGGGCGGCTTCAGCCCGACGCGCGCGCAGAAGCTCTCCGGCACGAAGATCCAGCCCCGCTGGTAGTCCTTCGCCAGCCCGCGGATCACGTTCACGGTTTGCAGCGCCAGCCCGAACTCCCGCGCCAGCGGCATGAGGTCGTCCATCAGCCCGCGCAGTGGCGCGTAGTGCCACGCGAAAATGCGCGTTAGCATGTGGCCCACGCGCCCCGCCACCTCGAACATGTAATCATCGAGGTCGTCCTCATCCTTCACGACAGGCCCGCGCATCTGCCAGCGGGCCATGCCCCGCGCCGACTCCCTCGCCTCCTCGATGATGTAGGCGTGCAGGTCCTCGGGCAGGCGGCGGATGGCCGCCAGCACTTCGTCGGCGTGCTTCGCAACGGCGGCTTCCGGGTCGCTGTCGTCCACATCCGCCAGGCGCGCGGTCAGTTCGTCCGCGTCAACCTCACCACCGAGAATGCGTTCCCACAGGTGCAGCAGTTCGACCTTACGCTCCGGCGGCATTTCCTCGTTGTCTTCAAGGAAATCCGACACGCGGAAGGCAAGATAGGCAAAGGTGATCGCGTCCCGCAGCATACCGGGCAGGAACTCGATCGAGAGCGCAAATGTGCGGCTAACCAGCCGCAACATCTCGACGTGGTTGAACGTCGCGGACTTTTCAAGCGTCGTCACAGTGGTGCTTCCTCGTTTAACTAGCGATGGATTGTGGTAGTGGGATACTTTCGAGTATATCCCCGCGAGATCGACCGTCAAGAGAGGACAAACCTGTATCGGCACACTGGCAATAACACCGAGCCACGCGCAGGGATGCGGCGACCCGGCGAAGGAGCCGCTCGCGGGGGTTCAGGCGCAGCACTCGTAGTGCAGTTTCACCATACCGTCGTTATAGCGGTGCACGTCGATGACCTTCAGTGTCATGTCCTCGTGCGCGCCCGGCGGGAACAGCGGGATACCCTCGCCCAGCAGCACCGGCACGACAAATACCATGTACTCATCGATCAGCCGGTCGCGGACGAACAGCGCAATGATCTCGCCGCCGCCCATCAGCCAGATGTCCTTGTCAGACCTGCCCTTCAGTTCGTCCACAAGCGCCTTCATGTCGCCGGAATAAGCCCGGACGGGCGCGCCGGGTGGGGCGTCAAGCTCCTGCCGCGTGATCACGACCGTCTCGACGCGCGGCATCGACCAGCCGTCATCGAAGCCCAGCACCTGCCGGTAGGTCTTGCCGCCGACGATCACGCTGCCGACGTTCTTAATGAACTCGGCGTAGCCGTAGTCCTCACCGCCCCCCTCGTACTTGTTCAGCCAGTCGATAGCGCCATCCGCCCGCGCGATGTAACCGTCGAGGCTGGTGGCGATGTACAGGATGACCTTGCCCATTGCCTGCTCCTCCAGTCCGGCGACATTCCATAATGATTTATTCTAGCACAGCAGCACAGACAGCGACGAAGGGGATCAAAAACAGGGTGGGCAACGCAGCCCACCCTGTCGTAGATTAGCATGGATTCTCGCTACAGGTCCGGGTTGGGGAACTTCGAGTTCCAGGGCACGTTCTCCAGGCTGATGTTCAGCTCGACCAGATCGGCAACCACCCAGCCCTGGCGGCCCGTTTTCGTCTGGACCTCCAGCCATGTGTCGTCCCAGTTGACGGCGACCACGGTCAGCTCGTCCCCCTTCACCAGCACGTCGATCGCCGGGTAGTCGTAGCCCGGCCCGGTGCGCAGGTTAAGCTCCTCGGAGCGGACTATCGCATCGGGGATTTCCTCGCCGACCCGCACCGTCTGCTCGCCGGAGACGCCGCTCTGCGAGCCGGTTACGCGCAGCATGTACTCGCCGGGAGGCACCGGGCTGAGGTCCACCAGGTAGGTGAAGTTGCCCTGATCGTCCGCAAGCTGGAGCGTGTCGCGGATGGCGTGCTCCGGGCCGATGAACTCAAACAGCACCGGCTCGCCCGGCTCAAAGCCCGACGCCGTGACGGTCATCTCCTGACCGACGCGCACCTCCTCCGGCTCGATGGACAGCGCCTCAAGCTGCGGGCCAGGCGTTGGCGTCGGCTCCGCCTGCCCCACGGTGAAGGTCATGCGGCGCTCGAAGCCCTGCTCGATCATGCCGAACGCCTCGCTGTACGGCTGGATGAACAGCGTCGCATCGTACTCGCCTGCCGCAAGCCCCTCGCGGTTGATGCTGACCTGCACCTCGGCGGGCGGCGAGTCCGGCCCCAGTTGGAACGCCTCCGGCTGGACCGTCAGGTGCTCACTGTCCACGCTGACGAGGAAACTCCAGGGCGGCGGCGGGTCGGGGTTCTGCGAGCGCCAGTTAATGCGCAGCGTCACCGTCTCCTCTTCGCCCGCCTCAAGCGGTTCGTCGTCAGGGAATACGTCGTAAACCGGGTACGACCAGCGGAAGGCGAGGTCGCCACGCAGGTCGGTTCCCCCCGGCTGCCCGATGCGCCCCGCCAGGTAGCGGTCGATGTTGCGGTTCGACCAGGTCTCGTATGCAGCGTGCTCCAGCGAGGCGACGACCAGCGCCAGTTCGGCGTCGGGCGGCTCGCCCGGCGCGCGCAGCACGCTCACATTGGGGAACGGTGTCGAGTAGACTTCCAGCGCGGCGTTGGTCAGCGCAAGCGGGCGGGCCGGGTTGTACATATAAAGCAGCACAGCCTCGTTCGGCCCCCGGTTGAGCCGGTCGCGGATGGCCGCCTCGTCAAGCGTCGTGTCGAGCTTCGTCAGGTCGCGCAGGTTCAGCGTGCCGATCGCCGACGTGAGGTTATAGCCGGTATCGGAGAGGGGCGGCATGACCAGCCGCCGCACCGTCGCCTCGCCCGTCACAGGCACGGCGACCGGAAGATGGTTCCGTGTCGGGTCTTCTGCGAGCAGCAGGCGCGTATTGCCGACCACCGCGACGCGCACCCGGATACCTTCCAGGCGCTCGCCCGTCAGCCCCGATGTTACCTGGAAGTCGATCACGCCCGCTGAGGTTTCCACCCGCGCGAGCCCGCTCCCATCCGATACACCGGCGGCAATATCCGCGCTGCTCTGCCGCGGGCCAAACGGCAGTGCGATCACCCCGCATGCCGTGAGCCCCAGCGACAGCAATACCACGACAGCGAGATGCGATAGCTTTCGTGTTGAGGACAAATTCTTTAACAGTCGCATCATGCCGGACAGTATATCGCGCCGCTCTGGACCCGACCACTACCCGTTCGGGCGGTTTCCCCGCCCCGCGTGGTGATGGCTTGCCCGGCGGCGGCCTACGCCTGCCTGGTTTGATCGCTTCGCCTTTTTACCCTGTCTGCCAAATGGCTGCCAAAAATGCCACGAGTGATCCTTCGGATCACCTCCTCCCCCTTGCAAGGGGGAGGTTGGGTGGGGGTTCCAGCGGCAGCCGACACACACAGATCCTCACACGGGGAAGGGGCTGGGCGCTGATTAATGCACCTTTGCAAAACTGTCGTATCGCCAGCTTGTAAGCCGGCGGCTTGCATGGAGAGGTCCCAACCAGCACAAATCCCCAGGCGGAACATGCACGGAAGCGTCTTCGTTATACAATAAAGGTGATAATCGCCCTGGCGGTGACATCCGCCGGGATTGCTCTACCACACGCCGCCCGGGCTGGCAGGCATGAGGTCCGGGCTTGAGAGGAGGAGGACGCCCCGTGAAACGCAATCTGTCTATCGCGGCGCTGATTGGCCTCGCGCTGCTTGTAGCGGTCGGATGCACCGCCGGGCCGGGCGCAGTCGAGACGCCCGCCGCGGATACCCCCGTCGTCACCGTGGAGCCTCAGGAAGCGGCGACCGACACATCCGCGCCGGCGGTCACCGAGGAGCAGGCCACAGTCACGACCGAGCCAACCGCCGAGCCTGAGGCCACCGATGCGCCTGCCGACGAGGGCGATACCGCACGGCTTTACCTCATCGCGCTGGAAGCGGGCGGCGAGGAGGGCGAGAGCATCGGCTGCGGGGATGCCCTCGTGCCCGTCGAGGTCGAACTGGATCCATCCCTCCCACCGCTTGAGGCGGCGCTGAGCGCGCTACTCGCCATCGATGAGGAGTTCTACGGGCAGTCGGGGCTGTACAACGCCCTGTACCAGTCCGATCTGACCGTGGCAGGCATTCAGATGGAACCGGACCGCACCATCATTGCGCTTGAGGGCGATCTGGTGCTGGGCGGCACCTGCGACTCGCCGCGCATCCGCGCCCAGCTTGAGCAGACCGCGCTCCAGTTTGACGACGTGCCGGGCGTCGAATTCCTGATCAACGGCGAGCCGCTCAATGCGGTGATCGCGGGCGATCCGGTGCAGGCGCCCACCCCCGGCGGACCGGGCACGGTCGAAGAGGTGTTCATGTACATGGTGCTGCGTGACGACGCGGGCAGGCTGGGCCGCCTCTTCGGCTGCAACGACAGCCTGATGCCCGTCCTGCTCCACCTGGACCCGACGCTCGAGCCTCTGACCGACGCCATGCAGCAGCTAGCAGGCGTCCAGAGCGAGTTCTACGGGCGGACGCAGCTTTACAACTCGCTGTACCAGTCCGAACTGCGGCTGCGCAGCGCGGAGGTGAGCGGCGACGGCGTGGCCCGCATCGCGTTCGAGGGGCACGTGGAGATCGCGGGCGAGTGCGACCTGCCCCGCTTCCGCACGCAGCTTGAGCAGACCGCGCTCCAGTTCGACGACGTGAACGAGGTGGAGATCACCATTAACGGCGAGCCGCTGGAGACGATCACCGGCGGCGCGCAGGGGGGGCTTGCGCCGCAGGCGCAGGCGGTCGGTAGCGTAGTGCAGGTCTATCTGGTAGCGCCGGAGACCGAAGGCGGCTTCGGCTGCGGTGACAGCCTCGTCGCCATCGAGCAGCCCGCCGCGACACCTGGCGCGCCGCTCCAGTCCGCTCTGGGGGCGCTTTTCACGCTTGACCCGTCGCTCTACGAGCCGCTGGGGCTGTACAACGTCTTTGCGCAGTCCAACCTGACGATCGAGCGCGTGAGCATCGACAATGGCACGGCGACAATCGCGCTCCGTGGCGACCTGCTGCTCGGCGGCGTGTGCGATAACCCGCGCGTCCTCGCGCAGATCGAAGCGACCGCCACCCAGTTCGATACGGTCGATGCCGTCGTGGTGACGCTCAACGGCCAGCCCATCGAGGACGCGCTCTCGCTGCGGTAGGGGCTGCACCCCGCCGCTCGCAACGATTGATCACGATCTGATATCTACCCGTAGGGGCGGCTGTCAGAGCCGCCCCTACACACGTCGGCGACACCAATAGCCACGACGTTCAGTCGCGGCGCTGTTTGTGCTCCCCCTCCCCCGCTCAGGCTGAACCCCCGCCACAATGCGATACAATCTAGGGGTAGCTTGCTGTCACCGGCAGCGAAGGAGCATTGATGAGTAACGAGTCACCACGCAACTGGCCTTTTGAAGAAGAAGACTTCGCGGAGCAGCGCACTGCCCCGTTCCCGACACCTCGCCCCGACTATGATGGCGACCTGCGCCGGGCAGTTGCCGCCGTGATGAATATCGAGGACATCACCCCGCCCACGCGGGAGCAGCCGCTTCGCTTTCGCGGACGCCTCCTGGTGCCCGCCGAGCAGGCCTTCGCCACCCTGCGCCCGCAGTTCGAGGCAGCGGGGTACACGCCGCAACTCCGCCGCGAGGACGGTCTCGAAGTGATTCGCGCCCTCCCCGGCGTGTACCGGGGCCGCGAGCGTTCGATCCCCTGGCTGAACATCGGCCTGCTCATCGCCACCATTCTGAGCGTGTTCTACATCGGCGTGCAGCAGGAGCTTTACGTCTCGGTGATCGACGTGATCGCGGTGCAGGTGTTCGGCGTCCCGGCGACCGGCCCCGCCGCCGAGCTTATGCCCACCCCCGCCGAACTGCGAGAGGCGCTGCTGACCGGCGCGCTGTACACACTGGCGCTGCTCGGCATCCTCGGCGCGCACGAGATGGGCCACTACATCATGGCTCGCCGTCACAACGTGGACGTGACGCTGCCGTTCTTCATCCCCCTGCCGATCAACATCCTCGGCACGATGGGCGCGGTGATCGCCATGCGCGAGCCTGCCCCCAACCGCCGGATCCAGTTCGATATCGGCATCGCCGGGCCGCTCGCCGGGCTGATCGTCGCCGTGCCGGTGATGCTCATCGGCCTGTCGCTCTCGGAGGTCGGCACGCGGGAGATGTTCCTTGAGCAGGTACCGGAGCCTATCCGCGACAACACCATCTTCTTTCAGGAGGGCCAATCGCTCGCCTACATGGCGCTGAAGTACCTCGTGTTCGGGCAGGTGCTCCCCAGCGGCGACCTTGACGTATGGGTTCACCCGGTCGCCTTTGCCGCCTGGGCGGGCTTCCTCGTCACGATGCTGAACCTGATCCCGGTCGGCCAGTTGGACGGCGGTCACGTGGTGTACGGCCTGTTCGGGCACCGGGCGCAGATGCTGCGCTGGCCCATCATCGGCGTGCTTGCGGTGCTGGCGCTCGCCGGGGCGCTGAACGACGCCGGTATAGCCAACCTGCCCTTCGGCTGGAGCGGCTGGTGGCTGTGGATTCTGCTCATCCTCTTCCTCGCGCGGCGGCACGCGCCGGTCCTCGATGAGATCACCGAGCTGGACGCCCCGCGCAAGGCGCTCGGCGTGGCGATGCTGGTTATCTTTGTGCTGATCTTCACTCCGCAGCCCATCGTCATCGACCCCGGCCCGACGGCAGCGCTTCTGCAGACGCTGGTGTGAGGGCGGCGGAAGTTTTTGCCCTGCCCGGCAGTCATACGGTAAAAACTACGCCATAACGTTCGGTTATTAATGAGCGGATGGGGTTATCACGGTGGAAGTTAGACAAAACGATCAATTTGCCGCGCAGCTCTCGATGCTCGAGATCAAGCGCGACCGCACGATGGCCGATCTGGACGCAGTGCAGGCCGCCAGCCAGTCCGTCGCCAGGTCGATGGAGAGCTACCAGGCCAAACACAACGCGCTGAACGAGCAGTATCTCTCCAGGCTGGACTCCGACAACCTGTCGGAGGAAGAGCGCCTCGCCCTTTACCGCGAATGGAACGAGGCGTTCCAGCGGAGCGTTGACGAGTACAACCAGCTTGCCGCCGAGCGCGAGCGCCTGCATATGCAGGAGATCATTCTGGTGCGGATGCTCGCCGAGCTGGACCACCAGATCAATGTGCTGAAGGCCAATTTCGCCTAGGCGGGGGGTGACCTGCTCTCGTAACTTCCCGCTCTGGCAACCTCCCGCCCTCCCATCTCTCACCCCTCAACTGGTCGGAAAACGGATCACCGCACAGACGCTGCCAGGATCGCCCGGCCCTGGCAGTGATGCGTGGTGCGGTCACGAATGATACAGACGGTTCGATCTGAGTATCATTCGTGGCCTTTTTGATCCGTTGTTGATAGTCATAGACCCCAATTTGGAGTATGCTACTCAGGATTGCCCGCCAGCGGCGCAACTCTGGGCCGCTGGCCGCGTAAAGATGGATGAGAACTGCACGGCAATCACGTTCGGAAGTGTTAGTTGGTTAGTTGGAGAAAAAGCACGCGGATGAACTTATCGATACAGGCCAAAAAGCGACTCACCGTCGGCGCCATCATCCTTGTTTTAGGGTTATCTGCTGCCCTGATGGTCGTCGTATCCCGTCACATCGACACCGTGGAGCACCTGATCAGCAGCCTGGGCATCGCCGGGCCGATGCTGAGCATTGCGCTGTATGGCCTGCTGGGAGCCTCGCCGGTGCCGTCCGAGCCGCTGACGTTGGTCAACGGAGCGGTATTCGGCCCGCTGATGGGCACGCTCATCGCTGGGACGGGCAACACGCTGGCCGCCGTGGTGGAGTACTTCATCGGTGCGGGCATCGACAACGCCGCCGACTTCGCCAAAAAGCGGGACGATCTGCCCTTTGGGCTTGGTAAGCTCCCGGTGGACTCGGTGTGGTTCCTGATAGGCGCCCGGCTGATCCCCGGCTACGGTGCGAAGGTCGTCAGCGTGGTCGGCGGGATGTACCGCGTGCCGCTGTGGCGCTACCTGTGGACGACCGCCATCCCGACCTTCATCGGTGCGGCGCTGTTCGCCTACGGCGGTTTCAGCCTGCTTAAGCTGTTCTAGCGGGCGCTGCCCGGCTGTCTCGCAGCCCCGCTAAACAGTGACCGCCGGGTTATCAGCCCGGCGGTCTTTTTATCCATCAACTGCCTGGCGGCGCTTGGCCTCAGCCCTCCCCGCCGAAGCCCATCGCGCGGGCGTGCTCCAGCAGGATATCTTCCGGCACCTGCCTGAAGAAAAGGTCCAGCCCGAAGGTGAGCAGGACGAGGTCATCCACCACGCCGAAAATGCCCGTCACGAGGGCCGGGATGATATCGAGGGGCGAAACCATGTACAGCACAATGCCCACCGGGATGGCCTTTGCCCACAGGCTGACGCGCGGATCCCGCATCAGTCTGAGCGCGAGGCGCACCCGCCGCACCATGTTCTGCACGAAGTTGAACCGCTCGGTGAGAGGGTTCCGCAGCCTGAACTGGTCCAGAATCTGGCGATCCTCCCGGCTGATCGGAAGTTCCGTCATTAAGCCCTCCGCTCATTGCCTGTCGAGTCAGGTATGCTTGTGTGGATTATATCCGTTCTCGCAGACCCCTGTCACGGGCCACGCCTAGCGCCCCTCCCGGATGCGCCGCAGTTCCCGGTCCGCTTCCAGCACGTCGAGCTGGAGATGGCTGGCGGGCGTCTTGAGGTTGTGCCCGCGGATGCGCTGGTTGATCGCCTCCACCGCCTCACGGAAGCGGTCCTCCGCCTTGCGCCACTGCGCCGCAACCACGTCGAAGCGCTCGCCGCGCTGCAGGGCCGCCTCACGCCAGGCCCACGAGCGGGCCGCCGCCCGCCGCGCCTCGTCAATCTTCGCCATGATCTCCTTGCGGTCCTCGATCCACTCCGGCGCAAACCCGTGCTTCTTCAGCAGGTGGTTGGCCGCCCACATATCGCCATCAGACTCCCCGCTCAGGTTGAGCGGCTTGCCCTTGCCCGGCAGGTTGTCGAACTTGCCCTCTTCCATCGCCTCGCGGATGATACGCTCGATCGCGCTTTCGTAGTCGTTCACGTGCGGTTCCTTTGTGCAGATCGTCCCAAACGACAACCTGATTGTAGCGTATCCCGGTGAGGCCGTGGAATGTATTCCCTTCTTTCCGTCTCCTTTCGGTAGCTGTAATTTAACCCCACCCCCGTGCAGTTGGCTTCGCCAACTGCGTGTCGGCAATTCACTGCGGTACGTTCCTCCCCAGCGATAGCCGCGACTAAACGTCGCGGCACTCTATCCACCGCCCAAAAACTGCTTCACGAGAGCTAATCTCACCAATCTCTAATGGTAATCACGCCGCCGATGCGGTTAGCTTTAACTATCCGCATACGACATACGACGACATCAACTCGAACAGGAGAACCAATGGAAGACATCTACAGACCAGTAAAGGTTGTGGGCATAGCAGGCAGCCTGCGCAAAGGCTCATACAACCGTGCCCTCCTCGACGCCGCCGTCGAACTTGCGCCCGACAACATGGAGATCGAGGTTTTAGACATTGCCCCGGTGCCGATGTACAATGCCGATCTTGACAACGACGATGATCGCCCCGAGGCCGTCAGGCGGCTGAAGCAGGCGGTCGGCGAGGCGGAGGCGATACTGTTCGTCACACCAGAGTACAACTGGAGCATCCCCGGCGTGCTGAAAAACGCGATTGACTGGGCTTCCCGCCCGGTGGGCCGCTCCCCCATGACGGGCAAGACGGCGGCCATTATGGGCGCTACGCAGGGGATGTGGGGCACGATCCGGGCACAGGACCATCTCCGCGATATCCTGGCCTCGATGCGTGTGGCGGTCGTGACCCATCCGCAGGTGCTGGTTCACGGCGCGGCGGACAAGTTCGACAGGCACATGAACCTGATCGACGAGGATGCGCGCAGCTTCGTCCGGCAGCTTCTGGAGAATCTGAGAGACGAGGCGATGCGCCGCCGCATATCGCTTGAGGGGCTGTTCAGCAGTTAAAGCGGAGCAGGTTGGCTCCGCAGGTCAACGGTAAAATACAATCGTGATCTGTGTGACATGTGTGGGGCGGCCCACGCCTGAAAGTGCCACACCCACAAACTGAAAAGACCCCGGGGGGCGACATCCTTGCGGATGCTGGGGTCCTTTCAGCGAATGAGGGCTGATTTCAGCGGCGATGTACTCGCGGGGAGTCTGGTCACATCAGCCGCCGTTATTTAGTTTAGAGGATGGGGCACGTAGGCCATACCCCACTTGTGTTAACATCATAGTACAATTTGCCGCGAACCGTCAAGACCCTGCAACTATTTTTTAGGAACCTTTCATACATCTCATGCATCCTTCACCAACAGCGGAGACGCCATGCGCATCATCAACTTGTCAACCGGCTGGAGGATACACGCCGCTCCCGGCGAGCACCCAACGGCTGAACTCGCCGCCGCCGAGCTTTACCACCTGCTGAGCCGCATTACCGGCGAGAACACAGCGGAAAGCGAGGGTGGCGTTGATTTCATCCTGTCGCACGGCGACGGGACGGGTGACAGCTTCCGCTGGCAGGCTGCACCGGACCGGGTCGAGCTTCACGGCGAGAGCCCGCGCGCGCTGCTCTACGCGGTCTACAACTTCCTCGAGGCGCTGGGCTGTCGCTGGCCTGCGCCCGGCCCGGCGGGAGAGCGCATTCCGCAGGGTGTCGAGTTTGAGCTGCCTGACGAGCCAGTGGAGGACGCCCCCACCCTGCCGGGCCGCTGCCTGATCATCGCGCATCACGCCTTCATGGAGGACGCCGATCACTGGATCATCTGGGCGGCCCGCAACCGCCTGAACGGCGTGTTCTTCCACACCATCGAGGATCCGCTGCCGCTGGGCGCGGCCCCTGCCGCCCAGTACGAGCGCCTGCGCGACACGATCATCCCCCTCGCCCGCGAGCGCGGCATGACCATCGAGCTGGGCGGGCATCTGCTCGCTGACCTGCTGCCCCGCGATCTGTTCGCGCAGATGCCCGGCGCGTTCCGCTATCACAACAACCAGCGCACCCCCGACCATAACCTGTGCCCCAGCGACCCCGCCGGGCTGAACACGGTGCGACGCAACGCCCAGGCCTTCTTCCGCGCCTTCCCGGAGGCAGATGTTTACCACATCTGGCCCGATGACATCCCGCAGGGCGGCTGGTGCTCGTGCGCGCAGTGCAGCGCCTACACGCCCTCCGAGCAGGCCCTGCTGGCGATCAACGCCGTCGCCGAGGGGCTGGAGTACGTCCACCCCGGCGCACAGATCAGCTTCCTGGCATACTACGACACCGAGCGCGTGCCGCGCCGCGTCAAGCCGCGCCATAACGTCAGCCTGCTGTGGGCGCCGCGTATGCGCTGCTATGCGCATCCGATAGACGACCCGTCCTGCGCGGTGAACGTGCCGCACTACACCCGCACCTTCGAGGCGCAGGTGGCCCACTTCGCCGAGGCGAACACCGCCCCGCCGCGTGTGTTTGAGTACTATCTCGACGGCGTGCTGTTCAAGTCCGTGCTGCCGCCGCTGCCCGGCATCATCCAGCGCGACCTGCGCTACTACCACGCGGCGGGCGCGCACACAGTGCAGGCGCTCCTGACCGGCGACCATCCCTGGGTTGCGCCACAGGTCAACGCGTGGCTGTTTGCGCGGCTCGCCTGGAACCCCGATCAGGACGTGGATGCGCTGCTGGCAGAGTTCGGCGCGTCTGTGTTTGGCCTGCCCGCCGCCGAGGACGAGCAGGAGAGCGCGCTCATCGACCTTGCCATGTACTACCGCAGCCTCGAGGCAGCCTACGCCCTCGCGCTCCAGATCACGCCGGAGGAGATCAACCTCCAGCTCAGCGACGACCCGCTCGCCGTGCTGCGCGACCCGCCCGCCGACATGGGCGACCCGTACTTTGCACCGCCCGCTGCGCTGCACGAGAAGGCCCTGCGTGAAGCTGTCATTCCCGACCTGCTGGAGCAGGCCGCCGCCCACCTCACGCAGATCGCGCGGTGGGCCGACCCGGAGATGCTCTGGCGTGAACAGGTCGCCTTTGATCTGCACGACGCCTGGCTTCGCTTCGACCTGGCCCGCGTGCGCCTGTACGATGCGATCGCCAACAACACTGGCAACGCACGCGCCTGCTACCGCGAGGCACGGGAGCAGCTTGAGCGGGTGTATCGCTGGGGAGACGCCGTCATCGAGGACCCGCGCTACCGCGCCAACTTCCGCTTTATGCACGCGCTCTTCTGGCAGCTCCGGCTGGATAAGCTCTATGCTGAGCACATCGCCCGTGGGCCGGGCGGGCGGCTGGCGCAGGGGCGCGGAGCCGTACAGGTCGGCCTGCTGCTCCGCCGATTGACGGGCATCTACGACGGGGGACGCTGACGCCTGTCTTAGCCCATCTATCCGGCTGCCGCCTCCACCTCTTACCCGATACGCAGCCCTGCGGGCCGCCTGCTATAATCAAAATAAGCCCGCACAAACAGGCACGATAGAGGTTGGAGGTGGTAGCCATGTTGAAGACGATCCTCGTCGCGCTGTTGGTCTATCTGGCAATCGCGGGCGCTCGGCTGGGTTTTATGGCTGGCCCCATTGATTATGCGTTTGCCGATTCAACGGGACGGAAGCCCCGGCACATGACCTACTTTGCGATCGGCGTGCTCAGCCTGATCGCCCTGATCATCATCCCGCGGCTTATTTCGCTGCCAACACCATAACGCAGCTATCCAGGAGCACCGCCCCCTGCCACGCGCGACGGCAGGGGGCTTTTTGATCCGCTCCGGCCTGCGCCCAGACCATGCTAGAATAGGGCATTGACTGGCACCCGCTCACCCGAGAGGAGGAAGCATGCTGTTTGACGAGCTGAACTGGATGGACGTCGAGCACTACCTGACGCACCACGACAACCGGGTCATCGTGATCACCGGGGCGTGCGAGCAGCACGCCTACCTCAGCCTGCTCAGCGACGTGCGCGCGCCGCTTGCCATCGCGCAGGCGGCGGTCGGCTTTGAGTCCGTGCTGATCGCGCCGCCCCTGCCTTACGGCATCTCGCCCTACTTCACCGCCTACCCCGGCACGATCAGCCTCAGCCCGGAGACCTTCAGCGCCGTCGTGCGCGAGGTGCTGACAGGGCTTATCGGGCAGGGGTTCAAAGGCGTGCTGGTCAGCAACGGTCACGGCGGCAACACCGACACCCTGCGAAACCTGCTCGTCGAGCTGGGCGGCCAGCACCCGGACGTCACCTTCGACCTGTTCGAGTGGT
>DGDY01000256.1:989-15663 GCA_002385675.1 Anaerolineales bacterium UBA3940 | reverse complement strand
TTGATGTCACTGATGCGGACAATGGGCTTGCCAATGGCATACTGGACGGCAAAGCGCTGCGGGTCGCTGATGGAGATATCCATCACGCCGTGGCCCTGCAGCAGCAGCCACCCCAGGCCACGCCCCGGCGTCTCAAGCGCGAGCGGCTGCGTCGTGCCCCAGCCCACCTGCGGAAAGTCCTGCAGGTTGATGAAGTAGACTTCAGCGGTGAACGGGGACTGCCGGTTGAAGGCCGCGCCGATGATGCCGGCGAGGATGGGCACATTTGCTGTGGAAATCGTGTGGGTTCCCGGGCCGAGCGTATCAAGCGCCTTGCCGCCCCGGACGAAAACTGCTGCCTGGTTCTCACGAACAACAACCTGAGAACCCAGGCGGAAATCACCGCTGCCGCTTTGTGGCTCGCGCCAGGACAGCTCCTCACTCCCAACGTTGGGGTGCTGGACCAGATCAAGAATTCGTGCCATCGTCAGTTTCTCCTATAAATACTCTCTGCGAGCTGACTTATCTGTCGGGTCATTCCGAATGACGCGGCGGCTCTGAACCGCCCAGCAGCCCCGTCATCGCCTCTTCACGGCGCTTAAACGTATTATTCGCCTCCGTGACGATATCTTCAAGCTGGCGAAGGACGCCGCCAACCTCGCCGGTTCCGAGCACCTGCTCAAGCTGCTCCAACCCGGCTGCAAATTGATCCTGATACGCCAGGAGCGCATTGTCAAATGCGTAGAGCCGCTCAAGTTCCGTTTCCCGCACTTTGAGCGGGTCCATCAACCCCGCATAGCCGGATGGCGCGGTCCGCACCCGGTCGATGAACGTCTGCAAGCGGCTGTCGATCATCTGCACACGTTCCATGTACTGCAGGCCACCGGCATCAACGAGATCGCGCTGCAGCCGGGTGAAGCGAGTCTGCTGCTCCTCAAACGCCCGCACGAGCCGCTCACGCAGCAGTCGGTCAGCCGCACGCCGGTCTTCCTTCTCCAGATATCCCTTAAAACCGGGGATCTTGCGAGCGATATTGTCGAGTGTGCCCCGCTGCTCCGTGATCTTCTGGTAAAAATCCGCCATCGAACATTCCTCCTTATGATACAACCAGTACTAGACTAGGATAGAAAGTACTCCGTCCCACAGTACGGGCACTTGATCACGCCTTTGCCCGCCAGGGACAGCTCGCCGCCGCAGTTCCGGCAGTTCTCAAGCTCGCGCAGTGATGCAGCTTCCGCCGAGTACAGCGTGCCCTCATCCCAGTTGATGTACCCGCTGAATACCCCCATGCCGACCAGCCGGTAGATCATATCCTGCACGGTCGGCATATCGGACTGCAGCTCGATGATCACGTCGGAGATGTTGACCTGGCCGCGCGTCTTCACCATGTCGAGGATCTTGCGCTGGTTGGCTGCGGCAGCCTGCTCGGCGATCTCCTTGCGCCCTCGCGTCAAAGCGATGACGCCGGCAGCGGCCAGGGGCCCGACCAGCACCACGAAGAGCAGCACGAGGCCCAGCGCCCGCCCGCCGCCTGTCATTGAGCCTTCTGATAACAACCAGACGACACCAGCCAACCCCACGACAACCGCCGCGACAATGAGGATGATGCCAACTGTGCGCGTCATATGTGCTCCCGTCTACCAAGAATTGGCTAAATAGGCAACGCTGTCGCCGGTCTTTATCCGAAGCCGGCGCCGCCACCACCGCCGCCGCCACCGCCGCTGAAGCCGCCGCCACTGAACCCACCACCGCTGAAACCACCTCCTCCGCTCCCGCCAGAGGAAGGCTGGCTGCGGAAGACGTTCGCGGTGCTGTTCAGCATGGCTGCCAGCCCGGTTGACATACTGCTCAGGCTGCCGGCGAGGTTCTGGCTCATCGAGTCCAGCGAAGGCGCCGGGCGCACGGCATCGCCGCGCACGTCACGCGGACCCGCGCTACCGGCAGGCGCACCCACACGGCCACGAGTCGTACCAGACGATGTACCAGATGTGCCATAGTAACCGCGCGGGCCGTACGGCATACCGACCGGGTAATACCACCGCGGAATGGGCGTACCAGGGACGCGCGAGAACTTGTTGAGCCAGGTCCGTTCAAGGCCCAGGGCAATAGCGTACGGGAGATACCTGTCGAACTGATCGGTGACCTCTTGCAGATCCGTGTACTGTTCGGCGTGCTCCAGGTACGTCTTGAAGGCCCGCCACTTGGCGGCTTCCTCCGCGCCCTTCTGTGTCTTGACCGGCATTGCCCGGCCCGCGATGAGCATCGCCACCGAGACAACACCCAGGGACACGAACGGGCACAGCACTGCATCGACCATGTCGGCGAGGGCAGCGCCAGCTAGGCATGCGCCGCCGACCGCGAGTACCAGCCCACCGATACCCAGTGACGACCAGCGGCTGCGCACCGACTTCGGATTTTCCGGAAACAGCCCTTCCTTGACCGCCGCCTTGTAAAGCTGATTTTGCAGCGTCGGGATAGCTGTGTAGAACTTGTTCTGAAGATCCTCAAGCTCTACCTGCTCCCGGCTACCAAACATCTTCTTGATCAACGTCTTCTCATACGGCTGCAGATCCTGCTCGTTCTCGGGAATGCGGTGGAATACAAAGTTCTTCGACGTCGTGAGGCCCAGGAACCCTACTTCCTCAATCTCCTGCATATGGATCACATCGCGGCGTGCCAGGTCAACAAGCGTTGCGATGATGTCCTGCATGTCGGCCTGCTCGTCGAGCAGCGTGCCGACCACGCCGGGGCGCAGATCGGAGGGTGGTTCAGAGAGATACTCCGGCACCGGCCCGACCTTCGGGTCGCGCCCACGTGTCACCCAGAGCATATACACACCAAAGAGCCCACCGCCAAGCAGCAGAATGGAAGCCACCCCCAGCCCCAGGTTCAGCACGGGCCGTACGGTATCGTTCCACGTCTGCTCACGTTCGTATGCAGCCTGCCAGGCGGGCTTCTCAGAGGGGATGAAGCCGTGTGGGAAGCGCACGCCAACCTCGAACTCCTGGTTGGCGCGGATGTTCTCGGCGTAGTAGGTAACCGTCGTCAGATCGTCGGAGATCTCATAGGTTGCATCAGGCCCGAAGGTAGCTGGCTCGATGCTGGTGTCGATTGTCGCACCCGGTGGCATCCTCACCACCACCGTAGACGAGCCAATCGGGTAGGCATGGTCAGGCCCGATCGCCTTCCAGAAGAAGCGATCGCCAACCTCTTCACTAATGATAATACCGCCGTGGATCTTATATTCGACAGTGAAGGTTCGCGCCTCATTCGTCGCCGGCGGGAAGTACCACGTTATGACGAAGTTACCGTCATCCTCCACCACGTGGAAGGTGTTCGCGTTCCCACTGAAATTCTGCTCATATACGACACCTTCCTCGACGACCCTGACGTCGGTGAGGTTTTCAAACTGGCTGAACGGTATCTCTCGATAGCCAAAGGTAAACGGCCCGCCGATGAACTCGATCTCGTACGTCTCCCGCACATCGAACGTCCCATCCTCATTGATCTGGACGTCCACATCCCAGCGGCGCCAATCGAGCGTCCGATCCTGTGCCTCGGCAGGCAGCACGGTCGCCAACGCCAGACCGATTATCGCGAAAACAGCAAGCAAAACAGCGAAGTGATGGCGTCTCATTAGCATCTCTCTAACCGTAGATCACATACATACATGATGATATCTGGAGCATTGGTTGCTGATGCATTATATGCAAGTTTCTGATAAGAGGAAATCAAGTACCAGGCTTGTGCGGCTTTTGTGGCATCCGGGCGAGCTTACTATAATCGCCACGACTACCGTTCGCAAACGACAGGAAGGTCTTATGGGTGTTAAAGACCAGGGCATCGATGTCTCCCGCCAGCGCTATCAGGTGATTCCACGCGTTCTAATATTTATTACGCACAAAGACGATGTTTTGTTACTAAAAGGCGCGCCGACCAAGCAAATCTGGCCCAACCTCTACAACGGGGTAGGGGGACACGTCGAGCGGGATGAGTCCGTGCTCGATGCTGCCCGGCGCGAGATAGCCGAGGAGGTTGGGCTGGAGCACGTTGACAATCTGCGGCTGCGCGGCATCGTCAACATCGCCACTGACGATATCAACACCGGCATCATGATGTTTGTATACACCGCCAGCAGCCCCACCCGCGAGGTGCGGGGCTCCTCCGAAGGCACGCTTGAATGGATCAACCCGGCGTATCTGCCCGCCGAGAATTGCGTCGCGGACCTGCCGGAGCTGATCCCGCGCGTGCTTGCAATGAAGGACGATGATCCGCCGTTCTTTGCACGCTACTGGTATGATGAACATGACACCCTGCAGATGGCATTCTCTACGCCATGAGGTAGGCACACCATGAGCCGGTCGCTGAGTCGTGCCGCCCGCCTGCGGCAGATCGAGAACCTGCTGTTCCGCAACCCCCACGGTATGCGTGTCGTGGACATCGCCGAGGCGTGCGGTGTGAATCGCCGTACCATCTACCGTGACCTGGACCTTCTCAGCGAATCGGGCGTGCCCATCTGGCAGGATGATGGTCGCTTCGGCATTATCCGCGAGCAGTACCTCGCGACGATCCGCCTGCGCTTCGACGAGGCGGTGGCGCTGTACATTGCTGCCCGGCTGCTTAGCCGCCACGCTGATGAGCACAACCCGAACATCGTGTCGGCGCTCAACAAGCTCGCCGTGGCCTTCCCAGACCCACTCGCCGAGCACATCACCCGCACCGCCGAAACTGTGCGCGGTCGCCCGACCAACCCCCGCTTCCTGCAGGTGCTTGAGACCATCTCGCTGTGCTGGGCGGAAAACCACAAGGTTCGGATATGGTATCGCTCTCCTCGAAGCGGTATGTTGAGAGAACGTGTCATATCGCCGTACCTGCTGGAACCGTCCACGACCGGTGGCCTGTACGTGATCGGCTACGACGACTGGGCGCAGGACGTGCGCACCTTCAAGCTCGACCGTCTGGAGCGGGCCGAGCGCCTGCCTGAGCGGTACGAGATCCCTGCCGACTTTGACTCTGCCAGCCACCTCGCCGACGCCTGGGGCATCATGACCGGTGACACCCTCGTCGATGTGCGCCTGCGCTTCTCGCCCGATGTCGCCGCGTACATCAGCGAGCGCCGCTGGCATCCCTCACAAACGCTGGAGCCGCTACCCGACGGCTCGACGCTAATGAGCTTCCAGGTCTCCGACCCCCGCGAGATGACGCCGTGGATCCGGAGCTGGGGCGCGTCTGTCGAAGTGCTGGAGCCTGCCAGCCTGCGCGAGGAGCTTGCCGCCGAGGCCCGCGCGCTTGCCGCCCTCTACGGGTAAACCGGCGCTTGATGCTGCTTTGCCTGTGCGCTACCTTCTAGGTAGCGCCGCTGACCATGACTATCCTGCTACTGCACAGGGAAGGCTGAATTGACGCCCAATTTACTTCCGGATCTCCCGGCGGTTGATCTCCGCATCGTCCCAACTGAGGCACTGCTGTCACACGAGAGGCATGACGCCCAGCGCACAGCGCCGCTCGTCAAGTATTTGCGCCGGGATGGCGTCCTCAAGAACCCGCCGATCGTCACGCCGTCCGGTCTGGACGACAACACTTATGTTATGCTTGACGGTGCAAATCGCATTTTTGCTCTTAATGAGCTAGGTATCCGGCATACGCTGGTACAGGTCGTGCCGTATACCGAACCGCATGTGCAGCTTCTGACGTGGTATCACGTTATTTGTGACATCACGCCCGCTGAGATGGAGGCCTGCCTGCGCTCTGTGCCCGGCATTGAGATAGGCGAAACCAACCTCAGTCATGCGCGTGGCCTTCTCGCCGCACGTGCTATCCTCTCGTACTGCGTCGTGGCAGATGGCCGCGTACTCACACTCGCCGGCGGCGGGCTGGACCTGCATGAGCGCAACCGCCTGCTGAACGCAGTCTGCGATTCCTACCTGGGCGTGGGAACGCTCTACCGGCAGAAGACCGACGTGCTCAGCGAACTGCTCGACATCTACCCGAGCATGGCCGGTGCGATGATTTACCCTCGCTACGAGCCGGCAGAGATCCTCGACCTGGCACAGCACGGCATGGAAGTGCCGCCGGGCCTCACGCGGCATATCGTACGCGGGCGCGCTCTGCGACTGAACTACCCGCTTGAGCGCCTGAAAGCCGATACCTCGCTTGAGCAGAAAAACGCCGAACTTAAAGAATGGGTGCAGCAGAAGTTCAGCGAGCGGCAGGTCCGCTACTACGCCGAGTCCACTTACCTGTTTGACGAATAGCCAGCAGCTTATCTGGTGGTATTTTCAACCTGCATCTCATATAATACCGGTCATGAACTTAAATTTTGTGACTGATCCTGAACTCGCCCCACGTCCGCGCGATGAGATTCGCATCGAGGCTTTTGCCGTCTCACCTTATCCGGATGGTCGTCGGGTGCGAATTGAGCTTGAGATGACGCCGTTTGCCCCGGTCGACCGACCGAACCTGGAGATCACGGTTCGCAATGAGAACGGGGAAATCGTCGGCTCGCTGAGCGTCATCGAGTCGGTTCAGCGAAAACTTAGCCTCACGACGCACCTGCGCGAACCTCAGCCGCAAGGCCGGTACGAGTTCACGGCGGAGCTGTTCTACTCGCCGGAGGCAGTCCAGGATAGTGCGAGCGCCTCCCTTGTTCTCCCACAGGACATCTCCGCGGGGTAGGGGGATCGACGCTTTTACTGCGAAATCAGGCTGATTGGTTGCCGCTCTTGGCGAGCAATTGAGGCAGTTGTGGCCGAGGAACTAGCTGGTAAGACGCTGAGCAAATACGAACTGCGCGAGCGCATCGGGCGCGGTGGGATGGCCGAGGTGTACCGGGCATATCACGCCGCTCTCGATCGCTTTGTTGCGATCAAGATCTTGCACCCATTCCTTGGTGAAGATCCGGAGTTCAAGGAGCGCTTCGAGCGCGAGGCGCGCAGTGTGGCTCAGCTCCGTCACCCCAACATCGTCCAGGTCTACGATTTCGACTTCGACCCGGAACGTGAGCTCTACTACATGGTGATGGAGTATGTGGAAGGCCCCACACTCCGCACCCGGCTGATGGAGCTTGGCTTCGACAACCAGTGTTTCACGATCCCGGAGGCCATCCAGATCATCCGTCCGGTCGCCGCCGCCCTGGGTTACGCGCACTCGCACAACATGGTCCACCGCGACATCAAGCCCGCGAACATCATGCTTGACAAGGACGGGCGCATCGTCCTGACAGACTTCGGCATCGCGCGGATCGTCAGCGGCCCGGCGATGACGACGAGCGGCTCGATGATCGGCACGCCGGCTTACATGTCGCCGGAACAGGGCCTGGGGCAGCCGGGCGATCACCGCTCCGACATCTACTCACTTGGCGTGGTGTTCTACCAGCTCGTGACCGGTGTGCTGCCCTTCCAGGCAGAAACGCCGATTGCCGTCGTGCTCAAGCACGTCAACGAGCCGCTGCCCAGCCCGAGCGAGTTCAACCCGGACATCCCCCATGAGCTTGAGCGCATCCTGATGATGGCCCTGGCGAAGTCGCCCGATGAGCGCTATCAGAACATCGGCGAGATGCTCAGGGACCTCGACGAGTTCGCGGCGGCGCACAACATTCCGCTGGAGGGCGCTGTCTCGCCCACGGCGGCGGGCCGCCCGCGCCCGGCCTTGCTCAGCACCGGCAGCCGTGCCCGGCCTGAACCCGAGCCTGCCGACAGGCGGCGCGGTCAGGGCTGCCTGGCGTGGCTGATCGTCGCTACGATGGCACTGGCGGCGCTGTTCGGCGGCATCTATCTCTCCTACAACAACATCCTCAACCCGCTGGCCGCCGTTTCCGCCCGCGAGGCGGAAGCCGAAAGCACATCAGCCGTCGGCGCTCTCTTCCTGGGCGATGACGAGGATGAGATCACGGCTACGCCTACGCCCGACGCCGAGGCGACGCGCATCGTGCAGACACTGGACGCCTTGTCGATGATCCTGTCGACCACGTCCACCGTCGAGCCGACGCCCGACCTCACCGCGACAGTGCGCGCCTGCGACTACGACTACGAGCTTGTCGAGCAGACACCGAAAAACGGCTCGCCGTACCCGGAGATGACGACGCTCACCATGAAGCTCATCCTGGAGAACGATAGCCGCTGCCCGCTCGACGACGACACGCGGCTGGTGTTCGAGGATGGCTATCAGTTGGAAGGGCCAAACTTCGTCGAGTTTGATCGGGAGCTGCTGCCGGGTGAGGCTATCGAACTATCGCTGGACCTGCGGACGCCGGCCTATCGTGCCAGCAACCCAACGGTTACCAGCACATGGCTCGTGCTGCTGCCCGACGGCACGCAGGTAGGCCAGCCGCTTGTGATCGAGCTTGACATTTTCGCCAGCGTCACGGCAACGCCTGAGAGCGAAGGCGAACAGGTAGGCTCAGATAGTGGTGCTTAACTGAAAACTTAAAGAGAGGGGGAAGAGACGGCGGCGATCTTTGCCGCCGTCTGCCGATTGTCTATGACGACAACGAGTGCTAATCGAACGCTATCATACCGTATTCTGATCATCCTCGCGGTTGCGGGGCTTCTCGTAGCAGGTTATCTCTCATTCGTCTATCTGGCCGACGTCGAGGCTCTATGCTCGGGCGTCGGCGGCTGCGACGCAGTCAAGAGCAGCCGCTACTCGAACCTGGCCGGCATTCCGGTCCCGGTGATCGGCGTCGTCGGCTATGCCGCCATCCTCGGCGTACTGCTGCTTGAGAGGAGAGGCGGCACGCTGGCAGAATACGGCCCAACCTTGGTGTTCGGCATGAGCCTGTTCGGGACGCTTTACTCGGCTTACCTGACGTACCTGGAGTTGGCCGTCATCCGGGCGATTTGCCCATACTGCGTGGCCTCAGCCGTGATCATGACAGCCATTCTGGGGGTCGCGATCTATCGCCTGGTGCAGACGATGCGCAGCTACGCGGAAGTCGCCTGACAGGTTCGCCACCACGCCACAGCGCGCCGGTCGTGGTGATCAAAGACAGTGAACAAACGATAGGCACCGCAGGGGCCGGCCCGAAAGAGGCAGCCGGTTCCTTTTAGCTTCCCCGGTTGTGCCGCTCCAGCGTACGGCGGATGATGTCTTCCTGCTCGTTGCGCTTCTGCTGCTTCTTGCGCCCTCCCTGGGAGCCTTCGTTCGCCTTGCTCTGGGCCAGCGCGCGCTCGAGCGCAATCTGCATCGCCGTGGGCAGCTGCTCTTCCTGGCGCTCTTCCTCGCGCTCCTCGATCTGCGGCTCCGGGGTGACGGCCTTCATGCTCAGGTCGATCTGCCGCTTCGAGCGGTTGATACCGATGACCTTGACTTCGACTTCCTGCCCCTTCGACACCACGTCTTCAGGCTTGTTGATGTAGCCGTGCGCCATTTCGCTGATGTGCACCAGGCCGGGCCGTTCGGCGCCAATGTCCACGAACACGCCGAACTTCTCGATGCGCACAACCTTGCCGGTGAGAATCTGGCCTTCCTCGATCTCATTCCAGTCAAGCGCCGGGGGCTCGATCATCGTCACATCGAGGCGGGCATTCTCGTGGTCCACGCTGCGCACCCACACGGTGACCTTCTGGCCTTCTTCCAGCACATCGCGAACGTTGTTCACGCGGCGGCGGCGGATCTGCGAGATGTGGAGCAGGGCGTCGCACTCCTCGATGCCGACGTCGATGATGGCACCGGCTAGCTGCACCTGCTTGACCGTACCCTTGAGCTTCATTTTGGGGCGAATGTCGCCCAGCGATGTAATCTGGATTTCTTCACTCACGACCGTAAACACCTCCGTGTTGACTTCTTACGGGTATCGGGCGGATTATACGTCCCCCGGGGTAGGCTGTCAACGCAAAACCGCAGGGCTGCTCAGTCGCGAATGGTTACCGGCGTCCCTATATCTGCCCAGTCGTACAGCGTCTTTGCGTCAGCGTCACTCAGGATGATACACCCATAGGAAGCGGGCTGTCCAAGCACGCTCTCCCACAGCCGCACGCCGTTCGACATAATCGGCAGGGCATGGAAGCCGTTTTGCAGTGGGCCTGCCCAGTAGATGCCCAGCCACCAGGGCATGTCGAGGTCCCACGTGGATGCGTACGCCATCGGGATCTTGTTCTGGATCTGGAAGTTACCCCGTGCGGTCGGCGTGCCGGGCATTCCCGTGCTCACAACGAACGTCCACTTCAGCGCGCCGTTCTCGTAGATGTACGCCCGCTGATCCGAAATATCGACCACGATGTGCTTGCTCGCGCCAGGGGCTGCGGGCTGCGGAGCAGCCTGCGACAGCGCGCCCGCCGATGGTATGGTGAGTACATTCCCGGCATGCAGCAGTGATGGGTTGCTCAGATTGTTCGCCTGCACAATCGACCACAACGGCACGCCGTACCGTGCAGCAATCGAGGCCAGCGTGTCGCCGGGCTGCACAGTGTACGTCGTCGCGGACTGTGCCGGGGTGTAGCCCGGCGTGCTGCCGGAGGAAGCCGCGCCAGGGATAGTCAGTGTCTGCCCGGCGTAAATCGCCGACGGGTTCAGCAGGTTGTTGGCGTTGACAAGATCCTGCACGGAGACGTTGTACTGGCGGCTGATGCTGAACAGCGTCTGGCCGGGCTGTACCGTGTGAGTCCGCGCGGCGGCAGGAGGCGAAGAGGCTGCCGGAGCAGGCGCCGCACTGGTATTCACGCTGCCGGGCGCGGGGATGGTCAGTGTTTGCCCGGCGTACACCTGGCTGGGGTCGCCGATGCCATTCGCCGCCATTAGCTCCTCGACAGACACGCCGTACCGCAGCCCAATCCGGAACAGGTTTTCACCCGCCTGCACGGTGTGCGTGCCGCCGCTGCTACCACTGTGTGCCGCTGCTCCAGCCTGCCCGCCGGGGATGATCAAAGTTTGCCCCGCGTAAATGCGGTCAGGGCCTTCAAGGTCATTGGCCTGTATGATGGCCTCCACGCTGACGCCGTAGCGCAGGGCAATCTGGCTCAGCGTTTCGCCCCAGGCAACGACGTGAGTGGTCGTGCCGGTCTGTGCGCGAGCGGGTGCGGCAGCAAACAGGAGCATTGCCAGCAGAAGCAGCAGAATGCCTCCGCGCAGCAGCGGATTCGCCCGCCAGACATCGACCCGGTTCTGACCGTCCACTATGACCCCCTTACTTGGCACTGTAGCAGATCGCGTGGCAGCGCAGCATGCGGTGGGCAGGGCGCCCACGCTGCGGCTGATGCTTCTCATTATATAGCGGACTGCCCGTATCGAGAAATGGGATGCAGCAAATATGGTGCATCAAATATGTGGAACCTAAATATGCTATAATTGAGACCAATACCTAGAGCCACACCGTTTTTTGTTAGCCTACCTGCCGAATCAAAAGCGAGGAGTAGAGTGGGAGATACCATCCACCGACGGATGCTGCGCGAAACCGTAAACGAACGCTGTGCTCAGGACGCACGATGGGCTATGGCTGTGTCCCGGGTGCTGCAAGGGCTGATGGATGGATACTGGGATACAGCATACGTACATTCCCTCGTGCAGAAGTGGAACCGGTACGAGTATGACATCTACGATGCGTATGCCTTCGCACAATGCCATGCAGCCTTGCATATGGGCAAGGTATTGTACCGCATGATTCAGGTAGGAGCGCCTCCGCAGCCAGATAACCAAGTACGCGAGAATAACCGTACATTAAACCAGCTTCCAGCGCCTTTCCACGCGCGTTTTCTTGCCAGCAATCAGGATGATGATGGCTTCTTGGCTTGGGAAGAGCCTGTGTTCTTTGAATCGATAATAGAGAGCGTGGGGCCAGTGGAAATTGTTCCAGGTCTGCTTCCACTAGAAGTTGGCTATACAGATGGTAGCCGAACATTGCTACACTTCGCACAAGAAAGGGGGGTGGCACGCTGGCCCTATGGGAGTGACACCATCTATCTTTACAAGGTGATTGATGATACGCTCTGGACCCCGGGCATTGAGCCACCCCCGCTCGCTTGGCAGCTCACCATGCACAGCGCAAAACATCATAGTTAGGTTCCACAACTTGTCTAGAAGTGGAACCTATAGGAGTCAGAATTTATGGGTGATGATAAGGCTATCATCATTAGTACCAACGATGAGCAGCTTGATGAGGTCATCGAGAACTGGGCAGTCGCAAAGACGGATCAGAGCACACCACGCAGGCTGGACCTACAACGCGACAAAACCCGTGCTGTTGTCGATTTCTTCAATTTCACAGGTAAACGCCCTTTTGACATCACACCCATCGATGTAAAGAACTGGCAGAAGCATCTGGAGAGTCAAGGGCTGGCACACAGCACTGTGTATGCAAGGATCAGCCAATTATCGAGCTTCTACAGATGGCTAGGTGATCTTCCTCAATTCAGAGGCCGAATTGTCAACCCCGTCGAGGCCGCACGCCCCAAGCCACCACGTGCCTACCAGGGCGAGAATGTGCAAGCTCTAGGGACTTCAGCGGTAAAACGACTTATCGAGACAGTGAAAGCAAAGGCGGACAGCGGCAGCGTTGTCGGTAAGCGAGATTACGCCATGCTGCTGTTCTACCTGCTAACCGGGCGTCGGCGCTCCGAGATTGCAGGCCTCCGATGGGGCGACATTGAATTCGGCAACGAGGTCATCGTGAGCTACCGCGTGAAAGGCGGCAAACGGGAGCGCCGAGAGCTTAGGAGTCGCGCGCCAGTTGATGCACTATTGGACTACTTGAGAGCTTCGGGACGGCTGGAGAGTATGCGACCTGACAGCCCACTCTGGACGAGCCATGACCCGTATAACAAGAATCCGGATGGCGCTCTCACATCCCGCGCATTCGTCAAGAACCTCAAGAAATATGCACAAAAAGCAGGTATTAATGACATACACCTCCATCAAACTCGACATACTGCTGCCATGATCATTGCAGAGAAAGAGGGAATTAAGGCAGCGCAGGAATTGCTTGGTCACAGCAAAGAAGAAACCACTCGCGTCTATGTCAAGCGTATTACCGTACAGAGAGACAAATACAGCAACACACTTGAGGAGGCATTTGGCCTCGATGAAGAATGACATATCCGCCCAACGGAATCCACTGGCCTGGCTGGCAAGCACTGCTAAAGACAAAGACTTGAAAGCCCGAATAAGAAATTTTCTCGCCTGGCAGGAAGCACGCGCCCCCTGGTACCAACCAGACCTGGCTGCATATCGTGATGCACTACTAGCCCATGGGCTGTCACCTATGACAGTCAGCAGCTACTTAAGCAGTATTCGAGGGGCCTACCGCCAAGTCTTGAAGCAGAACAATCTATCGGAGATATTATGCGATGCAATCTCACCCAATGCCTCGCCAGAGGCTTACCACACATTTGTCACAGATACCATTCGAGCGATACAGCATGCTATACACCCCAGCCAGAGTCCTATTGTTAATCACAGCGTCGCACTTGCCCCCTCTTCTGATGATGTAAGATTATCCATTGCCGATATAGAGCACTTACTCACGTTACCAGGTACGGAGACGCTGGTTGGTCTTAGAGACACAGCCATACTTGCCATGCTGGTCTGTACCGGTATCAGAGAAGACGAATTGTGTAGTATTCACGTTGAAGACTTGCGAATAGATGTCGGCGGTGAGTTAGCTCTACGAGTTCGCTTAGGCAAGCATAACAAGGAACGGCTGATACCCTATGGCGCTTTGCGCTGGTGTCTGGACTATGTCGACGCTTGGCTGGAAGCTGCGAATATTACCGAAGGCCCCGCGTTTAGAGGCTTCTATCCACGTGGAGGGATACGCCCCGGTGGTCTTACGACGCGCAGCATTCAAATAGTGGTCAAACTATATCCAATCGTTACCTCGACCGGGCAAAGAATCACCGTGCTACCCAGCGACCTGCGCACATTTTACACGCGTGAAAAGTTCAGGTCTGATATAGACATTCATTCTATCGACATGGTGCTTACTGCTGAAGCCATTGAGAATCGCTGAAGCTCCGCCGGGTTAATCCCCCTACCCCGCCACTCGCTGAGAGGTAGGTGAATCCCCGACTGTGTGCGCCGGGTGTGCATGCTATCATTCGCGTATGGTTGCACACCTGTTCCTCCTCGGCGACCGGCTTGGCCGGCTCCTGCTCAAACTCTGCCTCGCAGCCGGTGAGCGTCTTTTGCATTGGCTGACGGATGCGGCGTATCACGTCCGCCCTACCCCGGCCCGCTCCCTGCAGCCTATCCGCACCGCGCCTACCGATAGCCAGGTCTCGTTGAGCGGCGTGATTGTGACGCTGCTGGCCGCCGTCGCCTTTGTTATTTTCTGGGCCACGAGCAGCACCGGGCAGAACAACGCCTTTGTCAGCTTCCTGGCCGCCAGCGCACCGCCAACGCCTGAGCTTGCCGAACTCGCACCGCCGACCGCCATCCCCACCCCTGAGCCTGACCCGCGTCATGAGGATGTGATGGTGTTCTCGATGCGGCACGGCGCGCAGTACGATCTCTTCGCGCTGCAGCCCGGCAGCCCGGGTCCGATCCGCCTCACGACCGATCCGGAGGACGACCGCACCCCGGCCATCAGCCCGGACGGCAGCACTCTGGCCTTTAGCTCCCGCCGCGATGGCAACTGGGAACTTTACACGATGGACCTCGCAACAGGCGAGATAACTCGCGTTACCTACGACCTCGCCTATGAGAGCGCGCCGTCCTGGAGCCCGGATGGGCTCTGGCTGGCCTACGAAGCCACCTATGCGGGCAA
>DGDY01000256.1:0-840 GCA_002385675.1 Anaerolineales bacterium UBA3940 | reverse complement strand
GGAACAGCCTGACATTTTCCTGCTCTCGCTGGACGACCCGAGCGAAGCCAGAGCCCTCAATGTGACCAACAGCCCGAATGCCGCTGAGGACGCTCCGCGCTGGTCGCCGGATGGCTCACGGCTGGCCTTCACCGCAGTGGAGGATGGCACGTCCTTCGTCTATACCGTTGACGTCCGCGCGGACGTTCTCGTGCCAGTTGCCTCCGGCCAGGGCATCGCACCGACATGGTCACCGGATGGGCAGCAGTTGGCCTATTTTACGGAGCGGTCTGGCGGCACGCTCATCACCACTGTCCAGTTTGACGGCTGGGAGAGCGCCGCACCGGCTTACCTACCGACCTCCGGCGCACGCGAGCTTGACTGGACCGGCAGCACCCCGCCCCTCATTACCCAGCGTGCCAATGAAGAGGTCTACCAACCCGTGCCGGTCTACGAGGAGCGCCTTGTTGCACAGCCGCGCCCCGGCGCCGACCCACCCTATCGCGTGGTGAACCTGGAACCACTCGGCATCATCGCCGACTCTCCGTACCTCAGCGACCGCGTTGATGGCTCTTTCTCCGCCCTGAGGGAGCATGTCAAGCAAGCCGCCGGATGGGATGTGCTCGGCCAGCTTGACAGCCTTTTCTGGGACGAACTGGCGCAGCCGGCAGCACCCGGACAGGACTTCCGCAACTGGCACAAGGCGGGCCGCGCCTTCGACGTGATGCAGTCGTACAACGAGGGCAACACTCCGGAGATCGAACTCGTCTCCGAGCCGATTGGCCCGAGCCAGTACTGGCGGATGTACGTCCGCTGTGCGGTACAGGATCTGTCTCTTATACACATCTGACGCTGCCGACG
>DGDY01000152.1:21295-24993 GCA_002385675.1 Anaerolineales bacterium UBA3940 | reverse complement strand
CGACATCATCATTAGCGACCCGGAGATCTCCCGTCACCACGCCCGCCTCATCCGGACGGGGAACGGCTACGCCATTGAGGACCTGCGTAGCACGAACGGCACGTTCGTCAACCGGCAGCGCATCTCGGCTCCGCAGCAGCTTTATGACGGCGACCTCGTCGGGCTGGGCGAAACCGTCACGCTGACCTATGAGGCGGTCGGTGCGTCGATGGGTGTGACGATGCCGGGCCGCCGCGAGCAGCCGCCCTACCGCGAGCCAGCCGGCCCGCCGCCTTACGTGCCGCCGCGCCCCGGCCCGGCGGGGCCGCCACCGCCACCGCCGCAGTACCGCGACTATCTGTACGACTACGACTACGAGGAAGAAGAGGAGGAGCCGGATCGCAACCGCCTGCTGGTGATTAGCTGCGCCGCGCTGACGCTCTTCTTCTGCTGCGTGCTCGTCGCGGGGGCGATCTACATCGACTCCGCCAACCTGTACTGCGACGTGCCCGTCATACGCAGCATGGACTTCTTCTGCTTGCCGACGCCTATCCCTCTCCCGTAGCGAAGCGGTTGAATCAAAAAGCGGCTGTCGATACTGGCAGCCGCTTTTGGTTTGTCGGGCAGTTTTACCTGTTTGAGGTCCTACGCATCGGCAAAGAGCGACAGCATGGGGATGAGGCAGGCGCAGGCGCAGCACCCCAGCAAGACGATCAGCGCTCCGATAGCTACCCACTGCTGGGCCTGCCGGTCGCGGATGCCGAGCCCTGCGAGCAGATCACCAATCGGGCCAAACGCGTTGCCCTCCGGCTTCGGCGGGCGCACCTCCGCGCTCGGCGGCGGGAAGTCCGCCGGACGCTCCGCCGTCACCCCCGGCGAGGCCCCCACCTCGCGCTGAACCGGCACCGGCTGCGGCTCAGGCTCGGTGACAGTGCCGGACACCTCCGGTGTCCTCCAGTCGTCGGCGGTATCATAGACGCGCGCCCCTGACGCCTCAGGCTCCGGCGCGGGCGGGGTCGGAGGCGTGGCCGTCACCCAGCCTTCATCGTCGTCGGCGGGCGGGCTTGCGATCTCCTCGCCCAGTTCCTTGCGCGGCTGGCTGCCGGGTAGGTCGGCCTCCGGCCTGATGGTTTCCGCAGGTTCGGGCGGCTGCGGCTCGGTCTGCTCCAGCTTAGGCGTCTCCCGCGCGGTGGCGTCCGGGGTCAGGTCCGGCTCCTCGTCAATCTGCTCGACGGGCTCCTCGCCGGTCTCGCTGCCAACTGGCTCCTCAAAAGGCTGTTCTTCGTTGTCTCGATTCTCCTCTGTCATCCGGCGTCTCCCGTCTTCGCTGTGTCAGGTTGATGAACAGTATACTCCCCACTATAGCATGATTGCTCCGGGTGGCAACTCCGGCGCGCTGAGCGCTACCGGTCCCCCTGATGCGGGATGACGCAGATAAAGCGCAGCACCGCGTCACCCGTGTTGAAGAAGCCGTGCGCCTCGTCCGGCGGCACGAAAACCACCGTCCCCGGCTCGATGGGCGTTTCCTCGCCCTGCGGGCCGCGCACCACGCCGCGCCCCGCCAGCACATACACCTCATGCTCGAAGGCATGCGTGTGGTATGGTGTGTTGCAGCCCGGCTCCACGTCGATCACGCGCATGGCGAAGTTCGGCGCACCGTCTGCCCGGTCGATCACCCAGCGGATGCTGACCCCCTCCGTGCCCTCGGGCGTCTCCGGCGGCGTCTCGGTGAAGTGCTCAACCTTCATCTGGCCCCCCTTGTCCAGTGTGTCCGATGTCCGGCCACCCTATTGTAGAATAAAACACGGCAGAGGCATACGTTCCCAGCCGGGCGATCTTGACTCAGGGCCGCCGCGCTCGTTACAACCCGGCTCAGCGTGCAGTTGGCTACGCCAACTGCCAGTGAGAAATCGTTCTGCGATGTCTCTCCACCCCCTTCGGGCCGCCACTTCCCACTAGCAGGGGGCAGTTTGTCTTATCGTGTCTAGAATCGCCCCCTCATAGGGGAGATGGCGGCGCTTCGCGCCGCCGGAGGGGGTGCCGACTAAAAAAGATCGCCGCGACTAAACGTGGCGGCTCCCATCCGATCGATCAGATGCTGACAAACGCATCTGGTAGGGGCGGAGCATGCGCGTTGTGTGACACACGTCGCGTAACACACGCCCCTACCAGATAAGACCACAGGTCGCGACCGGGGGTGAAGGGCTACGCCCCCAGCCGGGCAAGCTCCTCCTCAACGACCTTCTCCGCGTCGAGCTTCTTGAACAGCGGCTGTGGCGTGCCGAGCGCCTGCCCCGGCGGCAGCGTCTCAGGCGCCCACGTGCCGATCGCCGCCGATCCGTCGTAGACCAGCGCTTCGTGCACGCGCTCGGTCTCCTTGAACGTCTCGATCTTCAACTCGCCGAAGAGCTGCCCCTCGAACCCGAGCATCTCGTGAAGCTGCTGCGCGGTATGTGGCAGGAACGGCGCGAGCAGGATCTTTAGGTGGTTGATAGCTTGCATCGCCGTGTAGACCGTCGTCGCTGCAGCCTGCTTGTCCTCATTCACCACGCCAAACCAGGGCGCGATGTCAAGATACTGGTTGACCTCGCGCGCGAGGCCCATCGCCTCCTCAAGCGCCCGGCGCAGCTTCACCCCTTCGAGCAAGCCGCCGACCGTCTCAAAGCCGCGCTCGATCTTCGCGAGCAGTTCCCGGTCGATCTCGCGCAGCTCACCGGGGTCGGGCACGACCCCGTCCCAGTGCTTATACCCGAACTTCAGCACGCGGTTGACGAGGTTGCCCCACCACGCGACAAGCTCGTTGTTGTTCCGCGCGACGAAGTCCTCCCAGGTAAAGTCGGTGTCGCGCGCCTCCGGCAGCACGGCGGCAATCCCGTAGCGGATGGCATCCGGGTCGTAGCGCTCCAGCACATCCGGCAGCGAGATCACCCAGTTGCGGCTCTTGGAAAGCTGCGCGCCCTGCACGTTGAGATACTCGTTGGCGGGCACGTCGTACGGCAGCGTGATGTGGTTCTCGCCGTCGTAGTAGATGCCGTTCACGCCGAACAGTTCCGCCTGCCAGATCACTGTGTGGAAGGGGATGTTGTCCTTGCCGATGAAGCAGTACATGCGGCATTCGGGGTTATACCACCAGTCCTGCCACGCGCCGGGCTGGTTGGTGTTGTTCGCCCACTCCACCGAGGCGCTGAAGTAGCCGATCACCGCCTCGAACCACACGTACAGCCGCTTGTCCTCCCAGCCGTCGAGCGGCACCGGGATGCCCCACTCAATATCGCGGGTGATCGGGCGGCCATGCAGATCGTCCACCATATTGCGGGCAAAGGCGAGCACGTTCGCGCGCCAGTAGTCCTTGTCGCTCAGGTATGCGTGCAGCTTCTCCTTAAACTGCGCCAAGTCGATGAAGTAGTGCGTCGTCTCGCGGACCACCGGGCGGTTGCCGGTCAGCTTGCTGCGCGGGTCGATAAGCTGGACGGCGTCGAGCAGCCGCCCGCAGTTATCGCACTGGTCGCCGCGCGCGCTCTCATAGCCGCAGTGCGGGCACGTCCCCTCGACCATGCGATCCGGCAGGAAACGCTTCGCCCCCTCGTCGTACAGCAGTTCCTGCTTCTCCTGGTAGAGATGGCCCCGCTCCAGCAGCGTCAGGAAGAAGTCCTGCGAGACGCGGTGGTGGTTCTCGGTGTCGGTGTGGGTGAACAGGTCGTAGCTGATGCCGATCTTCT
>DGDY01000152.1:0-21205 GCA_002385675.1 Anaerolineales bacterium UBA3940 | reverse complement strand
CCGTGCGAGTCCGAGCCGGAAACCATCAGCACGCGGCGGCCCTTCAGGCGCTGGTAGCGGGCGAAAATGTCGGCGGGCAGGTAGGCCCCTGCCAGATGCCCGATATGCAGGTCGCCGTTGGCATAAGGCCATGCGACGGATATATGGATCGTTTCAGACATGGCTTTTCTTCTCCTCTTTTGCTCCTCCGCCCCCCGGCGGAGACGACATGCTGTTGTTGTTACATCTCGACGTAAAAAGGCCGCCAGTGCGGAACTGGCGGCCCCTTATTTCAGGCCCTGAACCCTGCCGTGACTGCCGCGCTAACCAGCCAGGCGCGCACAGCCGTGGTCGCCGGGGCTTCCGCTGCCCCGCGACTCCGGCAGGCGACGCATGGCCATGATACGGGGCGCGGCGCTAATCGGCGCACGCGCAAAATATCTCCTGCTGCCACTCACGACAGTCAACCCTCACAACATCACGCTCGATTTCGTTGTCTTATTATAGCGCAGCCTGTCAAGTGGATGCACAGGAATTCTCAGTCCTCACAGGCGAGCGGCCAACCGGCATCGACGCCATGCCGGTATATGAGATAAGCGGCCCGGTAGGTGAGGCCAAACTCGTCCGCTGCCTGCTGGACGCCAATCGCCACGTGGTTTTCGGGCGATCCATCCTCTCTGAAGGCCGGTATCGTGGCACGGGCTTCGCATACCGCCGCCGAGGCACGCTCGAAGATCGCCCGCTGGCGGGCCTCCGGCATCATCAGCACCGGGTTCATCAACACGACAAGCAGCACATAGGCCACGACGACCGTGGCCCACAGGATGATCAGCTTCCGGTTGGTGATGCGCTGCTGTGACATGTGCTCTCCGCACGCTCTGAGTTCAACGATGCAAAGAGTAGCACGCCCTGCCCCGGCTGGCAAGGGCCACCGGCTAGGCCCGTGCCGGGGCTGCCTCAGCTTCCGGCTGTGCTGCCTGAGGCTCGTCTACCCCCAGCACGGTGTAGACGTTCACCGGCTGCTCGCGCCCGGCGACCTTCGCCGAGGTCACAAAGCGCGAGCGGATGTGCCCGGCAAGCTGGCGGTGCGTTGCTTCGGAGTACACGATCTGCAAGCCCAGTTCTTTGGTGAGCGCTTCGAGCCGCGCGGCGAGGTTCACCGTATCGCCGATAACGGTGTAATCCATGCGCTGTGACGAGCCGATGTTGCCCACAAAGCACGGCCCCGTGCTGATGCCGATGCCGCTCTTGAGCGCCTGCTGCCCGGTCGCCGTCCAGCCCTGCTGCATCTCGGCGAGGCGGCGCGTCATCTCCAGCGCGCACTCTACCGCCCGCGTCGGGTGGTCCTCAACGGCGAGCGGCGCATTCCAGATGGCGAGGATGCCATCACCCTCAAATTTGTCCACCGTGCCGCCGTACTTGAAGATGATCTCCGTCATCGCGCCGAGGTAGTCGTTGAGGATCGCAACGACCTCCTCCGGTCGCAGCTTTTCCGAGAGCGCGGTGAAGCCACGAATGTCGCTGAACATCACCGTTACGTCGCGGCGCTGCCCGCTCACCGATACGCTGTCCGGCTGGCTGAGCATCTCGTCGATGGCGGCGGGGGAGACGTACCGCTCGAACAGCGCCCGCACGCGCGCCCGTTGGCGCTGCTCGTCATAGACCTGCACCGTCGTCCCGGCAACGTACACCAGCGCCAGCGCGAGGCTCGGCCCAACGAGCGGTGGGATGACGCGGGCGTAGGCAAAAAGCGCCCAGCTCAGCACGAGGTATGCAAGCGCCAGCACCACCACGAGCGCCAGCCCGGTGAGCGGCTTTACCCACCGGGCGAGCACGCCTGCCGCGAGGGCCGCCGCCAGCGACACGCCCAACTGCGCCAGCCATGACGCCGGGCGCAGGGGCCGCCCCTGCAGGATCGTGTCGATGGCATGGGCGTTGGCCTCCGCACCGGACATCGGGGGCGAGCTACCAAAGGGCGTCGGGTAGCTGTCATACAGGGGGATGGTCTCCGCCGTCGCGCCGATGATGACGATCCGCCCGGTGAACACAGCGGGGTCTACCAGCCCGTCCGCCACCTGGTAGGCCGAGTAATACGGGATGGTCATCTCTGCCGGGCCGCGAAAGTTCACGGGGAGATACTGGTCGTCCAGCCGGATATGGTGCGCGCCGATCCACACGTCGTCCGGCGAGGCGACGAAGAAGCGCTCCACGCCGAGGTGCATCCGGGCCGCTTCCATCGCCAGCGAGGGGTAAAGCTTCCCGTTATGGCGGGCAAAGGCCAGCATCCGGCGCAGCGTGCCATCGTCGTCGCGCTGGAACTGCGCCAGCCCGACCGCAGCCGCCGCCTCGCGCAGCTCCCGGATCGGCTGGTTGAGTTGCCGCAGCACCACCCCCTGCCGCCGCTCGGTGGCGATGTTGCTCACCAGCACCACGTTCCCCGCCTCGCGAATGGCCTCCGCAAGCCGCGCATCTTCCTCCGGCGTCGAGGGTTCATAGAACTGGACATCGACGACGATTACGCTCGGGTCACCGGCGGCAATACTGTCGACGATGCGGGCCAGGTAGCTGCGGGGCCAGGGCCACTGGAGATCGTTGTGCGCGAAGGAAGCGTCGTCGATGGCGACGAGCACAATGCCGCTATCATCATGAAGCGGGCCGCGCAGCCGGAACAGCACGTCGCCGGTGAAAAGCTCCAGCCGGTGCAGGACGCCCCCGCCCAGCATGGCGGCGAGCAGGCCGACCGCCAGCGCCAGCACGAGCGGGCGCAGCGCGGGCGAGAAGCGGCGTGCGGCATGGTTGAGTGCGGTCATCGTCGTTCTGATCCTTTAAAGCTATCTGCACCCACCATAGAACCAAACCCCGGCCTGCACAACGGGGACATGTCCCCACGACGGGCGGGCTGCCCGGACACAACCAGTTCTTGACAACCAGGGAGAGGACGGAATGGGCCTGTTTGACGGCAAGACGGCGCTGATCTTCGGCGTGGCGAACAAGTACTCCATTGCCTGGGGCATCGCGCAGGCGCTCCACGCACAGGGGGCGGAGGTCGGTTTCAGCTATGCAACCGAGCGGCTGGAGCGGCGCGTCCGCCCGCTCGCCGAGAGCCTCGGCGCGAAGCTGATCGAGCCGTGCGATGTGACGGACGACGCCGCAATGGACCGGCTGTTTGAGCGGGTGGCGGAAGTCTACGGCACGATCGATGTGCTGATCCACTCCATCGCCTTCGCCGAGCGCGAGGACCTGGAAGGCGACTTCGTCTCGACAAGCCGCCAGGGCTGGCGCACCGCACTGGAGATCAGCGCCTACTCACTCGTCGCGCTGACGCAGCGGGCCGTGCCGCTCATGCCGCACGGCGGCGCGATCCTCACCATGACGGCGCTCGGCGGCGAGCGTGTGCTGCCGAACTACAACGTCATGGGCGTGGCGAAGGCCGCGCTCGAGGCGAGCGTGCGCTACCTCGCCGCCGACCTCGGACCGAAGGGCATCCGCGTCAACGCCATCTCTGCAGGGCCGATCAAAACGCTGGCGGCGCAGGGCGTCTCCGGCTTCCGCGACATGTACCGCACACACGAGCAGGTCGCACCGATGCGGCGGCTTGTCACGCCGGAGGACATCGGGCAGGCGGCGCTCTACCTGTGCTCGGACTGGGCCAGCGCGGTCACAGGCGAGGTGCTGTTCGTAGACGGCGGCTGGAACATCATGGGCGTCACCATGCCGCTGGGCGAGGAATAACAGACGTGCAGGGAGTCCACAGATAACACAGATTTCACAGATAAAGTAAAAAGATAGTCCACGAATGACACGAATGGCACTAATGATTTCTAATTCGTGTCATTCGTGCCATTCGTGGATCAAGTAATATTTTCATCTATGTTATCTGTGCTATCTGTGGACTCTCTCTCCACCCTACCCCTGCCACACGTCCGGGTCGTATGCGGGGAGTTCACAGCGCAGCGGGCGATCCTTGCGCAGGCCGAGTGCGTAGTCGGCCTGCATAAGCTGGTGGATCTCGCTTGTCCCCTCATAGATCACCGCGCCCTTGCTGTTGCGCAGGTAGCGCTCCACGTTGTACTCGTCCGAGTAGCCATACGCCCCGTGGATCTGCACCGCTTCCAGCGCCGCCTTGACACTGTGGTCAGTCGCGTACCACTTGGCCTGGCTTGTCTCGCGCGTGTTGCGGATGCCCTGGTTCTTCAGCCAGCCCGCCCGCAGATAGAGCAGGCGTGCCGTGTCATACCACAGCGACATGTAAGCCAGCTTCTGCTTGATCAACTGGTGCTCGGCGATGGGCTTGCCGAACGTGTGGCGCTGCCGGGCATACGCGATCGACTCCTCCAGGCAGGCGCGGATCAGCCCGGTGGCCCCGGCAGCGACGGTGTAGCGCCCGTTATCGAGCGCCGACATCGCGATCTTGAAGCCCTCGCCCTCCTCGCCGATGCGGTTCTCGACCGGCACCTCGACGTTGTGCATGGCGATCCAGCCCGTCGAGCCGGCACGCACGCCGAGCTTGCCGTGAATGTCGCCGGTGGTCACGCCGGGCATGTCGCGGGTGATCATGAAGGCGGAAAGCCCTGCCGAGGCCTTCGACGCGTCGGGGTCGGTGCGGGCGATAATGAGGAAGTGGTCGGCCTTCGTCGCCAGGCTGATCCACATCTTCTCGCCGTTCAACACGTACACGTCACCCTCGCGGCGTGCCGTGCTTTGCAGGTGGGCGGCATCTGAGCCGTGGCCCGGCTCCGTCAGCCCGTACCCGGCGACCTTCTCGCCGCGCGCCTGCGGCACGAGGAAGCGCTGCTTCTGCTCCTCCGTGCCCCATTGCAGAAGCGCCAGGCTGCACAGCCCCGTGTGGACGGACATCACGACCCGCAGCGAGGTGTCCACCCGCTCAAGCTCCTCGCACACCAGCCCCAGCGTGATGTAATCAAAGCCCTGCCCGCCGTACTTCACCGGGATGCAGATGCCGAGGATGCCCAGCTCGGCCATACGTGGCAGCACGTCGGGGTTCATCTGCTGCCGCCGGTCCCACTCGGCGATTGTCGGCGCGACTTCCTCCTGGGCAAAGCGGCGCACCATGCGCGCTGCCGCCTGCTGTTCCTCCGTCAGCGTCAGGTCCATCGTGCGTGTCTCCTTCTGTGTGGCGGGGTCCATTCCTCTCGCCTGTATGATAACGGCAGCAGGGCGGGAGTCAATCTGCCGGGGCCGCCTGCCCCAACTGAGACGAACATCAATCGGCGGGCAGACGTTTGGCACCCGTATTTGACTCGCCGGTTGGGATTGCCTATACTGTGGTTACTATGAGAGTTGTAGTAGCCATACGGTCAAGCAATCAGCTAAGCGCGGCCCGCCGGCACGCAGGGTGATTTCCCTGCGTGCTTTTGTTTTACGATGGCAGAGTGAATCTGCACGAGTATAACCAGGAGGCACCATAGATGGACTATGGAATGATCGGCAAGATCGAAAAGGCGCGGCGTTACGCACAGGAGCGCGATCGCATCCGTTTTGAGTCATTTACCGTGACGGTTGACGGCGAGAACAACCCTCACGTGGTCCATTATGAGAAGGGCGTGTGGCAGTGCGATTGTGATTTCTTCCAGACGCGGGCCGTATGCAGCCACACCATGGCCCTTGAGCGCATTCTTGAAGGGATGATCCTCGAGCCTGCCAACCTGCCCTAGGCTGGCCGATTAAACCGCATACAAAAGAGGCGGCTCCCCTGCACAGGCCGCCTCTTTTGATTCACACCCGGTTAGCTCGACGCGCCAAGCGGCTCTTTGAAGTCCCACACGCCGTTGCGCCTGGCCCAGCGCGTGCCGCAGTCTTCACACGTAAGCACGTCGTCATGCTCAACCATCTCATACGAGCCGCACTGCGGGCACATCCAGAACGCCCCTTCGGGCGCGGCCTCTCCCTCGCCGGATGCGACGTTGCGCACAAACACGCTCGGCGTAAGCTGCCACCAGTTGCCTGTAAGCTGCGCGAGCGAGTCCATCCAGGCGAGCACGCCCGTCGGGATCGTGCGCTTCAGCAGGCCGATGCGGTAGTGCGAGACGGTCAGCATCCGCCCCGGCTCAAAGCCGACCTCGCGCAGCGTGTCGAGCACGTAGCCGGGATGGAAGTTGTAGTTCAGTTCGACGAACTCAATCGGCTCCCGCTCAAACGGATTCCACGCCTGCCGCCGCAGAATCCACCGCGCAATCGCCTTGAGGTTCTGCTTGTTGGCGAACTCCAGCACGAACACCCCGCCGGGCTGCATCACGCGGCGCACCGAGCCGAGCGCAGCAGGCGGATCCTGCATGTGGTGCAGCACGCGAACCATCGTCGCCCCGTCGAACACGCCGGGCGCGAAGGGCATCTCGTACAGGTTCGCGGCAACGTACAGGAAGCCCGCATCACCGTAGCGGCTGCGCGCGTACTCAAGCTGCGAGCGGGAGTAATCGAGCAGCACGACCTGCTTGTAGCCGGTGAACATCCGCGACAGCCGCCCGAAGCCCGCCCCCAGCTCCAGCAGGCGCTCGCCGGTGGGCGGCAGCAGCCGCCGTAGCGCAATGCGCTCGACGCGGTCCTCATAATCGCGCCCCTGCCCCTCCCAGAAGTCGGTACGGTAGCTGGACCCCTCGTAATCACAGATTTCCGGCGTGCGTGCATCCGTCATGATGCGTCCTCCCGTCGCTAAGATGCCTGCAACGTTATCGCGAAGTTGGCTGATCGGCAAGCCGGGCGGCAGTCTGCGCACATGGATAGCCGTGTGAGTATATAATCAAAGTATGAAGCTTATACTGGCAGTCGTACAGGATATCGACGCAGACAACGCGATCCGGGAGCTGGTGAAAGCAGGGCACCGGGTGACGCGCGTCGCCTCGACCGGCGGGTTCTTCCGGCAGGGCAACACCACCTTCCTGACCGGGGTGGAGGATAACCGCGTGGAGGATGTGCTCGCAATACTGCGGCAGACGTGCCGCGAGCGGACGCGGCTGCTGCCCTCCGCCCCCGACCCTGCTGAGCCGCTTTCGCAGTGGGCGACGCCGGTTGAAGTGCCGGTCGGCGGCGCGACCGTCTTTGTGCTCAACGTCGAGCGCTTCGAGCAGATCTAACCGGCAGGCACCCAGACTCGCTCGCCGCCAACCTGCCGCGCGTAATCGCGCAGCGCCTCCGCCATCGCCTCGCGGCTCTGCCAGAACGTGCTGATCTGCGACTGGTAAGCCGCCGCCGCCCGGATCTTGGCCTCAAGCGCCCGGTCGGAGAGCGGGGTCACGATCGGCTGCCAGGCCCCGCACCGCGCCAGCATCGTCTCGACCGGCTCGCCCTGCTGCACCGCATAGGGGTAGTCCTCGTAGTAGCGCACCCGCCCCGGCGGCAGCTTCCACCCTCTCACGGCATGGTGAACCAACTGGTGATCGACGTGATGGCCAATGGCCAGCGGCACGTACAGCGTGCTGCCCTCCGGCAGAGCGGGCACGGCGGATAGCTCCGCAAGCGCCGGGTCGTCGGGGTGCACCGCGCCGAAGATCGCCTCCTCACTGGCGTACAGCGCCTCGCCGGTGTCGCTCGCATAGCGGTAGATGCAGTCGGGCAGATCGAGGTGGACGGCCCGCACGTTCGCGCCCAGGGCAAGCATGGCGTGCTCGTCCTCACGGCGGCGCACCGCCACGGGGTCGGAAAAGCTCGCTCCGCTCTCAGCGGCGGACGCCCGCCACCGCGCGTGAAGCTCCCCGGCAAAGGCGGAGAGCGGGCGATCGGCGGGCGGGCTGGCGGCAAAGACCGTCACCACAGCGACCGGCTCGCCGGCCTGCGCCTGCTCGTAAATCGTGCCTCCGCAGCTCAGCACGGCATCGTCAAGGTGTGGGGAGAGGTAGATGTGCCGGGCATCCGGCCAGGTCAGGGGCATGGGTTTGCTCGTTCGCTACGCTCACTCTATGGCATCACCCCAGATCCGCCGCCTGCAGGCGCTCGGCCTGGTCGCGCGTCGCCAGTTCGTCGATAAACTCGTCCAGCTCGCCATCCATCACGGCGGGAAGGTTGTACGAGCTGAGATTGATCCGGTGGTCAGTGACGCGGTTCTGCGGGTAGTTGTACGTCCGGATCTTCTCGGAACGCTCGCCCGTGCCCACCTGCGAGCGGCGGGCCGCATCCTGCTCGGCCATTTTGCGCTCAAGCTCCATCTCGTACAGCCGCGCGCGCAGAATGCTCATCGCCCGCAGCAGGTTCTGCGTCTTGCTGCGCTCATCCTGGCACTGGACGACCATCCCGGTGGGCTTGTGCGTAATGCGGATGGCGGTGTCGTTCTTCTGTACGTGCTGGCCGCCCGCGCCGCCGGCCCGGAAAGACTCGATCTCAAGATCGCTCTCGTTGATCTTCACATCCACCTCGTCCATCTCGGCCAGCACCGCGACGGTGGCCGTGCTGGTATGGATGCGCCCCTGGCTCTCCGTCACCGGGACGCGCTGCACGCGGTGGACGCCGCTCTCATACTTGAGACGCGAAAACGCGCCGTGCCCCTTGATCATCAGCACGACTTCTTTCAGGCCGCCCACACCGATCTCATGGCTGTTCAGGATCTCGATCTTCCAGCCCTGCTTCTCGGCGTAGCGCGTGTACATGCGGAACAGGTCGGCAGCGAACAGCGCCGCCTCGTCGCCGCCCGCCCCCGCGCGGATCTCCATGATGACGTTCTTCGCATCGCGGGGGTCGCGCGGCAGCAGCAGCAGGCGGAGTTCTTCCTCGAGCTTCTCACGGCGCGCGGTCAGCTCGGCGATCTCCTCCTGTGCCAGCTCGCGGATGTCACGGTCGTCAGAGTCGAGCAGCATCTCCGCCTCGGCGATCTGCTGCTCGATATCGCGGTACTCGTAATAGCCCTTGGCAATCGGCTCGATGTTGGCGCGCTCCTGCGCGTACTCCGCGATCTTCTCATAATCCGCGGCAATGGCCGGGTCGGCCATCAGGCGCTCAATTTCTTCGTAACGGGCTGCAATGCCCTGTAATTTCTCTAGCATCTACCATTGCTCCCACAAGAATCACGCCCCGCGAGTGCGACGGGGCGAGGTCGGTCAGCCGATTATAACGCGGCCCGGAAGGGCGAACAAGGTGCGAAGCGCCCCGGCACGGGGCTTCGTCCCCCTCATCCCGACCCGATGCGCGATGCTCCGCATCGATCACATTGGGCCACCCTTCTCCCACAGGGGGAGAAGGGATCACAGGCGTCGATTCAACCCCCCTCCAGCGCGCGGCGCAACGCCGCCTCGCCGAGCGGCCCGGCGCGCAGGATGCGCAGATCGCCGCCGCTCACGTCCACGACCGTTGAGGGCGTGCCACCGGGGCACGGGCCGCCGTCCAGCACGAGCGCTATGTCGTCACCCAGAGCGGCAGCCGCCTCCTGCGCCGTCAGCGCGGGCGGCTCGTCGGAGAGGTTGGCGCTGGTCACAGCCAGCGCGCCGCCGCAGGCGCGGATCACCTCGCGCGTCCCCGCATGGTCGGGGATGCGCACGCCGATGGTCGGCAGTGACGACACGATCTGCGGCACGTTGGGGCGCTTGGGCACGACAATCGTCAGCGGGCCGGGCCAGAAGGCGTCCGCCAGCCGCCGCGCCGCGTCGGGGACGCTCTGCGCCACCGTCTCGATGTGCTCCGGGTCGGCCAGCAGGATCGGGATGGCGCGGTCGGGCGGGCGTCGCTTGGCGTCGTACAGCGCCTGCACCGCATCGGGCTGCCAGAGGTCGGCGGCAACGCCGTAGACCGTATCGGTCGGCAGGATGACTAGCCCGCCCGCCTCGATCACGGCGGCGGCGCGCGGCACGGCCTGCGGGTCGTCGATGGGCATCCAATCAGGCATCGGTTTCTACCTTCACAATGCGGTCAAGCCCGGCGAGGTCGGGCAGGAGGGTGACGCGCGCGCCAGGGAACGCCGCCCGGCACATCTGCACGACGCGCGGCCCCTGATCGTAGCCGATCTCCAGTGCGAGCAGCCCACCCGGCGCGAGGCGCTCCGGCGCTTGCTCCAGCAGCCCGGCGATCAGCCTCAGGCCATCCGACCCGCCGTCCAGCGCGACGCGCGGCTCCCAGCGCCCTACCTCCAGCGCATCGATCTCCTCCTGGTTGATATACGGCAGGTTGGCGACGATAACGTCAAACGGCCCGGCGAGCGGATCGAGCAGGCTGCCCAGCACCAGCCCGACCCGGTCGGCGACGCCATGCCGGGCGGCGTTGGCCTGCGCCACGCGGATCGCCGGTTCGGAGATCTCGACGGCAGCGATATGCGCAGCGGGCAGCTTGACGGCCAGCGTCACAGCGATCGCGCCGCTGCCTGTACCCACATCGACGATGCGCGGGGCGCGCAGATCGCGCCGCTCCACCCACTCCAGCACGACATCGACCAGCGACTCGGTTTCCGGGCGGGGGATGAGCACGTCGGGGGTGACGGTAAACGGCAGGGTGTAAAACTCGCGCTCACCGACGAGGTGAGCCAGCGGCTCACCCGCCGCCGCCCGCTCCAGCAGGTCGACAAAGCGGCGCGCGTCCGCCGGGCTGAGCGGCTCCTCCGAGTGCGCAAAGAGCCACGCCCGCCCCCGCCCGACGACGTGCGCCAGTAGCGCCTGCGCGGTCGTCGACGTGAGCGGCGTGCCCGGCGTGCGGCTGCACTCATACCCCAGCGCCAGCGCCCCGGCGATAGTTTCGGGTAGAGCCTCAGTTCGTGCCATAGCCCTCTGCTGCCGCCAGCGCGCGGTGTGACTCAAGGGCAGCGACAACCTGCTGGTAGGTGGTCATGTCCCGCACCTCGGCGACGAAGTCCACGAGCGAGCCACTATAGTAGCGCAGCTCGCGCAGCGCCGGGCCGATGGGATCCGCCCCGGTTGCGCCCGGCGCGTCGGCATACGACCCGTGAAACGCGAAGTAGGCCTGGTTCAGCTTACGGATCTGGTAGCCGTTGGCGACGAACTGCTGCCGCCGCATCTCCATGTAACGCTCAGCCTCCTCGATCCGCCCCTCGGCAAGCAGGTTATCCACGCGGATGCGCGTCTCGCGCATCTCGGCCCGGAAGTCGAACACAGGCGGCTCGTCCGCTGAGAGCGGTTCAACCGGCTTGACCTCCTCTACGATGGGGGTGTAGTCAGGCGGCGGCGGAGCAAGGTCGGGGTAGTAGCGGTCGAGCACAGCCCAGCTAATCTCCGCGCCGACAATGCTGGCAACCGTCTCGTTGAGCGTGTACAGTTCCGGCGTCGTGCCGTAGTTAAAGCCCATCGGGTAGAAGGCCAGGTAATGGTGCGCCCACTCGTGCGCGCTGACATCATAGGCCGCGGGCAGATAGCTCGTCTCGACCAGCATCGCGGGCCACATCGCCAACCCGCCGATGGGCGTCACGAGCGACGACACGCCCAGGTCGGCGTCGACGTTGGCCTCGATGCGCTCACGCTCCTCGACGGTGATGCCATGCTGGAGCGGGTAGCCGCCGATACGCTCGATGCGGTCACGCGGGGAGATGATCAGCACGGTCGGGAGCTGCGTGAAGCGGATCGCCACCGGCGGCCAGACGCCGCTGCGGGGGCCAAACCCGTAGTCGACCAGCACCTCAGCGACCTGTGCCTCAACGATGGCCTCCGCGATGGCCTGGCGTCTTTGCTGCTCGGTGCGCATCTCGTCACGCTGCACGCGGATGTAGTAGCTGGCCTCCTCCGGGTCCTCGACCATCGGGTCGCTGTAGATCTCGAACACGTGCTGTTCGAGCCGCTGGATCTCCGCGACGAGCGCCAGGTAGTCGCGCACAAAGCGAGTCTGCTCCTCCGGCGGCATGAAGCGCTGCGGCGCGATGATGGCGTTGGTCAGCTTGTCGAAGAGTGCCTGCGCCTCCCATGAGACGAAGTCGAACAGGTAGTCTCGCGCGTAGCCGAGCGACTGGAACGCCGGGCTGTTCGGGTCGGGGCGCAAGCCGGGCACGGCGACGAGCAGCACAAGCAGCACCACGCCCAGTCGCAGCGCCTGCCGGGCGGCCTGCCAGTCTACAGTCTTCAGTTGTAAGATAAATCGTGATAAGCGCATGAGCGGGACTCGGGCTGTTGGGTGTACCCAGCGCCAAGTATACCTGTGCCCTGCCGGGCAGCGCTATCAGAGTCGCGTCGATTCGCGCCGCCAGCGCAAAAATTACCGGATTATCCCCAGCAGGGCACGGGGCCTGTTGACACTGAGAGTGTCCTGACGGGGAGAGTATACGCACCCGCCGCGCCGCTTTCCTGACGATTGCCCTCTTTGTTGCGATCGCCAACCCCGCGGACTATCATCACGTCCGAGCACGTTTTGGAAGCATACGATCAGCGGCATGAGCACGAACATCATTCAGAGGGTAAGGGAGTGGCTGACGCCGGGGCGGCGCGCCTGGATCGCATTTGCGCTGCTCGGCGCAGCCGTGCTGTGCATCGCGGCGCTCGGCTACCGGGCGGTTCGCCGTCTCCAGCTTGTCGATCCCAGCCGCGACCAGGCGTTCATCACGTGGGGAACCGGCGACGAGGAAGATCGCCTCGCGCTGATGACCATCCGCAACGCCGAGCCCTGCCCCGGCGCGCCGTTCATCCTGCCCGCCGACGGTTTCATCGGCCTGATGTACGCCGACCCGCGCAGCCCGTACTCGCCCAGCCGCCCCCACCAGGGGATCGATATCTTCAGCCTCGGTGGGCCGGGCCTGACCCCGGTCTACGCCGCCTATGACGGCTACGTCACCCGCGAGCCGCACTGGACCAGCTCGCTGATCATCCGCGTACCGCAGGATCCACTCGATCCAACGCGCCAAATATGGCTGTACTATACACATATGGCCGACCGCACCGGCGAGCAGGTGTACATCTCCGACGAGTTCCCGCCCGGCACGGTGGATAAGTTCGTCGAGCGGGGCACGCTGCTCGGCTATACCGGCAACTACAACGGCAACTCGGCGCGTGGCGTGTGGGTGCACTTGCACTTCTCGATCATCCGCGACGACGGGAACGGCAACTACTCCAACGAGCTGGACTTCAACAACTCCATCGACCCGTCGCGCTACCTCGGCATCCCGGTGAACATCGCCTGCGCGCCGGTCGTCCCCACCTGCTCGGCGGAACCGCTCTGCGAGGAGGCCGTGCTCAGCGCGAGCGGCGGGTAGCGCGGCGGTAGGCTATGCTCACCGCTCCTGCATCGGCACGACGACCACGGGCCGCTGCGTACCGGCGACGATCTGGGTCGCCAGGTCACGCCAGACAAATCGCTGAGGGACGCGCGGCGCGGGCGCCCCGATGACAAGCAGGTCGTAATCTCCCGCCTCGGCCTTTTCGAGAATCACCCGCAGCGGCTCGCCATCCCCGATGGCGCACTCGCTCTTGACGCCGAGCATCTCCAGCGAGCGCTGGGCCTGTCTCAAGTGCTTCTCGGAACGCGTGCGCTCATGAGCCGGTGCCCCGGCAGCATGGACGTGGAATATCGTGGCGAAAGCGCCCGTCCAGCGGGCGAGGCGGCCACCAAACAGGACGTCGCTCTTGCCGGGCTCGCCCGCCGCCGTGCAGATCAGAATCCGCTCGATGGTGCTGCGCCCCGACGATACGAGCATCACCGGCACGCGGGCCTGCGCAAGTATCTCCTGCCCGGTCGTGCCGATGCCCAGCGGCCTGCCCGCTGCGTCGGGCGACCGGCCCAGCACCACCATCTCGTAGGAGCCTTCCTGGGTCTCCGTCAGGATTTCGGCGTGAGCGATCCCCTGGCGGACGCTCGCCACAAGCTGGGAATGGCCCTGCATACCCTGCTGCTCGATCAGGGACTCAAGCCGGGCGCGGGCCGCTGCGACCTCGCCGGACGCAGGCACGACTGCCAGCAGCGTCGCAGGGCCGTGTGCCGCGCGTGCAAGCCGCATGCCAAAGGCGGCGGCTTCGTCAACCGCAGAGCCGTCGCTGCAGATGAGGATCTTCGGGCCGGTGGGAGCGAGCACATGGTAATCCGTCAGGCCCACCCACAGTTCGCCCACTGCCGATGAGGAGATAGCCTCTGCCTCGCTGCCGGGAACGAGCGCCTCAATATGGGCAGCCAGTTGGCCGTAGGCCGGTGGCGGCACGAGGGGGCGCACCCCCTGCAAGCCCTCTATCTCCAGACGCATACGCCGGGCCGGGCCGGTAAAAACCTGCTCAATCACGCGCCCCCGGCCAAGCACGTGGGCCTGGCCCATTTGATCCGGCGAGGATTTGACAACAACGGTCTCCGGGCGGAACATGACCCGCACCGGCGCGCCCGGTTCGTGCACAGGCGCCTCTTCCGGGAACGGCAGCCGGACAGAACCGAGGCTGATCGCGTTGTCGACGTTGCGCCCGACCAGCACATTGCCCCCGCCGATGAACACTGCTGTGTATTCTGTCTGGGGCCGGTAGTAAAGGTCCTGCGGGGTTCCGACCTCGATCAGAGAGCCGCGTTCGATCAGCCCGATTCGATCGGCCAGCTCAAAGGCTTCCTCCTGGTCATGCGTGACGAGGATCGTCGTGATGCCCAGCCGTTTCTGAATCTCCTTCAGGCTCGCCCGGAGCTGGGCGCGGATCTTCACGTCGAGGGCTCCAAATGGCTCGTCGAGCAGGAGCACTTCGGGCTGGTATGCCAGCGCGCGGGCCAGCGCCACACGCTGCTGCTGGCCGCCCGAAAGCTGGTTGGAGTACCGGTCGCCGAGGCCTGTCAGACCGACAAGCTCCAGAAGCTCGTCCCGGCGCTGCTGCCGCTCCGCCGCCGGGGCTCCACGGATGCGCAGCCCGAACTCGACGTTCTCGGCAACCGTCATGTGCCGGAAGATCGAGTAGTTCTGGAAGACGAAGCCCACGTTGCGGGCCTGAGGCGGCAGGTCGGTGACGTCGCGCCCGCCCAGTTCGATGCGCCCGGAATCGACCTCCGTCAGGCCGGCAATCATGCGGAGGATCGTGCTCTTCCCGCTTCCGCTCCCGCCGAGCAGCACGAACAACTCGCCTTCCGGTATCGACAGCGAGACGTTGTTGACGACGAGGACGCGGCCAAACCGCTTGGTAAGGTTGGTCAGGACTATCGACACTACGATGGCCTTTCTACAACCCGCTGCGTGAATCGTTGCAGGATGAGGAACAGCACGAACGAGAGCGTAGCCAGCACCGCTGCGACGGCGTTAGCCGTCTCGATGTTGCCGGCCTCAAACTGTGCAAAGATATAGAGCGGCGCGGTCTGGGTGCGGAGCCTCAGGTTGCCGCTGACCAGCACGGTCGCGCCGAACTCGCCCAGGGAGTGGGCAAAGGTCAGCAGCGTGCCCGCAAACAGGCCGCCGCGCAGCGCAGGCAGGATGACAAAACGGAACGTCTGCCAGCGATTCGCGCCGATGGTGTAGGCGGCCTCCTCATACGTGACCTCCAGCTCGTCGAGCACGGGTTTGACCGCGCCCAGCATGTAGGGGAACGTCACAAACAGGTGGGCCAGCAGGACGCCAGCAGGCATGAACATCGGCTGGATGCCCAGCGGGTCAAGGACGCGCCCCAGCAGGCCGATAGGCCCCCACAGCAGCAACAGGGAGGTACCGACGACAACGGTGGGGATAGCCACCGGCAGGTTGACGATGACGAGCAGCGCCTCACGCCCGCGGAACCGGTATTTCGACAGGACGTAGGCGGCAAACGTCCCGAGTACCCCGTTGATAATCGCCGTAGCGAAGGCAATCAGCACCGAGAAGCGCAGCGCGAATTGCGCGTCCGGCTGGCGGAGGGCTTCCCAGAACCCCGCCAGGCCGCTGCTCCCTGCGAAGATGTAAATCGCGGCCAGCGGCATCAAGAGCAGCGGTAGCAGCACAAGCAGCAGCAGCGAAACCGGGAGAACTGAGCCCGCACTCCGGCGGCGCACGCGGGGCAGACTATCATTCATTGCCAACCTCCTGAAGCACACGATCCTTCCAGATAGCGTCGATGATCTCGCGCTTGGCCTCCGGCCAGCCGCCCATATCGGCCACCGTGAACGGATCGTCAATGACGCCAAAGTAGGGGACGTCGACATTCAGCGTCTCGTCAACGCTGCGGAAGCCGTACTCGACAAAGATGCGCTGGGCCTCCTCACTCCACAGGAAATCAACGAAGGCGTCGATCAACTCGCGGTCGGCGCGCGGAATGTTGTCGTCGATGACGACGACCACGTGCTCGCTGAGGATTGTGCTCTTGGGGTACACGATCTCGCCTTCCAGTTGACCGCGCAGCATGTCATACGTCACCTCTTGCTCATAGGTGATCAGGACGTCGCCAAACCCGCTCTGGAACTGGGTTCGGGCCGCTCGTGCCGAGGAAGCCTGGCTGGTGACGTTCTGCCAGATACCGAGAAGCTGCTCGTAGGCGCGGGCAGGGTCACCCGTCTCGCGAAGCTCGCTGCCATACTCGGCAAGAATGGCCCACTGAGCGCCGCCGGACGTCAGCGGATCGGGGTGGATGATGCCCACGCCGGGCTGTGTCAGGTCTGCAAAGTCGGTGATCTGACGCGGGTTGCCGGGCCGGACGAGGATGATGAACGGTGTGCGGTTTAAGATGCCGCCGTGAGGCAACTCCCGCCAGGTAGAGCCGTCGACCCGCCCGCTTTCGACAAGCCGCAGGGCATCCAGCTCAAGGGAAAGGATAGCGACTTCCGCCGGGACACCGAGGATGATCTGGTTGGTTACCGTCCCGGAGCCGCCAAACGAGGAGATGAACTCAACATCTTCGCCCGTCCTGGCCTTCCAGTGTTCCTGAAACGCCGGGAAGACGCCGTCGTTCATCACCTCGCCGAGGATGCTGAAGCCATAGACAACGATCGTGCGCGGCTGGGCGCGGTTCGCACCTGGTAGCCAGGGCCAGACCGCATACAACGCCAATCCGCCGACGGCAAGATACAGCACAACCTGCCTGGAAAGAAGTCGCCAGTTGATCAAGCAGCCGCTCCTTCTGCGTTAGCTCGCCCCCGCCTCCGTTAACGCGTCTGCCGGTGATGTTTGCTGCACCGGCGAAGGGTCTGCTTTACGCCCATCTATCCAGCGAATCGCAAGGTTCGATACTCTGCCGCGCTAAACATTTATTGACTATACTGATGACAGAATCGCAGAACAATAGAAATTGGTCATGGTAGGGACGCAAAAAGCCGCCCGCAGTTTACAGACCGGGGCGGCTTAGAATGTGCCTAGTTATATGCGATCAGGTGCGGCCTGTGCTACGGCTCCTCCTGCCTGAGGAGATCGGGAAGCTGCGTCAGGTCGGCGGGCGGCTGGAGCACCGGCGCACCGGGGATCGGGTCTCCGCCTGCGACCAGCACGGCAGACGCCGGGGCAGCGCCCGCCAGCCGCTCAACAGTCGCCCAGGTCAGCCCGTCAAGCCCGGCCTGTCCCAGTTCATCCGGCCCCAGCACCGCGCCGACCACCTCCGCCGCGCCACTCGCGTCGAGCATCCCCCACACCAGCGACGACGCGGTGTACGGCGCGAGCACTGCGACCCGCCGCCACGCCGCCAGATCACACAGGGCATCCAGCGCGCCGGGCTGCCACACCTCGACGCGCCGCCCGACCTCTCGCGGGAGCACATCGAGGTACAGCGGCATCTCCTCAAGCAGCGGGGCGCTGTGCCCTGCAACCCGGAAGTGTGCGCGCGTCACCCGCCAGCGGCCCTCCCGCCAGTGTGCTAGCGACTCGTCACCGCTCAGGTCAAGGTCGATCCAGTAGCTGTCCCAGTCGTCCACAATGCGCCGGTAGGCAAGCTCCCACGCCTGCACCGACCCGCCCGCCCGCTCGGCAAGCGCGGCGGCGAGAGCGGCGGGCATCTGCGCGGCCAGCGCGCGCCGGTCCAGCAGAACGTCAGCGTGAACAACAACGGTCATACGGCCTAATTCTCACACACAAAAGGTGGGCGCTCCCTCGGGTCGAGCCGGATAAGCTCGCGGTCGAACGTCGTGAGGCTTTCCGCGCCGTCGGGCGTGATGAGCACGTCGTCCTCGATGCGCACGCCGATCTCGCCGGGGATGTAGATGCCCGGCTCGACGGTAAACGTCATGCCCGGCTCAAGCACCACGTCATTACCCTCGACGATGTACGGCCCCTCGTGCGCATCAAGCCCGATGCCGTGCCCGGTGCGGTGGATGAAATACTCGCCGAAGCCCGCCTCCTCGATGACTTTGCGAGCCGCCCGGTCCACATCCTGAGCCGTCGCGCCCGGTCTGGCCGCCTCGCGCCCGGCCTGGTTCGCGGCCTTGACCGCCTCGTACACGTCGCGGTTGCGACCCTCCAGCGGCAGCCCGACGACAAACGTGCGCGTGATGTCAGAGATGTAGCCGCCATAGCTCGTGCCGAAGTCGATCAGCAGCACATCGCCCATGCGGACGGGCCGGTCAGACGGCACGCCGTGAGGCAGCGCGGCGCGCGGCCCGGCCAGCACAATCGGCTCGAAGGGCAGCGCTTCCCCGCCGTGCTCGATGAGTGCGGTCCGCAGCCGCCCGGCAATAGCCCGCTCGGTGTCGAACAGGCGCACCCCGGCGATGACCTCTGCCAGCGCCTTCTCGGTGATGGCGATGGCCTGCCGCATCAACTCGATCTCGTTGGCGTCCTTACGCACACGCAGCGCGTCCATAATGGGGTCGGCGTTGTGCAGGACGGCGTTCGGCGCGTGGCGCTGCACGAGCCTCAGCTCCGCGACGCGCATACGCAAATGCTCGACCGCCAGTTCGTGAAGCTCAGGCAGCGCGTCCATCGCGCGGCGGAAGGCCTCCGCCGGGCCTTCTTCGTCGCTGTACGTGAACACCTCGACCTCGTAGTCGAGCGGCGAGCCTGCATCGAACTTGGCCTGTTCCAGCCCCGGCACGGCAAAGACAGGCGCACCTTCCGCCGGGAAGAAGCCGACGGTCGGGCGCTCCATCAGGTGGAAGTCAAGCCCGGTCAGGTAGCGCAGGTTCGGGCCGGGCATCAGCGCCGCCGCCTGCACGCCCCGAGCCTGGAGTTCGGCCTGCAATCGCGTTACGCGCTCATGGAACATGGGTTGATGTTCTCCTTCCGGATGTGTTGGTCTGGCAGGTTGGGTGATTTGTCCACGAATGATTTGTCCACTAATGACACGAATTACACGAATAAAATTATTAATGTCATTCGTGGATCAACTATCAGACTCCTCGCGATGAATTACCCCGCCGCGACTCAACGTCGCGGCTCCGGCTTGCCTCTTCCCCTTGCAAGGGGGAGAAAGCGCGCCCAGCGCGCGGGTGGGGGTTCTCATTGACTCCGCTTGTGCTTGTGCTAACTCCTTCGCCGCGACTAAACGTCGCGGCTTCTGTAGTCTATGGGCTTGCCCTGTACGGCCTAATACTTTATCCCGATCAGTTCCACCGCGTCGATCTGGTTGCTGCCCCCGATGCTGGTGGTCTGGTTCACGGTGATGAGCACAGTGTTCCCCGGCAGTTCAAGGTTCTCAATCGGTATCTCGCGTATGAGCGGGCACTGCGGCGACGCCTGCGGTGCCGCCTCGTAGACAATGTGCTCGTCGCCGAACACGTCCCGGAACACGACCATCGTAATAAAGCCGGGGTTGTACGTCTCATAGATGCGGATAGCGCTCGGGCGCACCAGTTCGGGGAAGTACAGCGTCAGCGTCGCGATTTCCGTCGGAATCTCCGACGCCCACGCCGTACGGAAGTCGCCACAGGTGGGCGTGTTGGGCGGCCCGACAGCCTGCACCGCGCCATAATCGAGGCGCCCGCGCTGGCTGGTCGCCTCGGCGGAAGCAGCGTACTGGTTGATCACACGCCGCCCGGCGATGGAGAGCGTCGGCGCGGAGCCGGTCAGCGCAAGCTGCGGTGGCGTCTGTGTGAGGCGGCTGACAAGCGTCGGGGCGAGGTTGTCGGATTGTGCAACGGCAGCGTCGATGGTCAACTGCACAATGGCAGGGTCGGTGCTGCTCGGCATCACGGAGAGCAGCACGACGGCGGCGATCAGCACGACAAGGCCGACGATGGCGTACCACACAAACGGGTTCACGCCGCCAAAGAAGCCCGTGACCCGGCCACGCACCCCGGTAATGCGTTTCTTGATGTTGTCGAAGAAGCTCATGGAAACCTCGCCACGCAGTATAGCCGCTGTCTCTTATANNGTATAAGAGACAGGTATAGCCGCGTGTGGGTGCTGCCGCCACAGGAAGGGCCAACTGCAGCCGCGAAGTTTATCCGCGGCATCCCAACAAACCGGATTCGATGCATAGTCCCCTTCTCCCCCTCGTGAGAGAAGGGCGCCGACCACCTGCAATGGTCGGCGGGATGAGGGGGCCGGGACTACAGCCCCAACAATGTTTGTGACACGCCAAGGGCTGCTGTAAAATGTCCGCACCCGGCTAACGTGAGGAATGCCCCATGCTATCGACCAAGTACCGGCTGCCTGACGAGCCGCCCGCCCTGCGCGAGCGGCGGCAGTTATCCAGCGTCCAGCGCGAGCAAGCCCTGCGGATTATCGACGATCTCAGCGCCGCGCTGGATGGGCTGCCCGTCGTGCTGGCCCAGCAGGGAGAGGTCGTGTGTGCGGCAGGGGGCATCTCCGACGCGGCGGCGTCACATATGGCGCAGCAGGCAGCGCGCGCCTGGCAGCAGGGCGAGCAGCACCCTGCCCGTGAGATCATTCGCTTTGACGACGAGGCGGGCAGGTTATACTCTGTACATGTGGCGGGTGCGCTGACGCTGATTGTGCGCTGGCAGCCGCCATTATCGCTAACCCAGCTTCGTGCTGAAGCCGCCGATGCGCGCGAGACGCTCGTGCGCATTGTTGAGCAGACCTGAACACCACCGGCTCCAGACCGGGCCTGATGATTTGAGGGGGGCGCCAGCCCGTGAAGCAAGACAACCGTCCATCACTCCCTTCTGACCTGTACACCGAGGAGTATTTCCTCACCGCCTGCGAGGGCTACGAGGAATGGCAGCGCAGCGAGGGCGAACACCTCTCGCGGCGGCTGAGGTCCGCCTTTGAGGTTGCCAATGTCGAGCCCGGCATGGTCGTGCTGGACATCGGCTGCGGGCGCGGCGAGATCATCCGGCACTGCGCCCGGCTCGGCGCGGACGCGCACGGCATCGACTACGCCGACGCAGCGGTGCGCATGACGCGCGATCTCATCCAGGCGGAGCAGGCCGACCCGCCGCCGGGCGCGATGAGCGTCGCCCGGGCGGACGCCAAGAAGCTGCCCTACCCCGATGCCGTCTTCGACCGGGTGCTGATGTTCGACGTGGTGGAGCCTGTCTCTTATACACATCT
>DGDY01000313.1:1310-4884 GCA_002385675.1 Anaerolineales bacterium UBA3940 | reverse complement strand
CACCACGCCGTCCATGTCCGGCGCGATGTACAGACTCTGGGCGGAGTCCAGCACCGCCGGGCCGATCACAATTGTTAGCTCGTACTGCGGGCCGGCATGCTCCTCACCGTCGGCCTCCTGCATGCCTCGCCGCTGCAGCGACCTCTCGGTGGAAGCCGGTAACCTGGGCACGTGTGCCCGCTCGGCCCGCTCCTCCTCCGCCGCCGAACGACGCGCGACGTAGAGGTTCGGCAGCCAGTCAACCGGCACGATGAAGTGATCCGCGATGACATCGGCTACCTCTTCAGCCAGAGGGTCGACACCCAGCAGGGTCAGGAGGTTCGACTCGTCGGCGGTGGCATCAACGAGCAGTACGCGGAAGTCACCCTTGGCCCGCGACAGCGCGTCAGCCGCCGCCACGGCGAAACCTGCCGCCACTTCCCGCACCACGTCGGTGTACCGCTCCCGCCCCGACGTGAAGAGCACGCTGTGAAGCTCGCTGTGCTCGTGCGAGTAGAGGAAGCGCGCCGCCATCGCCCGCTGAGCCTCATAGCTCGCGCTCCGCGTATAAACCTCCTCGATGCTGGCGCCCTCCCGGGTGACCTTGTCCATCAACTCGGGGCGGGGCAGCGAGGCCAGCACCGGCGCGCTGACCAGTGCCGAGACTTCCTGCGGCGTGCTGACCGGGTCGGAGTAGTAGGTCACGGTCAGGATGGGGATCAGCGTGATCACCATGCCGACCATCGCACCGATCAGGACCTTCAGGTTGACCCCGCCGTCAAGACGCTGCGCGCTGTTCGCCACCTCGACGAAGCGAATCTGGTTGGCGATAGGCCGCTGGATCGTCTCATACAGCCGGGCCAGGGCCTGGTTGTTCTCGGAGAGGAAGCGGCGCTCCTCCGAAAGCTGCGTGGCGATAAGGTTCTGCTGGATCGGGTCTGACGTGTTCTGAAGCTGGGTTTCAAGCTCGACAATGAGAGCCTTGCTGTTCGCCACGTCCTCTTCCAGCCTGGCGATCTGCTGCTGCATCTCGCTGATGAGCTGTGCGGCGGCATTGCCCTGGCTGGTCGGGCTCGTCTCGATGAGGATCTCCGCCGCGGTGTTGGCGATCAGGATCGCCTGCACGGCCTCCTCATGCCGGGCCCGGATGGTAAGGATCTGGCTCTCCTCGTTGGCGATCACCTCCAGGTTCTCGCTCAGCTCAACCCCCGTTGTGTTAAGCCCCAGCCGGCTGACAATGCTGCGGCGGAAGGATGGCGTCCTGGCCATGTCCGCGTATGTCTGGATCAACTGGCCGCTCGTTCGCAGCGTGTCCAGGTCCAGCACGGGGCTGTCCAGGCCGGGGCCGACGATCAATCGGGCTTCGGCCTCATATGTCGTCGGCGCGTTCTTGCTCACCAGATAGGTGATTAGCCCGGACAACACGGTCACCAGTACAACCAACCACAGCCACCGCCAAATTGCTCGGAAAAACTTCTGTTCCACGTCAGACCATCCCCTCTTGCTGCTATGCAGCCCAAAAGCTTGCAAAACGATTACCGTTTATCAGCAGCCTCTCACCCCATGACTACAGGCGAGGCCGCTTCCCCGCCGGGCTAGTACGATCCACGCCCCATCAGCACCGCGGAGAAGGTATGGAAGAGAATCATGAGGTCCAACTTCCAGCTCTGCCGCTCGATGTACTCGATATCCAGCTCAGAGCGCTCCTCGAAGTCGGTATCGCTGCGCCCGTTGATCTGCCACAGGCCGGTCAGGCCGGGGCGTACCTCCAGTCGCTCGGTCTGCCACAGCTTGTATGTGTCCGCCGAGAACGAGGTGGGGCGCGGGCCAACCAGGCTCATGTCCCCCTTCAGCACATTGAAGAGCTGAGGAAGCTCGTCCAGGCTCGTCTTGCGCAGGAACTTCCCGACGCGGGTGACGCGCGGGTCGTCCACGATCTTGAAGTCCGGCCAGGTGAGATGGTTGAGGTGCGCGTACTTTTCCTTCAGCTCCTCAGCGTTCTCGAACATCGTCCGGAACTTGTACATCGTGAAGCGTTCACCGTTCATACCGGTGCGCTTCTGCTTGAAGATCACCGGGCCGGGCGAGTCCAGCTTGATGATCAGCGCAATGATCGCCATCAACGGCAGCACGAAGGGCAGCGCAATCAGGCTGACCGTCAGGTCAAACAGCCGCTTGGTGATCTTGTAGCTCTGGCGGAAGATGCCGCTGCGCTGCTTGCCGATCACAAGCGGGAGCTTCGGCGGCGGCTGCATGGCCGTGCTCGGCGGCTCGGGCACGAGGTCCTTCTGCCGCCGCAGGTGCGCCTCGATCCGCAGGCAAAGCTCCGAGTTGGTAAAGGGCTTGACAATATAGTCATCCGCGCCGCCCTCGAACCCTTTGGTCTTGTCCGGCATGCTGGAGAGCGCCGTCAGCATGATAATCGGCGTGGAAACTGTGCTGTTGAGCTGGCGCATCCGCTGCAGGACTTCGAAGCCGTCCATGCCCGGCATCAGCACGTCGAGCAGCACCAGGTCCGGCTTCCATTCCTCGGCTGCCGCCAGGGCGGCAGTACCGTTGGTGGCGTGGACCGTCTTATACCCACGCCGCGTGAGGAGCAGTTCGAGTTGGCGACCAATAGCAACATCGTCATCGACAATCAGTATTCTGGACATCTTCGTAACCCTCACCTAACGTCTAGTCAGTTAATCCCGCAGTCGCATCTTGACCGTTCTCTATCTGCCGGGCGAAGGAGATCGTCGCGATCTGCTGTTCGCCGGGCGCCCCCAGAGCCTGCTCTTCGTTCTCCAGGCTGCTGCGCGCCGCCTCGATCAGCCCGTTGAAGGTCAGCGCCTTATCGGGGAAGGCGGCCAGGCCGATGTTGAGCTGGACGCCCATCTCCTCGTATGCCTTCTCGCTGAGCTCGGCCAGAACCTGGCTGGCGGTCTCCCCTGTCGTCTCCGGCAGCAGCACGATGAAGTCATCGCCGTCGATGGCGACGAGATCGGTATCGCGCAGGTTTTCAGAGAGGAACTTCGCCAGGCGCGCCTGCACGTAGCGGCTGGCCATCGCCCGCTGGATATCCAGCACAAGCTGGTTGACGCCAACCCTGTCCGGGTCAAACCGGGGCTTGACGAGCATCAGCGAAAGCGGGTGCTTGAAGCGGCGGCTGCGCTTGACCTCGCGATAGAGGTCCTCGGCATCCGGCGTCTCGTACACGCGCGGCGGCAGCCCAAGCTGCCGGAAGGTGATGTCCGCAACCGCATCCTCGAAGTTCCGCACGATGAGCAGAACTTCACGCACGATCAGCAGCGTCAGCACAATGCCGGTGATCTCCGTGACGGTCACGGCAAGCGCACGCTCGAAGAGTGCGTAGCCCATCGCACGCTTCAGGATGATGTAGGCGATAAGCACCGGGGTGATCGTGAACAGCGGGCTGCGCTGTGCGATACGGGAAGGTATCAGCGTCAAGCCAACGGCTGCGACAGGCACCAGCACATAGACAAAGGGAGTAATGTTGAGCGTTGAGTCGATCCGCTCAATGTTAAAAAATAGGAAGAGCCACCAGATAGTGATGCCGATTAAGATCCGTAACTTGAGCATGTTACCTCCCCAG
>DGDY01000313.1:0-1072 GCA_002385675.1 Anaerolineales bacterium UBA3940 | reverse complement strand
GCAGCAACGGCAACTTTCAACCATTTACCGGTACAACAACGAACGTCAACCAACCTTCAGGCCGCAAACCGGCAAGCACACTGCGCCAGACGCCTTAGTTGATCGGAGAGGGCGGTTTTTGGGTTAGTACACAGAGAGATAGTAAGACTTACCCGGGCCGTTGAGGATATGGCTAGCAACGTCTCGCAGGCTGTCTGTACCACGAACGCTGCTGGAGACTGAAGCCTCACCTATAAGCCAGCCTGTTAGGTGAAGGCTAGCTCTCAGCGAGTGTCAGGTTGAGAATCAGGGTGCACGATAGTCAGTGGAGTCAGGCAGAAGAAAAAAGTGATGATTACCGGAAGTTCTTGACAAACGCTACCTGTCTTTAGGGATCGAAACCTGATTCTCTTACTCTACCAGTTTGCCCATGCTCTCCGATCGTCCGCCTTGTACCGAACCCACTCCTATATCAACAATCGGTGCTCTTGGTTAGAACTCCACCCGCCTTCAAGCCCCGCGAGCGCGGCAAGATAGGGCGGGAGATCAGCCAAATCAAGAGCGGCACTTACCAGTTACAGTGTGACTTTAGCCTCGGGTGTGCGATGTGGTGGACGCTTGTTGGGAGTGCTGTCTGTAGAAGGGGTAATGGTGAATTGAGAGCAAAAACCACAATCCAGACATCCCAGATCGCTAAAGTCCATCATTAGTGTACAGGCTAGTAGGGTTATAATTCAACACACACTTATGAAAAATTAGTGAAAAAGCAACGGCTGCCGGGTCACCCGGCAGCCGTTATTCATCCTGTTGCCTCGCCCGGCGGTAAACGCCGGGCAGCAGGAGGATGGCTAGACGCGAACGACGTTGGCGGCCTGCGGGCCCTTCTGGCCCTGCTCCACCGTCATCTCGACACGGTCGCCCTCGTTGAGGCTCCGGTAGCCCGACTGCCCCTGGATGGCGCTGTGGTGGACGAACACGTCCTTCCCACCGTCGTCACGAGCGATGAAGCCGTAGCCCTTCGCGCTGTCGAACCACTTCACCGTACCCTTCACACGATCAGCCATTGGGTATGTCCTGTCTCTTATACACATCT
>DGDY01000095.1:720-3996 GCA_002385675.1 Anaerolineales bacterium UBA3940 | reverse complement strand
TTCTGGTTGCGGGCAGCAGCCCCGGCGAAGAACGCGTCAAGCGCCTCCCAGTTGAGGTTGCCCGGCTGCGGTTCGACATCCGCCCAGCGCACCGGAAGCTTGACCCACCCCACCCCGAGTTGTCGCGCCAGGTCGAGCGTCTCGTCGGGCGCGGTCAGGCCGTTGACGACCACCCCGTAGCCGAAGCTCGGGTCCGCGATGGGGAGGGGTGTCGAGGTGGGGGCAGGCGTCCCGTCGGCGCTCCCGGCAGCGCTCTCCGTCTGCTGGGGAGCCGCGGCGACAGCCGTGAGGCGCGCGGCCTGCTCAGGCTCGGTGGGCGTAACCTGCCCGGCAGCGGTCGCGGTGATCAACTCATCCCGGCGGACACCGCTAATGTTCCACCAGGTGCCAAGGAAGATGCACGCGCCAACCGTGAGCACAATCAGGACCCAGGCAACGGCAAGCCCCTGCTTCATCCGGGGTGTGAGCGGCTCGTTGTTGGCGCTGGTGTCCGTCATGTTCACTGCCTTAACGGCTGCACAGCGTAATGATCGGCTAGCCTTGCCCCCGGCAGCCTAGTCGGAGATGGCCTGCCGCAGCGTCGAGCAGGCCGGGCAGGTTCCGTCGGGCCGCAGGATGGCGTACCCCGCGAACGGGTCATTCTCATCCCAGTTGGTGAAGTCCACGTTCCAGATGATCATCAGATGCACATAGCCGAGATCCTGCGAGATGTTGACACCCTCAGCCAGCCAGGCGGCCTGCTCCTCGATGGTGTTGTTGTTGCCCCAGGCGAAGTTCTGGGGGATGGGCGTGTCAAAGCCGTCCGGCGTCAGGTAGCCGAACTCCGTCACGCAAATCGGGAGCTGCCTGTTCATGCCCTCATAGTAGACTTCCACCGTCGGCAGGTAGTACCAGCTATAGTGCGCGTCGCCGGGGTCGGAGACGTGCCCGGTGCGCGCCGAAGGTGCGGTCGTGCCGGAGTTGTGGTGCACGCCGATGCAGTCGGCGTAGTTAGCCGCGCCCGCCGCCGCCAGCCCGGCCACATAGCGCTGGTCGCTCCAGGCGTTGGTGCCGTTGTCAAAGCCGGTCGGGGCCAGCGCGCCGATAATGACGGTCGTCTGCGGGCTGACCCGCTTGATGATCTCGTAGCCGGGGGCGAGCATGTTCTCGACGTAGGCAACCGGGTCGATCTGCCCGGCGGGCCACTCGCGGTCGAGGTTCATCTCATTCCAGATTTCAATCGCGTCCGGCTGGAAGGCGGCCACCTGCTCCAGGTACTCCAGATAGGAAGCGTAATCAATCGTCTCCTGCGGGTAGGGCTGGCCGGGCATGCTCAGGAGCACCTTGAAGCCGTGGCTGTGCCCGGTTTCGATGAGCTGCCGCGCCTGCGCCGGGTCGGCGTCGGGGCTCCAGGGGAACTGGAACTTCACCCACGTCATCCCGGCGGAGCGCATCACGTCGGGGTTGGCGATAAACCCGGGGACCTGCCCGCCCAGCTCCAGCTTGTCGCCGTCCAGCCCGATCGTCGTGGGCGGCGTAGGGGTGACGGTCGGCCCGGCAGCGGGGTCGAGCGTTGCGGAAGGCTCAATCTCAATCGGCACCGACGTGAGGGTCGGCACAACGGCGACAGCGGTCAGTTCGGCTTCCGCCGCGAGCCGCTGAGACCGGTTGTTAAGCGTAACGAGAAGAATGAAAAAAACAGCGGCCCCGGCGAGGGCGACAAAGACCATCCAGCCGATGGCGAGCTTGCGTACGGTGTCCGGCGAGAGGCGGCTCTTGTTGCTGCGATTGGGCATGTGCCTGTTGCTCCTCTTTAAGCGTCACGGGCGAGGCTGCCAAATGATGATGGGCGCCCGGTCGGTGCGCTATTGTACCTGATCTACTGCTGTTCGCCTATTCGGGCGGCTCACGGGGCGGACATCGCCGCGCCGAGCGCGTCGCAGGCCGGGCACGAGCCATCGGGCCGGATCAGCGCGTAGCCGGCGGCGGGTTCCTCCTGCCGCCACGTCAGATAGTCCACATTCCACACGATCATCAGCCGGGTATAGGGGTTGTTACGGGCGAGGCGCACGGCGTCAGCCAGCCACGCCGCCTGATCGGCGGCGGTCGTACCGCTCGCCCACTCGTAGCCGGGTGGCATCTCGCCGTAGCCCTCGGCGCTCAGATAGCCGAACGCCACGAAGCACACCGGCTTGCGCAGCGCCTCGACCGGCTGCTGCCATACCTGCTGCAGGCCGACGTTCTCGGCAGGTGGCGCTCCACCGGCCAGATAGCGGACGCCCACACAATCCAGAAAGTTCCCGGCGCCCGCCGCCGCCATCTGCTGGTAGAACACGCTCTCGCTGCCGTCACCCATGGGGCGCAGCGCGCCTGAAATGACCATGATGCTGCGGTCAGCGGCCTTGATAGCGTTGTACGCCGGGGCGAGCATGTTCCGCAGATAGACGCCGCCATCGATCTCCGCCTGCGGCCAGCGATCGGGGGCATTCGGCTCGCTCCACACCTCAACGGCATCGGGGCCATAACGGGCCAGCGCGCTGAGGAACTCCACAAACGCCTCGTAGTCGATATCGTCGGGGCGGCGCTCGCCGCCGGTGACGGATACGAGCACCTTGAAGCCCGCGCGCTGCGCCCGCTCGATCTCGCGCCCGGCGAGGCTGGTGCTCTGGCCGGGCCGCCACGTCACCTCGATTCGGGTCCACGTCATGCCCGCCCGCTGCATCAGCGCGGCGTGCCGGAAGTCGTAGGCCACCTGCCCGCCCAGCTCAAACGGCCCCTGGGCGGCAGGCCCGGCGCGCGAAACGGGCGTGGGCAGGCCGGTCGGGAAAGGGGCGGGCCGGGCAACGACCAGCGTCGGCGTCGGCGCGAAGGGGTCATCGATAGTCGGCAGCGGCGTCGCCTGAAAATCCGGGAGCGCCAGATCTGCATCCGGCCCGGCGAACGGTGCTTCAGGCAGCGGCTCGGCATGCCCAGCGCCGCGCCCGACGCTGCGCGCCAGGGCCAGCCCCAGCAGCGCGCCGATCAGCACCAGCACCGCCAGCCCGATCACGGCATGCACAAAAGACAGGCGAGCGCGGCCCAGCCCGCCGAGCCGCTCCCGCCTGTTCTCCTGTCGATCCCTCTGCGCGGAATCCGCCGCTCTACGCGGTGTCATCGCGTCCTGTCAGCTCGCTTCACCCCGTTCGTCACTGCATGGCAGCGCCGAGCGTCGCACAGGCCGGGCACGAGCCATCCGGCCTGACGATGGCATAGCCTGCCTGCGGGTCGTCGCCCCAGTAGGTGAGGTCCACGTTCCAG
>DGDY01000095.1:0-487 GCA_002385675.1 Anaerolineales bacterium UBA3940 | reverse complement strand
CGGATGTAGCCCAGCGACCGGGCGATCTGCACGCCCTCCGCCAGCCACGCGGCCTGATCGGCGACGGTGATGTGCGAGCCCCAGCTCCAGTTGGGGGGCAGTTCGCCGTAGCCCTCGCCGCTCACGTAGCCGAACTCGGTGAAGCACAGGGGCAGCGCGCCGCCTATGCCGCCCGAGTAGACGTTGATCGTCGGCAGGAAGTACCAGCTATAGTGCCCGCCCGCCGGGTGGCCGGTCGTCGCTGAAGGCGAGGTCGCGCCGGCATTGTGGTGCACGCCGAGGCAGTCGGCGTAGCGGGCCGCACCCGCCGCCGCCAGACCCTGTACGTAGCGCTGGTCGCTCCAGACGTTCACCCCGTCGTCCACGCCCGTCGGCGCAAGCGCACCGATGATGACCATCGTGCCGGGGCTGACGGACTTGATCGCGTTAAAGGCCGGGGCGAGCATGTTGTTCACGTAGATCGCCGGGTCGATCTGCCCGGCGGGCC
>DGDY01000243.1 GCA_002385675.1 Anaerolineales bacterium UBA3940 | reverse complement strand
AGATGTGTATAAGAGACAGAGAGACAGGGATATGAAAACTTTAACCACGCGAGTACTGATCGTGGACGACCACCCGGTGGTCCGTGAAGGGCTGCGCTGCCTCGTCGAGCGGCACGGCAACGGTCAGATCGTCGGCGAAGCCGATACCGCTGCAGAGGGGATCCGGCTGGCAACCACGCTCCGCCCGGAGATCGTCATTCTGGACGACAGCCTGCCCGACCTCTCCAGTGCGGAAGCCTGCCGTCGCATCATCTCGGCGGTGGAAGGCTGCCGGGTGATCCTGTTCGCTTCCCACCCCAGCAGGCAAGACCTGTACGCCGCGATGGCCGCCGGGGCATCCGCCTACGCGCTGAAGCAGCTTTCGTGCGCCAAGCGCTTCACAGACATCCTGAACCGGGTGCGGCGCGGCGAGAATCTGCTGTCGCCCGATTGCCTTGCGGCGCAGATCGACGAGATCAACCACGTGACCCGGGACTACCCGAGGAGCGCTTTCGCCGACCTGTCGTGGCGGGAGCGACTGATCCTGAGTTCCATCGCCGAAGGGCTGACCAACAAAGAGATCGCCGACCGGCTGAACGTGAGCACCGGCGCGGCCCGCAACTATGTGGCACGGCTGTTCGCCAAGCTGAACGTCTCGAACCGGGCGGCGGCGGCGAGCCTCGCCGCGCAGCATCGCCTGTTTACGTATCCACCCTATCCGCCGGCTGGCGGCACAGGCGGCAGAGCATCCTGAATGAAGGTCGACAATACAAGCCAAACAACAAGAGCCAGACTGCGTGCAGTCTGGCTTGGCTTTTTGCGATGGGGGCAGGTCTGAGTCCTGCCCGCGCAGCCCTACTCGTACTTGAGGGCCTTGACCGGGTCAAGCTGGACGGCTCGCAGCGCCGGGTAGATGCCCGACGCCAGCCCGATGATCAGCGAGAACACAATGGCGAAAACCGGCAGCCAGAGCGGGATCACGGCGAGGCTTAGCCCGGCGTCGCCTGTCGCGCCGGAGGCCGCAAGCTGGTTGTTGATGTACGCCTGTGCGATCAGGTCGATGATCTTGGCGATGCCCGCGCCGAACACCACGCCGCCCACCCCGCCAAGCAGCCCGATCGCGCCCGCCTCTGCGATGAAGATGCTCATCACGTCGCGGTTCGTCGCGCCGAGCGCCTTCATCAGCCCGATCTCACGCGTGCGCTCCAGGATGGACATGATCATCGTGTTGGCGATGCCGATGGCGGCGACGATCAGCGCAATCGCGCCAATGCCGCCGAACGCGGCCTGAATGACCGCGAAGATCACGTTAATCTGCTGGAGCGTTGAGCGCGCGGAGAAGGCCAGAAAGCCTTCCAGAAGCAGCTCCTGCTCGATCTTGAGCACCTTCTCCGGGTCGTCAACGATGATCACCGCCTGCGAGTACCCGTCGTTGCGGCGGTCGGGGCGCTGGCCCTGATACCAGGTCACAAGGTCCTCGGCATCCTCCAGCGCAATGAAGATCGAGTAGTCGTCCTGCCCCGCGCCTTCCGCCAACACCCCGCCAACGCGCAACCGCACCGTGCGCGTTGAGGTCTTACCATCCTCTTCCACGCGTGTCAGTTCGACCTGGAGCGTGCGCCCGTACAGGTCGAGCGGCTCGTCGCTCTGCACGGTGGTGCGGCGGCGCGGGTCGACAAACTGCTCGCCGACGCGCGCGCCCACGATCGCCGTCCAGCGGCCAAGCTGCGGCGAGCCCTGCGCAAGCGTGCCCATCGCGCGGACCGCCCGCGCGTCGATGCCAGTGAGTGTGGTCGAGGCGACCAGCCGGTCCAGCTTGATGGTCGTCGGCACAGCGACCTGCTCGCGCGGCGTGACGGCGGTGACGCCGTCCATGCGGGCGATCTCTTCGAGGCGGCGCGGGGTGAGCACGGCGTCGCTGCTGATGCCCGTCGCGCCAAACGACTGGAAGATCGCGCCCGGCAGCACCGTGATCTGGTTAACAGGGCCGAACTGCGAGAGGTCCCCGACCGCGCTCTGCCGCAGGCCCGCCGCCAGCGAGATCAGCACGACAATCGCCGCCGTGCCAATCAGCACGCCGAGCGCGGTCATCAGCGCGCGCCCGCGCATCCGCCGCAGGTTCGACCACACCAGCCGGATCAGGTCGCGAAAGGTCATTGCTCAAGCCCTGCCAGGCTTGCATCGACGGGGCGCGTGCCAAGCCCCAGGAAGCCCAGGATGCCGCGCCACAGCCGCTGCCCGAAGGTCAGCGTGCCATCGCCCTCAGCGGCGGCGCTGCCGTTGCGGGCCGGGCGGCTGCTGTCCTCACGCGCCGCGCCGTTGCCGCCGGTGCCGTTGCTCTCTACCTCGACGGTAATCGTCTCGCTGAGCGTCTGCGGCTGCTGGAAATTGTCCAGATAGTGCACGGTCACGACGATCTCGGCGACGCCGGGCCGCAGCGCCTCGGCCTCCGGTACAATCGTGCCTGACGTGCCGCCGTCCAGCGGGCCGAGGTAGATCGAGCCGTTGCGCACGGCAAAGGCGTCACTCGTCACCTCAATGGTGCTGACGTTAACCCGGTTCTCGCCGATGTTGATGACCTCGATGGGCAGTTCGATCACCTCGCCGACCCGCACCGGCTGCGGCACTTCCTCAAAGAAGCCGATGTAGAAGTGCGGCACGGCGGTGATCGCCAGGCTGATGTTCACCGTCTCGGTCGTCTCAACACCGAACGCATCGTCATATGTCAGCTCGACGTTGAAGGCCACCAGCCCATCTTCGGCGCTACCGCTCGCCGCGAGCCGGTAGGTCAGGTCGATGCGCTGGCCTGCCTCAATGCGCTCCACAAAGCGCACGTTGCTGCTGCCCACCGGGGCGAGCGGCCCAAGCTCCAGCAGCCGCACAAAGACCTGCTCCGCCGGGCCATCGCCCACGTTGACCACCGTGAGAGTGAGGTCGAACGACGCGCCCGGCGTGACCGGGGTCGGCGAGACATCGTACGTCTCGACGAGCAGGCGCGGGGCCTGCGCCACGCCGCCGGTCAGCGAGATCGGCACGCGCTCGGTCGTCTGGTAGCTGCCGCCGCTGTAACTCGCATACTCGATGGTGAAGTCCTGCGTGAAGCGGCCCTCCGGCGAGCGCAGCAGCACAAGCGGCAGCGTCACCTCGACCTGCTCGTCTACCTCGATGTCCTCCGGCACGGACACGGCAGAACTGCCCTCCGCCGGGCTAAAGACCTCGCTCGGCCCGAGGTTGACGACCACGCCGCGCGCCCAGCGGTTGCCGACGTTGTGCAGCGTCAGCCGCAGGTTGATCTGGCCCTCCTTGTCGCCCGCCTCCACGGCGGAGTCGGCAATCACAATCTGCGGTCGCCCGGTGTCCGGGCCGGTGCTGGGCGCGATGCCCTCGACGTACACGCCGATGTTCTCCGTCTCGGTAAGGCGCTGCCCGCCCTGCGCCTCATGGTGGTACTCGAACTGCACCGGAAGCTGGTAGTGCCCGGTGGTGATGGTGTTCGATACCGCGCCGCGCAGCGTGACGGTCTGGCTCTCGCCGATGCGGATGGTGGGGATGGTCGGCGCGCCCTGAAGCTCGACAAAGTTCTGCCCCTGGCCCAAGCCCACGTTGACCGAGTTGCCGTTCCACGTGCCGACGTTGGCGAACGTCACCGTCAGCGTAAACTCCTGCCCGCGCCGCAGCGTCTGCGGCTCGACGGACCACTCCACAATGTCGAAAGCGGGCTGGCCGACATCCTGCCCCGGCGGGGCCATCCCCTCGACATGCACGCCGATGGTCTTGACCTCGCCGAGCGGGATGCCAGGGCTGCTCGGCGCGCCGTAGCTGAACTGCAGCGGGATGGAGTAATGCCCGGTCGTGACCGTGTTCGACACCGCGACGCGCAGCTTGCCGCTGCCGGACTCGCCGGGCCCGACCTGGTCGATGAACGCGCCGCTGTCCAGCCCGACAAACGTCGTGCTCTGGCCGATGGTGATCGACACGCCGGTCGCCGCCTCGCCGCCGGTATTGGTGAAGGACACAGTCAGGTCGAACTCGTCCCCGCGCCGCAGAGTGGCCGGGTCGGTAGACCAGCCATCGATGCGGAAAGCGGGTGCCGCGCCGCCCTCCTGCGCCAGCGCCGGGGCGGGCATGATCAGCAGGAGAGCAGCAAGCAGGATGGGCAGGGTTAGAAGTCGTCTCATAGCTACCTCTCCGGTGTTACGCGCACGGATGGCCGGGACGGCGCATCCGATACAATCTTGCCGTCGAGCAGGTGAACGGTTTTCCGGGCGTAATCCGCAATGCGCGGGTCATGCGTCACGACGATAATGGTTTGCCCGCGCTCGTTCAGCTCTTTCAGCAGTTGCAGAATCTCCTCGCCGGTCTTCGAGTCCAGGTTGCCGGTCGGCTCGTCCGCGAGCAGGATGGTCGGATGGTTGACGAGCGCACGGGCCAGCGCCACGCGCTGCTGCTGCCCGCCGGACATCTCCGTCGGCTTGTGGTGCTTGCGGTCGGCCAGCCCCAGCGCATCGAGCAGTTCCGCCGCGCGAGCGTTGCGCTCGGCGGGCGGCACGCCGGAGAAGATCATCGGGAAGGCGACGTTCTCCAGCGCGGTCATCGTCGGGATGAGGTTGAACGACTGGAAAACGAAGCCGACCGAGCGCTGCCGGTAGAGCGCCAGCTCGTTCTGGTCGAGCGTGCTCACATCGCGCCCGTCGACGATGAGCGTGCCGCCGTCGGGCCGGTCCAGCCCGCCGAGCAGGTTCAGCAGCGTGCTCTTGCCGCTGCCGCTCGGCCCCATCAGCACGAGGAAGTCGCCACGCTCGATGTCCAGGTTGATACCGTCGAGCGCCCTGACGACGGTGTCGCCGAGCCGGTAGGTGCGCCGCAGGTCCCGTATGACGATAAAGCTCTCGTCAGACGGCATGGTGCTACAGCCCACCACCAAACGATGCCAGCAGCGCCTGGCCGATGGCCGCTATCGCCATGGCCCAGCCCACGCCGAGCAGCCAGTAGGCGGCGGCAATACCGACCCCATTGCCGAGGCTCAGGCGGGCGGTC
>DGDY01000138.1:934-18585 GCA_002385675.1 Anaerolineales bacterium UBA3940 | reverse complement strand
CCCTTCCTGCCTGCCCTGGCCGCCCCGACGGCAGAGCGCCCGCTCGGCCTGGACCCGGCAGCCGTCGAGCATTTGTTGCCTCCCCATTTTCGTCTGGTGTGGAGGAGCCTCGGCGAGGATGTGGCCGCCGATGCTCGCTCTGCTTGGTACCGCTTCGAAAGGAACGGTAACGGTTAGTGCGTATCCTGTTCTTTTTCATTGATGGAATCGGCCTGGGAGATAACGACCCCGACCGGAACCCGTTTGTTCGCGCCGCCCTCCCCACCCTCACCTCTCTGACCGGCGGACACGCCTGGACCAACGTCCTGCCTCGCCAGGACTTCGCACGGGCGACCTTCATCCCAACCGACGCCGTGCTGGGCGTCCCCGGCACGCCGCAGAGCGCGACCGGTCAGGCGACGATCATGACCGGGCGCAACGTCCCGATGATCGTCGGCGGGCATTACGGCCCCAAGCCGGACGCGCGCATCGGCGCGGTGGTGCGCAGCGAGAGCGTCATCAAGAAGATGGTACAGCGTGGACGGCGGTGCACCCTGCTGAACGCGTACCCCACCGCCTACCTGGAGCGCATCGCGCGGGGGACACGCCTGCGCTCGGCGAACCAGCTCGCGCTGCATGCCGGGGGCGTGCAGATGCAGGGGCCGGAAGCCATGTACGCCGGGCGAGCCATCTCGGCGGATTTCACCGGGGAGGCGTGGCGCACATTGCTTGGCTACCCGGATGCCCCGATCATCACGCCGCACGAGGCCGGGCGGCGCATGGCCCGGCTCGCACGCGAGTACGATTTCAGCTTCTTCGATCACTGGTTTACGGATTACATCGGCCACCGCTGCGAGCTTGATGCGGCAACGGCTGAGCTTGAGAAGCTCGATGCCGTGATGGCGGGTCTGCTCTCCGAGTGGGACGACTCGGAAGGGCTGATCATCATCACGAGCGACCACGGCAATCTGGAAGATTGCAGTGTGCGTGGTCACACCCTGAACCCTGTCCCTACCCTGATTATCGGCGAGCGGCGCGCGGAGCTTGCCGCCGGGCTGTCGGACCTGACGGATTTCGCCGGGCCGATGCTGCGCCTGCTGACGCAGGACGCGTAGCACGCTCGCGACTGCACCAGGAGCCATTATCGATATGTCAGATGCATGCAGCGACCTGCTGCCAGCCGCCGAGCGGGAGCTGCTCCTGCGCCTCGCTCGCGACAGCATCGCCTGTGCTGTGAGCGGCGCAGCGCTCCCGAACGTAGACCTTGAATGCCTGCCCCCCACGCTGACAAAGCCTCGCGCGTGCTTTGTCACGCTCACCGAGCGCGACAGCGGCGCGCTGCGCGGCTGTACGGGCGTGCTCACCGCACATCTGCCGCTCGTGCAGGAGGTCATCCGCACCGCAGCGGAAACCGCCCTGCATGACCCGCGTTTTGAGCCTGTTACGCCCGGCGAGCTTGATAACCTCCGCGTGGAAATCTCGTTACTCACGCCCCCTGTGCCGCTTGACGCAGAGCGTCCGGACGACATCCCACGTCTGTTGCGCCCCGGCATCAACGGCGTCACGCTGATATACTACAACTATCGCCGCGCCACGTTCCTGCCGCAGGTGTGGGAGAAGATTCCCGACCCGGTCGAGTTTCTTGACCGGCTGTGCCTCAAGATGGGCCTGCCGCCGGGCGTGTGGCGCGAGCCGGGCATGGAAGTCGAGGTCTACCAGGTGGAGAAGTTCTGCGAATCATAAAGGCGGAGGGGTGTGGCTGCTGCCTGCCCTCCGCCTGCTGATCGCTTGCTAGCCCGCGCGGCTACTGCTGCGGCGGGATGTAGAAGGTCGCGCGGCTCTGCTCGTCGTAGAAGAACTGCTCGCCGCCCAGCCCCATAATGCGGTGCATACCGGGGCGCGGCACGTACTCACCCGCATCGTTGAGGAAGCCGCCCGCATCGTAGCGGTAATCGGTCACAAACGGCAGTTCGTCGCCGGTTGCCCAGCCAAGCCGCTCGCGCTGTTCCGACGTGAGCGCCTCACGCCATGCCTTGCCAAAGCCGCGAACCGGCTGGCGCAGATCCTCCGAGGGCGGCTCCAGGTTGGGGTCGAACTCGGGGTCAACCGTCTCATCAAACGTATCCGTCACGACAACCCACTCACCGACCTGCCCACCATCAGGGAAGATCGAGATCCAGATTTCGCCTGAGCCGGGGGTAAAGTCGTGTTCCACGTTGCAACGCTCTTCCGTCGTCCCCCCAACCCAGAACATAAAGCCGTTTTCAAAGCTCTGCTCAATCACCTGAGCCTTGCAGAGGAACGGCGTCGGGATAGGCACGATGCCGGTGTCTACCGCAGCCGTGCCGCCCAACGCGTCCGTTGCGCCGGGCTCCGGCGTGCTGGCTGGTTGGGCCGGTACGCCGCCCTCCGGTGTGTCGGTAATCACGATGAACTGCGGCGTCTGGGTCGGAACCTGTGCCATCCCCGTTCCGCCACAGGCAGCGAGCACCAGGGCTAGCACGAGTATAGGGAGAAGGCGTACGGTCTTTGTCATCGCTCTTCCTTTCCTCTGGGTCAGCCAGATAGGCGGACCGGATTGTAGCACCAGCCCTGAGAGCGTGCCACCAGCCCCAACGGGCGCCCTTGCAGACGGCTCGGGCCATCCGCTACACTTGTTCCGTCGGCAGCCCGCCAATCAGCGCGAGGCGTCGATGTTTTAAGTCTATATCCTTAACGTACGGACCTCGAAGGAAGTTCCATGAGTGGCACACTGGCAGGCAAGCGCGTGCTGGTCACCGGCGCGACCGGCTTTATCGGCGGGCACCTGGCGCGGCGGCTCCACAACGACGGGGCGCACGTCCTTGCGCTGGAACGCAGGCCCGGGAGCGCAGATGGTCTGCGTGCGGCAGGCATCGAGGTGGTGCGCGGCGACATCACCGACCGCCAACGCATGGCCGAGATCGTCGCGCAGGGCGTCGAGGTTGTGATGCACATCGCTGCGTGGCTGGGCCGTGGGGACGTCAAGAACGCCTACCCGGTGAACGTCACCGCCACGCGCGATCTGGCCGAGGTCAGCGCGGCGGCAGGCGTCGAGCGGTTCGTGTTCACGAGCAGCATCTCGGTCTACGGCATTCGCGGCGGGCGCGACGTGGACGAGACAACGCCCCTCAAGCTGTTCAACTATCCCTACGGCGACACGAAGATCCAGGCCGAAGCGGCTCTGCGGCAGGTCGCCGCCGAGACCGGGCTAAAGGCCGTAATCGTGCGCCCCGGCATGGTCTACGGGCCTGGCTCTCCCACGTGGACGGCGCGCCTCGCGCGGTGGGCAAAGAAAGGCCGGATGCCGCTCCTGAGCGGCGGCGGGGCAAGCGCCTTCCCCATCTACATCGACAACCTGCTCGACCTGCTGGTGCTTGCTGCCACGCACCCCGCTGCCCCCGGCGAGACGTTCAACGCGGTGGACGACGGGCCAATCACCATGCGGGACTTCCTCGGCGGGTACATGGCTATGGTCCCCACCACCCGCGCGATCCGCGTGCCCTGCTGGCTGGCACGCACGGCGGCCTTCTTCGCCGAGCCATTCTTCAAGCGCTACCGGGTTGCGTACATCATCTCTCAGCTTTGCGAGGGCGGGCAGATCTCCAACCAGAAGGCAAAGGACGTGCTCGGCTGGGAGCCGCGCGTATCGCTGCATGAGGGGCTGCGCCGCAGCGAAGCCTGGCTGCGGGCGGAGGGTATCCTGTAGACATGCCGCCCTGGCTGATCGTGGTGCTGGTGGCGGCTGGTCTGGTCGCGCTCGGCGCGATCCTGTACTGGCAGCTTATCATCGCCGAGGGCGTGTACCTCGGACAGCGCGTCGTGACCTGGCTGTACGACCTCGCCGCGCGCCGCTACGACGACATCAAGCAGTACGACGATGACATGGAGGCGGTCTTTCTGGGGCGTCCGCTGGCCGACATGCTGCGGCCCGTACCCGGCGCGCTCGTGCTGGACATCGCAACCGGCACCGGGCGCCTGCCGCTGGCGCTCTTCGAGCAGCCTGCCTTTCGCGGGCGAGTGATCGGCGTGGACGCCTCCCGCTCGATGCTGGAGATCGCCGCCCAAAAGCTGCGGGGCAACGAGCACCGGCTGATGCTGCTGTGGCGGGATGCATCCTCGCTACCCTTTGCCGACGGGGCGTTCGACGCCGTGACGGTACTGGAGATGCTGGAGTTCACCCCCGACCCGGCGACCCAGCTTGCCGAGGCGGTGCGCGTGCTGCGACCGGGCGGGATCCTCGTCACGACGCGACGGCGCGGCTGGAATGCCGCGCTCATGCCCGGCAAGACGCACTCCCCCGACGAGTTCCGCGCGCTGCTGGAATCGCTGGGGCTAACACGCGTCGAGCTTCTGCCCTGGCAGGTCGATTATGACCTTGTGTGGGCGGTGAAACCGGGGCATGTGCCGAGCGGCGCGCGCCACATGCTCGATGTGCTGCACTGCCCCGCGTGCCGCTCTGCGCAGTGGGAGGAACACCCCGCCGAACTATGCTGCGGGGTGTGTCACGCCGCCTACCCCGTGAAGGACGGCATCATCGACATACGCGGCAAGCAGTGAGAGCAGGCAGCCCCCCTTGCAAGGGGGAGGCTGGAGGGGTTCCCAGACAAAGGTGTCACACCAACAGCCACCGTCGCAATGGACACACGCGCAATCCGTGATACAATTGCGGGCGCATTTCCAGCCATGTGAGGAGTGAGTTGTGATCCGCATACCGAGAGACCTTGCCGGGAAGATAAAACAGGCCATCCAGCGCGCACAGGAAGCCGGTGCGCTGCCCGAATTCGACATCCCGGAGCCATCCGTCGCGCGCCCGCGCCAGGCCGATCACGGCGACTATGCCACCCCGGTGGCAATGCAGCTTGCGCGCCTCGCCCGCATGAAGCCGGACGACATCGCGCAGGCCATCATCGATCATTTCCCCGAAGCCGACTACATCGGCAGCATCGAGCGCGTCGGGGGCTTTATCAACTTCCGGCTGGCTGACCGCTGGCTGCAGCAGCAGGTCGATGCCATCCTTGCCGCTGGCGACAGCTACGCACAGTTCGATGACTTCGCCGGGAAGCGGGCACAGGTCGAGTGCGTCAGCGCCAACCCGACCGGGCCGATCACCGTCGGGCGCGTGCGTGGCGGCGTGATGGGCGACACGCTCGCCCGGCTGCTGCGCGCCGTCGGATATGATGTCGAGATGGAGTACTATTTCAACAACGCCGGGCGGCAGATGCGCCTGCTCGGTGAGAGCGTCCGCGCACGCTACCGCGAGCGCCTGGGGCTTGAGGCGGAGTTCCCCGCCGACGGCTACCGGGGCGAGTACATCTACGATATCGCCGACGAACTGATCGCGGAGAGGGGCGACGAACTGGCGAACGCCGGTTGGGAGGTGTTCAAGGAGGCCGCCGAGGCCCGCATCTTCGAGATGATCCGCGCCTCGCTGGGGCGGATCGGCATCACCTTTGACGTGTTCTTCAACGAGATGTCGCTGTACGAGGACGGCTCGGTCTGGCGGACGCTCGACGCCCTGCGCGAGAAGGGGCTTGTCTACGAGGCCCCTACCCCGGAGCGTGATGAGGATTACGAGGAGCGCCCCGACGAGGAAGAACTCGATGCGGCGAGCGGCGGCGCAACTGCGACGTGGATCCGCATGCGCAAGCTGCGCAACGTGAAGAAGGACAAGGCGCTGGTGAAGTCCGACGGCGAGCCGACCTACCGCCTGCCCGACACGGCTTACCACATCAACAAGCTGGAGCGCGGCTTCGACCTCGCGATCAACATCCTCGGCACCGACCACATCGAGGAGGCGAAGGACGTTCACGCTATGGTCGCTGCGCTGGGTTACCCCGCCGACCGCATCCGCGTGATCCTGCACCAGTTCGTCACGCTCTCGGAGGGCGGCGAGACGGTCCGCATGAGCACGCGCCGGGGCGAGTTCGTCACGCTTGACGAGCTGGTGGACGACGTCGGGCCGGACGCCGTGCGCTACTTCATGCTGGCCCGCAGCCCGGAGTCTCACATGGACTTCGACCTGGAACTGGCCCGCAAGCAGTCCAACGAGAACCCGGTGTACTACATCCAAAACGCGCACGTGCGTTGCGCCAGCATGATGCGCGTAGCCGCAGAGCGCGGCGTGTCGATGGAGGGCGGCGATGTCTCCCTGCTGACCAGCCCGGCAGAACTGAATCTGATCCGCAAGCTGATCGAACTGCCGGAGATCATCGAGACGTGCGTGCAGGAGCTTCAGCCGCACCGGATCGCGTTCTGGGCACACGAGGAGCTTGCCCGCACCTTCCACCCGACGTATGATGAGGTCCGAGCGCTGCACAGCGATGTGCCCGAGGACCTGGCGAAGGCGCGTCTGAAGCTCTACGCCGCCGCACAGATCGTGTTCCGGCGCACGCTCGACCTGATGGGCATGTCCGCCCCGGAGCAGATGTAGCGATGGTCTTGACAGGGGTCGGGTTGAGGACCGGCCCCTGCCCCGGTAACCTACCTGTGTTCATCTGTGGACGACAAACCTGCTGACCCTGACGTTGAGAGAAGAGGAAATGGGCCTCAAATCTGACACCTGGATCGAGAAGATGGCAACCGAATGCGGCATGATCGAGCCGTTTGTGAGCGGGCAGGTCCGCGAGGGCGTGATCTCGTACGGTGTCTCGTCCTACGGCTACGATATCCGCGTCTCGGACGAGTTCAAGGTCTTTACGAACGTGCATTCCACCGTCGTCGACCCCAAGAACTTCGACCCGAACGCATACGTGGACGTGAAGGGCGACGTCTGCACCATCCCGCCGAACTCGTTTGTGCTGGCCCGGTCAGTCGAATACATCCGCATGCCGCGCAACGTCACGGGGATCGTCCTGTGCAAGTCGACGTACATCCGCGCGGGCGTGCTCATCCCGACGACGGTGCTTGAGGCCGGCTGGGAGGGCATCATCACGCTGGAGATCAGCAACGTAACGCCGCTCCCGGCGAGGATTTATGCCAACGAGGGCATCGCGCAGGTGCTGTTCTTTGAGGGCGACGAGGAGTGCGCCGTCAGCTACGCGGATCGCCGCGGCAAGTACCAGGGCCAGCAGGGGCTGGTGCTACCGAGGATCTAGCCGGTAGTTTCAGGGGGGCGCAAAACGACATCGGAACCCCTTCTGACGGACTTCGCTTCGCGGATCTCACCACCTCCCCCTTGCAAGGGGGAGACAAACCGGGCGAAGCGAGGTTAGAGGGGGTTCAGACAAGGGTTAACATCGCATCAGTGCGCGGCCCGCGTCTTTGTACTCCGCTCTGCGCTTGGGTATAATAAGCCGTCGGCGGGCGGTTAGCTCAGTTGGATAGAGCGCCTCCCTTACAAGGAGGAGGTCACAAGTTCGAGTCTTGTACCGCCCACACAACAAAGACGCCCGGCAGTGTGCCGGGCGTCTCTTCATTTTCGTTCGGGTTCTGACCCTACCGCGCCACCACTGTTACTTGGCAGTAGGCTCGGGCAGGTTGACCGGGCGGCAGCACAGCACCAGGTTGCGCGCCGCGCCGACCTCGTCCAGTCGCTTGATGGGCGCGGTGTGCGGCGCCTCGCGCAACACTTCGGGGTTCTCACGCGCCTCGCGGGCAATGGCCTTCATCGCCTCGATGAACTGGTCAAGCGTTTCCTTGCTCTCCGTCTCGGTCGGCTCGATCATGAGCGCCTCATGGACGATGAGCGGGAAGTAGTTCGTCGGCGGGTGGAAGCCGTAGTCGATCAGCCGCTTGGAGATGTCGAGCGCGTGGATGTCCGGCGCATCGTCGAAGCGGCCCTCACACACGAACTCGTGCATGCTGATGCGGTCATGCGGCACGTGGTACGTGTCGTTGAGCTTGACGCGCAGGTAGTTGGCGTTGAGCACGGCCATCTCGCTGACGCGCCGCAGCCCCTCGCCGCCGTAGACCAGCATGTACGACAGCGCGCGGACCAGCATGCCGAACTGCCCGTAGTACGCCTTCATGCGGCCAATCGACTTGGCAGGCGTGACGAAGCCGTACACCGGCAGTTCGTCCTCCGACTCCGGCTCCTCGACGATCTCGACGATCGGGCCGGGCAGGAAGTCCACAAGATGCTCGGCCACGCCGACCGGGCCAGCGCCGGGACCGCCGCCGCCGTGCGGCGTGCTGAACGTCTTGTGCAGGTTGAAGTGCATCACGTCAAAGCCGATGTCGCCGGGGCGCATGATGCCCATCAGGGCATTGAAGTTCGCGCCGTCGCCGTACATCAGGCCGCCGCAGCCATGCACCAGCTCGATAACCTCTTCAAGATGCTCCTCGAACAGGCCAAGCGTGTTCGGGTTGGTCAGCATCAGGCCAACGACGGTGTCATCGCACTCCGCCCGCAGCGCCTCAAGGTCGATGTTGCCCCGGTCATCGGAGGGGATCTCCACGACGTGCAGGCCGCTCATCGACGAGCTGGCGGGGTTCGTGCCGTGCGCCGAGTCGGGGATAAGCATCTTGTTGCGCTTCGTATCGCCCCGGTCGAGGTGATACTTGCGCATGATCAGCACACCGGCAAGCTCGCCCTGCGCCCCGGCTGCGGGCTGGAGCGACACCGCCGCAAACCCGCCAAGCTCCTTCAGCCATTCCTGCACGTTGAAAATCACCTCCAGCGCGCCCTGAACGGTGTCAAGCGGCTGGTAGGGGTGCAGCGCGGCGAAGCCCGGCAGGCGTGCCATGTCCTCGTTCAGCTTGGGGTTATACTTCATTGTGCACGAGCCGAGCGGGTACATGCCGATGTCGATGCCGTGGTTCATCTGCGACAGGCGGGTGAAGTGCCGTACCACGTCGATCTCGCTCACCTCGGGCAGATCCAGCTCGTCGCGCAGTAGGTCCTGCGGAAGCTCCGCGAGCGGGACATCCGGCGCGGGCATCTGGATGCCCTTCCGCCCCGGCGAACTCAGGTCGTAGATTAGCGGTTCTGTCATTCTGCCACCTCCGCCAGCGCACGCACCAGCGTGTCGATCTCGTCACGGGTGTTCATTTCGGTCACGGCGATCAGCATCTGCCGCTCGCGCTCCGGGTAGCGCTTACTGAGGTCGTAGCCGCCGATAATGCTGTAGTTCTCAAGCAGATAGGCGTTGATCTCCTCAACGGGCAGCGGGCACTCGACCACAAACTCCTTGACGAACGGCTTATCGCGGAACACCTTGTAGCCATCCAGCTTGGCGATCTCGTCCGCCGCATAGTGCGACTTGTGGTAGCACAGCTCCGCCACCTGCCGCAGCCCGTGCTTGCCCATCACACTCAGGTAGATGGCGGCAGAGAGCGCCATCAGCCCCTGGTTGGTGCAGATGTTGCTCGTCGCCTTCTCACGGCGGATGTGCTGCTCGCGGGTGGCGAGAGTCAGCACGTAGCCGGTCTTGCCGTCCTTGTCCTTCGTCTCACCAACGAGGCGACCGGCCATCTTACGCACGTAAGCCTCACGCGTCGCAAAGATGCCCAGGAACGGCCCGCCGAAGCTCATCGGGATGCCAAGCCCCTGCCCCTCGCCGACGACGATATCCGCGCCCATCCAGCCGGGCGGCTTGAGCAGGCCAAGCGAAATCGGGTCGGCGACAACAACAGCCAGCGCGCCGTGCTCGTGCGCCGCCTGAATGGCCTTCTCAATCGGGTCTACCTCGCCGAAGAAGTTCGGGTAGGCGACCGCCACCATCGCGGTATTGTCATCGATATGTTCGACGAGCTTGTCCATATCCACCCAGCAGGACTCGTCGCCGACGATCTCCACGTCCATCCCCTGCATGTAGGTGCGGACCACGTCGCGGTATTCGGGGTGGATACCGGAGCACAGCACCAGCTTCGAGCGCTTGCCGCGGAAGTGGCTGTACGACATGATCGCCGCCTCGGCCAGCGAGGTCGCGCCGTCGTAGTGGCTGGCGTTCGAAACCTCCATGCCGGTAAGCTGGGTGATCATGCTCTGATACTCGAAGATCGCCTGCAGCGTGCCCTGGCTGACCTCCGGCTGGTACGGCGTGTAAGCGGTCAGGAACTCACCACGCTGAATGATGTGGCCCACTACAGGCGGGATGTAGTGGTTGTAGGTGCCAGCGCCGAGGAAAATCGCCGTCTTACCGCCGGGCAAGTTCTCGTCGCTCATGTTCTCGAGCAGCCACGCCACCTCCATCTGGGAGAGCGCCGCCGGCAGGTCGAGTTCGGGGAAACGGACCGATTCAGGCACATCCTGGAACAGGTCTTCGACGCGTTCGACGCCGATAGCTTCCAGCATGGCCTTTACATCAGCCTCAGTATGAGGTAGATAGCTCATTCCATATGCTCCTTGAGAAACCCCGTCATCCTGTCAAAGCTGACCGGAGTTCGCATGCAGCGATACAGGGCGCCCTGTGGTGTGGGCGCCCGTGCGGCAGTTATGCACGCTCCTCGCAGTAGGCGCGGTAAGCAGCGGCATCCATCAGGCCGTCAAGCTCGGACGGGTCCGACACCTTAATGCGGACAATCCAGCCCTCACCATACGGATCCTGGTTGATCGTCTCGGGCGCATCTTCAAGCTCCGCATGCACCGCAACGATCTCGCCGCTCACCGGCAGGTTGACGTCGGCAGCGGCCTTCACCGACTCGACCGTGCCAAACGTCTCGCCCTGGTCAAAGCTGTCACCCACCGACGGCAGTTCGACGAAGACGAGGTCGGAGAGCAGATCCTGGGCGTAGTCCGTGATGCCGACGAGCGCCTCGTCGCCCTCGAGCTTGATCCACTCATCGGACTTCGTAAACTTGTAGCCTTCCTCAGGGATATTCCAATCGGCCATGAGTTGTCCTCGCTTTCCTAACTGGTATTGTGTGGCGCTACAAAAAAACAACAGGGGAGTGCACAACAAGTGCGCAAAGCACTCGCTGAGCACTCCCCTGTCATTAGCCTGCGAGATTCACCCGCGTGGTATGCGGGCTTGCCCCATCGGCGCTGCGCGGGAAGTAGTCGCAGGAGGCCCGGCGCAGACTTTCCAGAGGAGGCGCGGAACAGGGTCCTGGTGCCTGAGAGTTTCGCCTGGCAATAGTGGCGCCAGCTTGCCCCTTCGGCGCTCCTCGTGGAGACTCTCCCCTGTACCACGTGATAGATCGCCTGGTTGTTAACCTGAACTAACTCCCCCGTATTGTAGACAACAGGTGAGGTTTCTGTCAATGATGACCTTCACCCGGTGCGCGGCTGACTGTCAACTGAGCCTCACGCCTCAGTCCGGCTCGCTGCCAAGCAGGATGAGCCTGGCCGTAGAGGGGTTGGTCGCAAGCGGCACATCGTGCACCACGCAGAGGCGCTGTAACGTCTGGATGTCGGGGTCGTGCGGGTGGCGCTCCAGGCTGTCGATGAAGAAGATCACCGCGGCGACCTCGCCGGTCACGACCCGCGCGGCGATCTGCACGTCGCCGCCAATCGGGCCGGAGAGCACCCGCTCCACCTCCAGCCCCGTCTGATCGTGGATCAGCCCGCCGGTCGTGCCCGTCGCGATGATGTGGTACTTCTTCAGGAGATCGAGGTGCTCGCGAACGAATTCGAGCATCTCGTCTTTCTTGCCGTCGTGAGCGATCAGTGCGATGGTTTTCACGGTAACTCCTCGCCGCCAGTCGGGGACAATCGCGCAACGGTTCGCGCCGCTCCAAGTATACCGCATAAGCGGGCGTTCGGGAGCCGCGAAGTTTATTCGCAACGGTGTATTCCACACACGTGGCGACACATCCACCACCTACGCACCAGCCTGCGACTCCGTACTTTTCCCGCTTGCGTCGCCTGCTGCCTGCTGTACACTAATCCCCGGACTTGTTCGCCAAAGCATCACCATCATCATGATCATCCGAGGTAATACTTCATGAACCGCGCAGAAAAATTCTTTCACATGAGCATCACCCTCCCCCTCGAGGAGATCAGAGACGAGCGGGACGAGACGAGCATCCCTGAACTGGCCCATGTAGCGGAGCTACGTGACGCGGGCAGCGTGCAGGACGCCATCGACTACGGTAAGTCGTTGATGAAGATGTACCCGGACAACGACCTTATCCCCTTCATGATTGCCTACATCTACTACCAGAGGCAGTTCGCGGACGAGGCGCTGGAGATCGCGCGTGAGGCCATCCCCCGCTGCCCGCGCAAATACCGCCTGTACTCCGTCGCAGGGCTGGCGGAGTTCGACCGGGGCCACCTGCCCGAAGCGCTGGTGTGGTGGGCCCGCAGCATTGTCGCGCAGTGCACCGTGAAGGACTTTCAGGAGTACGACCCGTTCCTCTACATGGCCCACGCGGCGGAGATCATCAACGCCAAGCGCGAGGCGGATGTGTTCTTTACCATGACGGACGCTATCGAGCCGGAGCGCGTGCGGCTGGATGAAGACACTATCGAGCGTCTGCGCGCGATCCGCTCGTCGTGGGCGCGTGAGCCGCTGCGCCGCGTGCTCAAGTATGTGGACCAGCAGTACCTGCATGGCTAGGGCATCGTTCCGGCAAACCACTTCCTAGGACGGGCTGCCTGCCGGGTGGTATAATCGCTCCCATGACTCAGGAACTCTTCAGCTTCACCATTGAGGCCACCGAAGGTAACGCGCGGGCGGGCACCTTCATCACCCGGCACGGAGCCCTGCAAACCCCCGTCTTCGCGCCCGTCGGCACGCAGGCGACGGTCAAAGCATTGACGCCACGCCAGCTTGAAGAGCTTGGCGCAACGCTGGTGCTCGCCAATACCTACCACCTCTACCTCCGCCCCGGCGACGAGTTGATCGCCGAGATGGGCGGCGTGCACGAGTTCATGCAGTGGCATGGACCGATGCTCACCGACAGCGGCGGCTTTCAGGTGTGGAGCCTGGGCGACATCAACGAGGTAGACGACGACGGCGTTACTTTCCGCTCACACCTCGACGGGTCGCTGCACCGCTTCACGCCGGAACGGTCCATCGCCATCCAGCAGAACCTCGGCGCGGACATCATGATGTGTTTCGACGAGCTGGCCGACCCCGATAACTACGACTATCTGAAGCTCGCGCTGGAGCGCACGCACCGCTGGGCCGCCCGCTGCCGCGAGGCCTGGACCAACCGCGACAGGCAGGCGCTGTTCGGCATCGTGCAGGGCGGCATCTTCGAGGATTTGCGGGCACAGTCCGCCGAGGCAATTGCCAGCCTTGACTTCCCCGGCTACGCGATTGGCGGGCTGTCGGTCGGCGAATCAAAAGAGGATATGTACCGCACGCTGGAGGTCACCACGCCGCTGCTGCCCGCCGACAAGCCCCGCTACCTGATGGGCGTCGGCACAGTTGAGGATCTGATCCACGGGGTCGCGCGGGGCGTGGACATCTTCGACTGTGTGCTGCCGACACGGCTGGCGCGTCACGGTGCGGCAATGACCGAGTACGGGCGGCTCAACATGAAGAACGCCCGCTTCGCACGGGACGCCGCGCCCATCTCCGAGACGTGCGACTGCTACACCTGCCAGACCTTCTCCCGTGCCTATATCCGCCACCTGCTCAAGAGCGAGGAGATGCTCGCCGCGACTCTCCTCTCGATCCACAACGTGCGCACACTCGTCCGGCTGGCGCAGGAGATGCGCGCAGCGATCATCCGGGGCGAGTTTGCCAGCTTTGCGGCTGAAACACTGGCGAAGCTCGAGCAGCCCGTGTAGATTCTTTCTGGCGATGCGTGCGAAGAGCCCCGCGCCGGTATGCGAGCTTTTCAGATAGCAGTTTAAAGGAATTACGGGTTGACAATATTCCAGGCAATCATACTGGGGCTGTTGCAGGGCTCCACAGAATTCATTCCTGTCTCAAGCTCGGGGCACCTTGTGCTGGTGCCCTGGCTGCTTGGCTGGGACCCTTCCGGCCTGACGTTCACTGTTGTCGTGCACCTGGGGACGGTGGTGGGTGTGCTTGCGTTCTTCTGGCAGGACTGGCTGCAAATGCTTCGGGCGAGCATCGAATGGGTAAAGACGCGCCGGGTCACGCCGCACTTCAAGCTGCTGCTCCTGCTGGTGCTCGGCGTCATCCCGACAGCCGTGCTAGGGCTGCTGTTCCGCTCGTTCTTCGAACGTCTCTTCGAGAGCCCGCTGTTCGCCACCATTTCGCTGCTGATCACCGCCGTGATACTGTACGCAGGGGAGAAGATCGGCAAGCTTAAGCGCGACATCGACGATATGACGTGGTGGGATGGCCTGTTCATCGGGCTGGCGCAGGCGCTGGCGATCCTGCCCGGCATCAGCCGGTCGGGCGCGACGATCGCCGCCGGGCGTCTGCGTGATATGTCCCGCGAAGGCGCTGCCCGCTTCAGCTTCCTGCTCTCGACGCCGCTGATCATCGGCGTCGGCATCGTGCAGATTACCGACCTCACCGTAAACGGCGCGACGGGCGCCAGTGTTGGCGCGCTCGTGGCAGGCTTTCTCGCCGCGCTGGTCAGCGCCTACTTCGTCATCCGCTGGCTGCTCAACTACCTGCGGACGCGCTCCACGCTGATCTTTGCCGGATACTGCGTCGTTGCGTCGCTGGTCTGTCTCCTCGTGCTGCTCGTGCGCGGAGGCTAGCACGGAACTATGTCTCCCGCCGCTCGCACGCTGGTTCTCGTCGCGCTCGCCGCGCTGCTCGCCGGCTGTGCGGGCGGCGCTGCGCTGAACCCCGTCGCGCCGACTATCCGGCTTGCCGTCGACGATGCCACCGCCCCGCTCGCCGAGAGTCTGCTCAACAGCTACGAGACTCTGCACCCCGGCGCGCTGCTCTCGCTGATACCGACCAGCCGCGAGGGCGCTCTGCACGCCGTTGAAACTGGCAGAGCCGATGCGGCGCTCGTGCTGCACCCGGTCGAGGGCGAAGCGTTGTTCCATACACCCATTGCGCAGGAAATGCTCGTGCTCGTTGGTCATCCCGATCTGCCAGTGGATGGGCTGAACCGGGTGGACGCGCGCGCGATCTTCACCGGGCAGGTGCGAGGCTGGCCCGCGCCGGACGGACTGCCGCCGCAGCGCATCGAGGTAGTCGTCCCTGAGGCCGGTACGTCCACGCGGCTGGCCTTCGACACGCTGGTGCTGAGCGGCGCTCCGGTGACCGGCTCGGCACGCGTCGCCGCGAGCGGAGAGCACGCGGCCCAGATCGTCGCACAGACACCCGGCGCGGTGGGTATTGCCTCAGGCGAGGCGCAGCCGCCTGATATCAAGCCCCTGGCCTACGAAGACGTTGAGCCGACGCGCGAAAATGCCCGCAACAACACCTACCGCCTCGTGACGTCCGTGGAGTTCGTCGCCGGTGCTGAGCCACAGGGTGCGCTGCGGTCCTTCCTCGACTGGGTGCTGAGTGAGGATGGTCAGAGCGTGGTGCGCCGCCACATGCTGGCCGTAAACGAGTAACGCCCGCCAAAGCGGGCGCTCGGTGCGCGGTCGTCAAGGCGGGGGCGCCTAGATGCTAACCCAGGGGTTGCCCACACGCTCCTCGCCGATCGTCGTCGCCGGTCCGTGGCCGGGATAGACGGTTACGTCGTCGGGCAGGGCAAACAGCACGTCGCGGATCGACCGGAACAGCGCCGCCGCGTCACCACCCGGCAGGTCGGTGCGCCCTATCCCCCGCTGAAAGAGCACATCGCCGCAGAACAGCGCCCGGTGTGCCGCCTCATACAGCGAGATATGCCCCGGCGAGTGTCCCGGCGTGAAGAGCACTTCAAACCGCAGCCGCCCGATCTCAAGCACATCACCGGGGTTCAGCAGCCGGTCAGGTTCCGGGCTGGGCGGCAGCGGGACGCCCCACGCCTCCGCCCCACCCTTCCGCCGCAGGAGAGGCAGGTCGCCGTGGTGCAGCGCGAGCGGCGCACCCGTCTCCTGTACGAAGTGGGCGTTCCCACCGATGTGATCCCAGTGGGCATGTGTGTTCACGATGAGGCGCACGTCGGCGCGGCGCGCGGCAATCGCCTCTGAGATGGCCGGGCTGTTCCAGCCGGGGTCGATGAGCAAGGCGGCGCGGGTTTCCGCGCAGGTGACGAGGTAACAGTTGGCCTGGAGGGGGCCAACCGGCAGGATGTCGACGAGCATGGCGTTCCTTCGCGTCGTAAAAGCGGTTCAGGTTGTTGTTGATTGGAATTGGAACCACGATTTTTAATCAGCGGCAACGCCTTCAAACAGGTCGCGTTCTCTGACACGCACGCCGTCAGGCACGGGCGGGCAGGCGCGCATATACGTCTCCGTGTAGAACCCGACGAGCAGGCGGCGCATCCGCATCAGGAACTGCATGAACCGGCTCGGCCCGCCGAAGCCGCCAAGCTGGCTCGCGTGGCACATCTGCGCGCGCTCGGCCTGCGCGGCGTAGGCGCGCGTATCGACAAACGCGTGGATCGGGTAGCTGTGCTCGACGATCTCCACGTAGTTGATGTCCTTGTTGCGGCCCATCCGTGTCGGGTCCTGCCCGAAGAGCGGCATCAGCCGCACGAACAGCTTCATCACGCGGCGGTCCATCGTCATGTAGTACAGCTTCTGAGGGCTGTACGGCTCCAGCCCTGCTTCGATCTGCTCGGGGTAGCAGGTGGGGTCGCCCGCGCGCTCGAAAGCCGCCGTCGTCGCCCGGTGCATCTTGATATGGTCGGGGTGGCCGTAGCCGCCGTACGGGTCAAACGTCACGACGACGTGCGGCCTGAATTCGCGGATGACCTTCGTCACGCGGGCCGTCACCTCGTCGTCGCTGGCCGCCCACAGCGAAGCCGGGTGGTTGTTGTCCGGCGAGCCGGGCATGCCGGAGTCGCGGTAGCCGAACGTGTACAACTCGGCAAAGCCCAGCTCCGCCGCGGCACAACGCAGTTCGGCCATGCGTAGCTCCGCCACCGACTCGTACCCCTGCAGGTACTCCTCGTCGGCAGAGCCGACATCGCCATTTGTTGCGCAGATCACCGCGACTTTGACCCCCTCGTTTGCGTAGCGGGCAATCGTGCCTGCCATGCCGAATGACTCATCGTCCGGGTGCGCAACCGAAACCAGCATCCGGCGGGATGCTCCGTTGCTACTCATCAATTCCCCCTGTCTACCCTGTGACGTCTCAGTCCGCGGCGCTGACGGCCTCCCGCGCCAGCAGCTCTCGCAGAAACTGACCGGTGTAGCTGTGCTCGACCTGCGCGACCTCCTCCGGCGTGCCCTGCGCGACAATCATGCCGCCGGCATCGCCCCCCTCGGGGCCCAGGTCGATGATGTGATCGGCAACCTTAATGATATCCGGGTGGTGCTCGATGATCAGCACCGTGTTCCCCTGATCGACCAGCGCCTGCAGCACGGCGATCAGCCGCTCGACGTCGGCGGCGTGCAAGCCGACGGACGGCTCATCGAGCACGTACAGCGTCCGCCCGGTTGAGCGCTTCGCCAGCTCGCGGCTCAGTTTGATGCGCTGAGCCTCGCCGCCGGAGAGTGTCGTCGCCGGCTGCCCGAGCCGGATGTACCCCAGCCCGACCGCCTCCAGCGTCTCCAGGCGGCTGACAATCGCCGGGAAGGCCTCGAACACCTCGATCGCTTCGCTGACCGTCAGGTCAAGCACGTCGGCAATCGACAGCCCCTTGAACTTGACCTGGAGCGTCTCGCGATTGTAGCGCGTGCCATGGCATACGTCGCACGGGATGAAGATGTCCGGCAGGAACTGCATCTCGACCTGGATCATACCCTGCCCCGCGCACGCCTCGCAGCGCCCGCCCTTGACGTTGAA
>DGDY01000138.1:0-630 GCA_002385675.1 Anaerolineales bacterium UBA3940 | reverse complement strand
GGCGACTGGTCGATGTTGATGACCTTGTCGAGGTGCTCCACGCCCTCAATGGCGTCGTGCGCGCCCGCGGGCTTACGAGCGCCGTGCAGGATCTGCGCCAGACGGCTGTACAGCACGTCGATCATCAACGTGCTCTTGCCGCTGCCTGAGACGCCGGTGATCACCACCAGCTTGCCGAGCGGGATGTCCACGTCCACATTCTTCAGGTTGTTCTCTCGCGCGCCCCGGATGCGCAGCACGTGGCTGTTGCCGTTACGCCGCGCCGCCGGGAGCGCGATACGCCGCCGCCCGGAGAGGAATGCGCCGGTTATCGAGTTGGGGTTCTGCATGATCATCTCCGGCGTGCCCTCGGCCACGACGTAGCCGCCGTGCTCGCCCGCGCCCGGCCCCAGGTCGATGATCCAGTCGGCGTGCAGCATCGTCTCCTCGTCGTGCTCGACGACGAGCAGCGTATTGCCGAGGTCGCGCATGCTCTCCAGCGTGCGGATGAGGCGCATGTTATCGCGCTGGTGCAGGCCGATGCTCGGCTCGTCCAGCACGTAGAGCACGCCCATCAGCCGTGAGCCGATCTGCGTCGCCAGCCGGATACGCTGCGCCTCGCCGCCTGAGAGCGTCCCCGCGGCGCGGTTC
>DGDY01000049.1 GCA_002385675.1 Anaerolineales bacterium UBA3940 | reverse complement strand
AATTATAACACGCCGGGCGGACCTGTCAATGCCAGCAGCAGGAATCCGTATTAGAATGCTGTAACAAGTTGTAGATACGCCAGAGGAGTCGATGACGGAACTGTACAGCCTGCCGCTGTTTCCGCTGAATACAGTGCTGTTCCCCGGAATGACGCTGCCACTGCATATCTTTGAGCCCCGCTACCGGGTTATGATTAAGCGGTGCCTGAAACTTAACCGGCCTTTTGGCGTTGTCTTAATTCGGGAAGGGAACGAGGTCGGCGGGAGTGCCGTGCCGCATGACATCGGTACGTCAGCGTACATCACGCACGCGCAGCCACTCGACAACGGGCGCATCAACATCCAGACGGTGGGCTACAAGCGCTTCCGCCTGGTGACCATCGAGCAGGACAAGCCCTTCCTTGTGGGGCGAGTAGCCGATTACCCTCTCGAGGGGCTGAACGCGCCCGAGGTCGCGCCGCTGGCAGACGCGCTCAGGAGGAGCGTGCGGGTATATGTGGATACGCTGGCCGATATGACGGCCCAGGAGATACCGCTTGGCCCGCTGCCTGAGGATGCTCGCGAGCTTGCCTACCTGCTTGGGATGACACTCCCGCTATCGCTCGCGGAGAAACAGTCGCTGCTGGCTACGCGAGACCTTACCAGCATGCTGCGCTCCGAACAGAGGCTGCTGCGGCGCGAGTTGATGATGCTCAAGCAGTTGATCCGGCACCAGGAGCAGGGGTGGCAGCCGGATGTGCCCTTCTCCCCCAATTGATACAAGCTGACATCACCCAAATGGAGAACAAGAGATGCGAATCGTTGTAGATGCAATGGGCAGCGATAACCGCCCCGGCCCCGACGTGGCTGGTGCGGTACTTGCCGCCAGAGAGATGCAGGCCACCCTCATCCTGGTGGGGGACGAGGCGCAGGTCCGCGCCGAGCTGGCAAAACACGATACTGCCGGGCTGAGCCTCGAGGTTGTTCACGCCGGTCAGGTCATCGAGATGACGGACAGCCCGACCGAAGCGGCGAAGGAGAAACCCAACTCCTCGATCCATGTTGGGCTGGGGCTGGTGCAGCGTGGTGAAGCCGATGCATTCGTCACGATGGGTAACACCGGCGCGGTGCTCACCATTGCTACGCTCTTTACGCTGAGGCGTATCCGGGGAGTCAAACGCCCGGCGCTGACGGCGATCTTCCCGCATGCCGCCGGGCGGGTGGTTGCGGCGGATATCGGCGCCAATGCGGACGTCAAACCGGAGTACCTCGCCCAGTTTGCGGTGATGGCAAACGCCTACGCGCGGCTGGTGATGGGCATCAACCAGCCGAGGGTCGCGCTCCTGAGCAACGGCGAGGAGGAGGGCAAAGGCAACGAGCTTATCAAGGCGACCATCCCCCTCATGCGGGAGCTCAAAGGCGTGAACTACATCGGCAACGTCGAGCCGAAAGAGGTGCTCAACGGCGCGACCGACGTTGTCATCCACGACGGATTTACGGGCAACATTTTTATCAAGAGCATCGAGGCGGCAGCGAGCATGGTCAGCAAGCTACTGCGGCAGGAGATCACGTCGGGCGTGGTGACGAGCGTCGGTGGGTTGCTGGCAAAGCCGGCGTTCGCGCGCGTCAGCAAGCGGGTGGACCCGTTTGAGATCGGCGGGGCGCCGCTGCTCGGTGTGAACGGCGTTGTCATCATCGGGCACGGGCGCTCGACGGATGTGGGTGTGAAGAACGCCATCCACCAGGCGCGCCGCGCGGTTGAGGGCAGGGTCATCGAGGCGATCAGCGAGCAGCTTGGCGTCTAGTCTTTGAGCGGTATGGTGAATAAATAGCCGGCGCCCTGAGGCCCTTTACAAGGGTAGGGTGCCGGCTATTTGTCGAGATGGATTAGCTCACCACGCGACGCGCCTCGATCACGTTCGGCAGGCGCGCAATGCGCGACAGGATGTTACTGAGCTGTGCAGCGCTCTCAACTTCCATGGTCACCTCAAAGATGGCCATGTAGTTCTCGGTGCGGATATTCACGTTGCTCATGTTGATGTGCTCGTCGGCCACTGCCGCACCAATATCACGCATCAGACCCTCGCGGTCGAAGGCGCGAATGATGACCGGCACGTGATAGCGCGCCTCGGGCTCATCGCCCCAGTCCACCTCGATAAGGCGCTCCGGGTCAAGGTTGAGCACGTTGCGACAGTCACGCCGGTGGATGGTGACCCCACGCCCGCGCGTCACGTACCCGATGACATCTTCGCCCTGGACAGGGCTGCAGCAGCGCGCAAGGTTGGTCAGCAGGCCGCCGGTGCCGTGGATCTTGATCTCCTGGGCGCCGAGCGGACCGTGCTCGACCGGCGTCTTCTTGATCGGCAGCGTCTCCTCTTGCTCCTCGCGCTCCGCATCGAGGATCTTCGTCGCAATATGCTGGGGGTGGATGTCCCCGAAGCCGATCTGCGCCAGCAGGTCATCGACGTTGCTGAGCCCAAAGAGCGTCGCGACCTGCTCGTGTGACATCTTCTCGACACCGAGCTTCTTCATCTCGCGGTCGAGGATGTCTCGCCCGAGGGCGATCATCTTGTCACGGTCCTGCCGGCGGAACCAGTGCCGGATCTTGCTCGCCGCGCGCTTGGTCTTGACATAGCCAAGCTGCGGGTTGAGCCAATCGCGGCTGGGCCCACCGCGCTTCGCGGTGAGGATCTCGACGCGGTCGCCGACCTGCAGGGTGTAATCGAGCGGCACCAGCTTCCCGTCGACCTTCGCGCCGCGGCAGCGGTGGCCGATGTCGGTATGGACGTGGTAAGCGAAGTCGATGGGCGTGGAGCCGGCGGGCAGGTCGATAATGTCGCCGCGAGGGGTGAACACATACACCCGGTCGCGCAGGACATCGCTGCGCATCGTGTCGAGGAACTCGTCCGCGTCGTCGACGCCGCGCCCGACCTCCATCAGCTTTCGCAGGTGCTGGATGCGAAGCTCGAACATCCTGTCCAGGTCACCGCCCTTGCCATTCGCCTCTTTGTAGCGCCAGTGAGCGGCAATGCCGTATTCGGCGGCGGCGTGCATCTCCGGGGTGCGGATCTGCACCTCAAGTGTCTTGCCGTCCTCTAAAATCACCGCCGTGTGCAGCGACTGGTAGAAGTTCTCCTTGGGCGCGGCAATGTAGTCGTCAAACTCACCGGCGATGGGCCTCCACGTCTGGTGGATGATGGCAAGTACCTGATAGCATGTAAAAACGTCCGGCACAATGATCCGGACGGCGCGCACATCAAATATCTGATCGAACGGGAGCCCTTTGCGCTCCATCTTCTGCCAGATACTGTAGATGTGCTTTGACCGCCCGCTGATGTCAGCCTGGATGTTGTGCTGCTTCAGGATGTTGCTGAGCTTTTCGACGACCTTGCTGACATAGTAGTCGCGGTCACTGCGGCGCTCGTCAATCAGGCGAGCGATCATCCGGTAGCGTTCCGGCTCGAGATAGCGGAAGGCGAGGTCTTCCAACTCCCACTTGAGCTGCCAGATCCCCAGGCGGCTCGCGAGCGGAGCGAAGATGTCCATCGTTTCCTGCGCCACACTGATCTGGCGCTCGCGCGAAAGGTGACCGAGCGTGCGCATGTTGTGCAGCCGGTCGGCGAGTTTGATGAGGATGACGCGCACGTCGTCATCCATAGCGAGCAGTGTTTTGCGCAGGTACTCCGCCTCGCGGTCGCGGGGCTTGCCCTTCGGCGTATTGTCCGAGCCGAGCGCGATCTTGTCGAGCTTGGTCACCCCCGCTACCAGCTTGGCGATCTCCTCGCCAAACTCCTCCTCCAGTTCGTCGAGCGTGACAGGCGTATCCTCGACGGTATCGTGGAGCAGCCCGGCAGCTATCGCGGCTGCGTCCAGCCCGAGGTCCATGAGAATGCGTGCGACCTCGATGCAGTGCACCACGTAGTCCTCGCCGGACTTCCGCTTTTGGCCAGCGTGCACACGCTGCGCCAATTCAAAGGCGCGCCGAATAATGGCTCGCTCGTGGACGGGCAAGTCCTCAAGCGGCGCGATGAATTCCTCAAAGGTCGGTGCAACTGGTACTGTCATATACAAAAAATCGCGCAGCCGAGCCTATCGGCCAACTGCGCCAGGATGCATCAATCCCACTCGTATGTATGGCTCGGCGTTTTCTGCCATTTAGTATAGATCACAGCCTATCTGCTGGCAATGGCCCGGGGCTTCTCAGAATAGATTCTAACGGAGTACAGACAGGCAGACTACTCTTCTTCGTCAGTGCTGGAGGCTCCGGTCAGGGTCAGCTCAACCCAATTCGTAAGCCCTTCCTGCACCTCGATCTCGGCGGATGCGCCGTAGCCTGCGGTCACGAGATAGCGGCCTACCGGCACGTTGGGGATGGCAAAGTTCTCGTTCCACAGATCGTCTGGGCGGGCGCTGTCACCGGCATACGTCGTGGTGCGGTAGGCAACCTTGCCGGTGTCGAGGTCGGTGACGACGACTTCCAGGCTATACACGGGGTTGCCGCTTGCGAAAGTGACCCGCCCGGCGATCACACCGGTGCCGGTGTAAGGCGCAAGCCACAGATCGGGGTTGCGCACACTGCGGTAGGCGTTGCGATCCAGGCGCACCTCGAAGTGCAGGTGCGGCCCGCTCGCGTCGCCTGTCGCACCGACCAGCCCGATGACCTGCCCGGCTGTCACCCGCTGGCCGGGCTCGACGAGGATCTCCGACAGGTGGGCATACAGTGTGTAGAGCTTCTTGCCCTGGTAGCCGACATCGTGCCGGATGGAGATGACGTTGCCGTAGCTGGTGATGGTTTCTTCGCTGTTGCGGTGGCCCCAGCCAGCGACTTCCACAACGCCGTCAGCGACGGCGATGACCTCCGTGCCGACCGGGTTGGAGATGTCGATGCCGTGATGGATGCGAAGTTCCTGGGATGAACCTGTCGAGCCGTACGGGTAGCGAATCAGCCCGGTATTGATGTGGTTTGAGCGCAGGGGCCGCATGAACCAGTAGTGATCATACGGGTGGCGGGCCAGCGGCACAGGGAGCGGGGGCGGGTTCCACTCCATCGTGGTCTGGAGCGACGGATCAGCCTCCTTCAGGACTTCAGGGTCCATCGGGGGGCGCAGTTCCTCGGCGGCCATCGCTTCAAGCTCCGGGCTGGCGTCCTCCGTCGGGGTAGGGGGCACAGCCGTCGGGGTGGGCGCTGCCGTCTCGGTCGGTGCCAGTGCAGTCGTCGGAGTGACGGGTAGCGGCAGGAAATCCTCCGCAACCGTGATGCTGCTGCTGATGGCCAGCGTAGCGGCAGACTGGGTCAGCAGGGCGCCAAACGTGATGGCGGCGACCAGCAGCAGGAAGAAGACGCTCCACAAACGGCTGCCCATTGTGCTACTGCCCCACAGCCTGCGTCGGTGGCCCAAAGACTTCGAGCAAGCCGGGCTCGGCGTACAGCTCGCGCATGGCTGACCACCAGTCGAGTCCGTCTCGCTTCTCGTACTGCCAGTACAGAACGCCGGTCCAGTTGTAGCGCCAGGAGCTTGACGACGGCACGCGCTCCCAACCATACAGCGCTGCCAGTTCGGTGAAGTCGATGTAGTAGCCGGACGGCACGGTGTCTTTCAAGCGACCGCCGTTCTCGTAGGCAACGACGTCACCGCTGAACCGCGCCTGGAAGTCCCAGGGGCGGCGGCGGAGCGGCTCGCCGCACGAGCCATCCTGTACCGCACAGCGGACGTACATCCGCCAGTACTGGCTCGGGCCAATCGGCTCGGAGACGAGTTCGATCTCCGGAGTGTTGCCCTCGTTTTACGACTGCATCACGTCGGAGGCGCGGCCCGCCTTGTGCCAGTTGCGGGAGACCTTTCCGGGTGGTGCCGGGGGAGCCCGCTCGTCCCTGAAAA
>DGDY01000193.1 GCA_002385675.1 Anaerolineales bacterium UBA3940 | reverse complement strand
CGCTAGTCTTCGCGCACCTCCGGCCCGGCAGGAATCACGATCTCGATCCGCGCGCCCTGCCCCGAGGCGCTGTCCACGCGCACCTGCCCGCCGACCATGTTGACCCGCTCCCGCAGCGCGCCGAGGCTCAGCGCGGCGCTGTTGGCCGCATCGAGCGCCAGCCGCCCCGAGCCGAACCCGCGCCCGTTGTCCTCAACAACCGCCCGGATGGTGTCACCGCTCATGTCGAGCGTGACGCTCACCGAGCTGGCACCGCTGTGGTCACGCGCATTCTGGATCAGCGCCTGCACGCCCCGGAAGAGCAGCGCCTCCCGGTAGTGCTCAAAGCGGCGCTCGCGCCCCACCATCTGGAACTCCGTCTCAATGCCGGTCTTGTCGCTGAAGGCGTCGAGGTAGCGGCGCAGCGTCGGCACGAGGCCCAGGTCGCGCAGCATCATCGGGCGCAGGTCGAAGATGAAGCCGCGCACCTTCTTGAAGGCCTCCTTCGCCGCCTCCTTCAGGTTGCTCAACTCCTCCCGCGCCTTTTGCGGGTCACGGTCAAACAGCTTCTCGCAGATCTCCGCCTGCAGGATGAAATTCGTGAGCGAGTGCGCCGGGCCGTCGTGCATCAGGCGTGCAAGGCGCTCGCTCTGCTCCTCCTGCGCATCGATGATGCGGATGATCATCTCGCGCGCGTTGAAGCGCTCGCCGTCGTCCTCCGCAGGCTCCCCATGCGACAGCACATCGAGCACGTTCTGCAGCATCGCCACCTTCTCGCGGACGACGGTCTCCTCAGCCTGGAGCCGTTCTAGCTGGCTGCGCGTCGTCAGCAGGCGCTGCTGCACGTCAAGCGCCTCGGTATACACCTCGCGGAGGGTTCGCTGGGGGGTCTGCTCCAGCGCGCCTTCGACGCGCCGCACCTCGCCCATGACCTGTGCGCTGCGCTGGGCAAGCTGCTCGACCTGCCCTCGCGACGTGAGGATCTTGTTCTGGATGTCGCGGAGCTCCGCGTTGGCCTGCTGGAGCTCGCCCTGCAGCAGGTCGAGGGCTTCTTCGCGGCTGCTCTTGTGCTCTGTTGTCGTGTGTGGATTGACCATGCGGATATTCTCACTCACCTACCGGCGTTAAAGCTCGTTCTTGTCGTTGAGGTCATCCTCGGATGACTGGACGGTATCGCGCAGACGCACCCAGCCGCGCCGCAGCGCATACACTGCCGCCTGAGTGCGGTCGTCCACCGCCAGCTTGCGCAGGATGGACGTCATGTGGTTCTTCACCGTCTGGTGACTGATGCCCAGCAACTGGGCGATCTCTTTGTTGCTCAGCCCGCGCGTTACGTAGGTCAGAATCTCGCTCTCACGCGGGGAGAGCGGCGAGAACGTCTCGGAAAGCTCCGCGTAGTAATGCCCGGCAACTTCCTCGACGCTGTGCTCCAGCCACTCTTCGATGCCCGCCCGGTCAAACACCTGATCGTTGACAACATAATAACCGTCGACGACGAGGCGGATCACCTCGACAAGCCGCTCCAGTTCGATTTCCTTCGGACAGTACGCCGCCGCGCCGGAGTGCATGGCGTGCAGAAGCTGTTCGGGGTCGTCGTAAGCCGTCAGCATGACGACCCGCACCGGCAGGCGCTCGGCGACGATCTCACGTATGACCTGCATGCCGTTCATAATAGGGAGGTTAATGTCAAGGAGCGCGACGTCCGGCTGCTTGGCTCGGATAATCTCCAGCGCTTCCTCGCCATTCCGCCCTTCGCCTACAGAGACAATATCGTCGATCAGGTCCAGGTAGGCTTCAATACCCTGCCGGAAAATCTGGTGATCGTCAACGATCACAACCGTAATCGGCGCACTTGTTCGTGCAGATGGGTCCTCGCTCATAGTTTGCCCCTAGATCTTGTTGTTAAAAGTCCCTATCCAAACCTTTTAAACAATGATGGTCAGTCTACCACAGCCAAAATGCACCAGCAACCGCCAAATGCGCAGGCTGATACATAGCCGCTGCACCTCATGGCGACGCCCGGTACACGGTCATCGGGCCGAGTTCGGTCTCTCCGGCGTAGTCCGGCAGGCTGCTCGTCGACCAGACCGGCTCGAAGCCGCCAATAGCGATCATCTCCCTGTACGTCTCGTTCCAATTCGGGAAGACGATGAGATATTTCGCGCCGCTCGCGACGATATACTCCGCCAGCCCCTCAGCGTCATGCATGATCTCGACGACATCCGGCGATACCAGCCCGGCGAGGTCCACCAGCGGACGCGGGGAGAAGTACCCGATCGCCCCGATGTCATGCACGGCGAGCGCCGCACCGGCGGGCACGTTCTCCTCGACCCAGCGCGCCGTTGCGACCATCTCGCTCTGGATGAAGGCGCTGTCGCTGGCATACGCAGGCGCGCCGAAGGCCGCCACCGTCAGCGGGAAGAGCAGCGCGGCGGCCAGCAGCCAGGCGCGGCTCAGCGTCCGGATGGGCAGGCTGGGAGACCGGGGCCTTGCCAGCCGGAGCATACCACGAATACCATAGAGGGTGAGCACAGGCACAACCGGGATGGCATAGCGGCCATGCTGGTAGGTAACGGGCAGCCGCGCCGCGTACATCGCCCAGTGCAGCAGCACCCAGGCCAGCGGCGCCAGCCCGACGAGGTCCGTGCGCGCGCGCACCCGCTCCCATATCTCGGCGATGATGCCGGGCAGGAGCAGGGCAAGCGCGCCGACGAACATCACGCCTATCTGCCGTCCCAATCTCAGCAGGTAGGGCTGGCTGTAAATAACAGAGTACTCGGTCTGCTTGGCATAGAATGTGTTGGGCCAGATGGACCCGCTCGTAGCGAAGTTGAAGCCGAAGAAGGGCACGAGCAGCAGCGCGAAACCTGCGCCTGCCGCTGCGCCCCAGTGCAGCCGGTCACGCAGAGGGCCGGGGCAGAGCAGCCCGTACAGCCCCGCCACGCCGAGCGCGAGGACGCCCTCGGGCCGGGCCAGCATCAGCACGCCACCCCACACGCCGAGCTTCAGACCGTCCTGCCAGCGATGGCCGGTCACGCGGGGGTCGTGGCGGCGCAGCCAGTGCCAGAACCACACGAGCAGCGCGGCAAAGAACGCTGTCTCCATGCCCGACGCCGCCGCCCAGACCATGTGCCACTCCAGCGCGACCGCCAACCCGACCGCCAGCGATAAGCCAAGGTGGTCGTCGTCAAACACGCGCGCCGCGCCGAGCGCCGCCGCAACAAGCGATGCAAAGCCCGCGAGTTGCGTCCACACATAGGCCCCGGCTGGCAGCAGATAGCCGGGCGCGAGGACGAACGTCCACAGGATCGAGGTCGAGCCGGTGCTGGGCACGCCGGGAATGAAGGCCCACTCGCCCGCGCGGGCCAGGTTGCGGGCGTATGTCTGGTAGATCCAGGAGTCGTCGAGCGGGTAGGCTGCCGCGCCCGTCGCCCGCCAGGCCAGGAGCAGGTACAGGGCATGAGCCAGCGCCGCCGCGAGCACAATCAGCGCGTCACGCGTGCGCGGCGACAGTCTGGTTTCGCTCCGGCGAGGCCGGGTTGCAGACGGGGAAGACATCATGAACAATCACATACCTGATCAATTGGCGATCCACAGAGAGAGGGTACAGGAATGCCTAAAGCATGCCTATTGGTAGTTTCCTCCATTCTGCTCGCCTCGCTGCTGGCCGCCTGTGTCGAGGGCGGGCTGGTCGAAGACGAGCCAGAGCCTACCCCGCCGCCGACCCGCACGCCGACGACAGAGCCAGATCCGACGACGGAGCCAAGCCCCACGGAGCCGGACGCGACCGAGCCTGCCCCTACCCCGGAGGCGGATGTTGCAGAGCCGACCCGCCCGCCGCGCACGCCGCTGGCACGCACGCTCCAGCCCCCCGCCGAGAGCACCCGCCTCGCCACCGGGACGAACGCGATGGTCCAGGACCTTCAGATCAGCATCATCGAATCCGACCCGGTGCAGGTGTACGCGCTCGTCAGCGGCTTCGTGCCCGACGGCTGCACAGAAGTGGTTGAGCACCGCGTGCAGTTCGACGGCACGACGTTCACCATCACGTTGATCACCCACCGGCCCGCAGGCGCGATGTGTACGATGGCACTGGAGCCCTTCACGCGGACGGTGCCGCTCGACGTGGAGGGGCTTGAGCCGGGCGAGTACGCCGTCCGCGCGGGCGATCTGACCGCCAGCTTCCGGCTGGGCGGCCCGCCGGGCGAGGGGCAGCCATCGCCCGCCGACAGCGGCGACGCAACCACCGGGCTGGCGACCGTGCGCAGCGTCGAGGTGGTGGGCGGCGCGGGCAGCACCAGCCCGGAGATCGCCATTCGCGGCTTCCTGAGTGACGCCTGCACCGAGCTTGGCGCGATCTATGACCGGCCCTCACCGCAGGACGCGAATACGGTGCTCGTCACCGTCGAGTCCACGCGCGTGCAGCAGGCGCTGTGCGCGCAGGTCGTCAAGGCGTTCGACGTGACGCACACCATCACGTCGATCCCCGGCCCCGGCGAGTATGTGATCGACGTCAACGGGGTGAGGATTGAGTACACGGCACGTTAGCCGCCGAGCTAATCTAAAAGGCCCCGCCGTGGCGGGGCCTTTGCAGTCAGAGCGAGGTTAGAACTCGACAATCACATTGCCGGAGCCGACATCCCGGATGATGATCTCGATCCGGTTGGTTGCGCGGCTGTAGTTCTCCGTCTCCCATACGCCGGTGTCATCATCGTCGTCGCCTCTCTCAACCTGAACCAGCGCATTCGGGAGCGACACCCTGCCTGAGCCCCCATCGCGCACCTCGACGCGCACAGCGGCATCCGCTGGTAACTGGAACCGCACCGGGCCGCTGCCGCCGTCCAGCTCGAACGTGCCGTTCGTGCCCTCGGCCAGCGTAAACTCGAACGGGCCGGAGCCAACATCGCCCTCAAAGCGCACCTCGGCGTCTGCACCGCTTGCAAAGCGGAACGGGCCGGAGCCGCCGCGGACGTCCATTGTGGTGCTCGCGCCCTGCGCCAACTCGACGTCAAACGAGCCGGAGCCGACATCAATCTCCGTGTCATAGGGGCCCCCGGCAGGTAGGCTGAGCGTCACCGGGCCTGAACCGCCATCGATTTCCAGCGCGGTAAGGGTCAGACCCGCCAGGTCCATCTCAACCGGCCCGGAGCCGGCGTCCACCTGAAGATCGGTCGGCACGTCCGGGTTGAGCGCAATATCCCACCGCATGTCACGCGTATTGAGGCCCGGCGGCGGGAAGATGCCAGCCGTCACAACATCCTGACGCAGTCTGATCGACTTGTTGCGTCCGCCGGTTACGTCGAAAGTCAGATCGCCCAGGTAGTCGATGTCCGCCTCGAGGAGGCTATCGGAGCCTGCGTCCAGCGTGCGGATGCTCGTCTGCTCAAACGAGAGGTCGAGCCGCACATCAGCCGACTGCGTATCGCCAAGCGGCTCGTCAATGCTCATGTTCTGGATTTCGAGGTCGCCGCCAATCACGATCGGTGACCCGAACCATGTGGCATTACCCGCCCAGCCCAGCGACGGGCCGATGAGCGCCAGCACGACTATCAGGCCGACGGCGGCCACGCCGATCAGGCTGCCCAGCACTGCCGAGAAGCGCCCGACGATCATGTCAAGCCCGGCAGCGATGAGCAGGATGGGCCACAACTGTACCAGTACCGACCAGTTTTCCGCCGTCATGATGCCCAGGTTGGAGAGCAGCCACAGCACGCCTGCGGCGATCAGCACCACCGGCCAGAAGAGCGAACGGTACCCGCGCCGGCGCGGCTGCTGCACGGGGCGCGCTTCGGTTCTGCGGTGCTCGGCTTCGGCAGCAGCCCGCAGCTCCTCCTCGCGCGAGGTTTCTCGCTCCTTAATCTCTTCACTCATCTTCCAGCACTCCCTCTGAAACAGGGGTCAATCAATCCCAGCTAGAAATAGCGTGTCGCGTTGCACTAATAGATACGAGACTCGCGCCGAACGGTTGCAGAATCGGCAGGGGTGGTTAATTGGCAGGCAGGATCTGGTAGAGGTACGCCGGGGAGGATTCGTGCTGGTAGGTTTCGATGAGGACCAGGCGCGGCGACGATGGCCCGTCCTCATAGAGCGGTTTCAGCCCGTCCGGCACGTGGCGGTCGAGCACGAGGAACGACGCCCCGTAATCGTCGGCGGCGCGCAGCAAGTTCGCCTCATCCCCGTTGACGAGCGGGATCCCGCCGTGCCCGGTCACGGTGTGCATCGCAGGCGGGTCGTTGCTCACGATGCGGGCATCAGCCGGTGCGTCGAGTGCGTCAAGCGTCTCCCCGATTGCCGCGTAGAGCCGCACAGAGCTGTTAGCTGCCTCGCCCACCGTTTGCGCCGTCATGGCGATCGTAACGAGCAGGGCGATCACGACCGAAGCCCCGCCGAACACGCGCCAGGCCGACGCTACGTGCCACGTGCTGCGGCGTGACGCCACCCAGCGCACCGTGTCTTCCAGCCCGCAGGCAGCCATCGCCATGACAAAGGGTACGAGCGCCGCGCTGGAGTGCAGCCAGCCGCCGCGCATCCCCGGCAGGCTGAAGGCGAACGTCATGGCGGCGAAGAGCGCCAGCCCGTAGATCGTCATGGGGAGCACCCACGGCTGCCGCCAGCGCCGTACCCATCCGACCAGCGCGAGCGGCACGAGGAAGGCCATCCCGTGCACGCCGATCAGCGTGAGCAGGTTCAGCCAGAGAGCGCGCGCCTTGCCCGCCAGGATGGTCCCCCAGCCCGCCGCGAAGTAACGGCCCGGAGTCAGGTTCGAGGGGTAGTTAAACAGGTCGTTGTATTCCACCAGCCACAGCGCGTTCAGCCCGCCCGGAGCCTGCACGCTGCCAAACACCGCCAGGTTCCGCGCAAACCAGGGCGCCATCACGACGAGGTAACCGGCAACCGCCAGCACGGCGGAGAGCGCGCGCTGCCGCGCCGGGACGTTCACGTATTCCCCCCGGAACCAGCGCGGCGGCAGCACGGCGACAAACGCCACAACCGCGATGACGAGCAGGCCATCGGCACGGGCAAGGTGAGACAGCCCCGCGCACACGCCCGCTGCCAGCCACGCCCAGCGTCTACCTCGCTCCCGCCCCAGCCCGGAGAGCAGCATCGCGCCCGCTGTGCTCAGCGCGAACGGCGTGAAAGACTCCGGCAGAGGCCAGTAGCGCGCATACATCCCCGTGAAGCACGCGAGCAGTCCGGCCAGCATGGCGTGGCGGCGCTCGCCGACCTGCGCCGCAACCGTGTAGGCGAGCGGCGGCAGCAGCGCGCCGAGCAGCGCAAACACCACCTGCGCTGCCCGGAACGCGGGCAGGAAGCGCAGCACGGCGATCCCCAGCGCGGCCAGCAGTGAGGGAAGGGGCTGCCAGTAGGCAAAGCCGGGCGCGGGCAGCGCGTCGGGCGCGACGGCGTAGTTCCAGAAGTACGGCTCCAGCAGTTCGGGGAATTGCATCTCCCCCGTTGCGATCATCCGGCCCGCGTTGAAGTAGTAATGGTCGTCCACGTAGGACGGGCTGCGGGTGACCAGCGCGACGGCGGCATGGACGAGCAGGCCCAGCCCGTAGAGCAGCAGCAGATCGCGGCGGCGGGCGGCGGCGCGGGCCGAAGTATCACGGGCAGGAGCGACAGTCGTCATGACCCGGCTCCCTCCGGCGAAAGCGCGTACAGCGTGTACGCGTCAAGTTCGCCCCACACCAGCGTGAGGGCGCTGCCACGCAGCGTCTCAAGTGCCTGCCAGTCGGCTTCTGTCATTGGGTCGTACGGCTCATCCTCGATAAGGAAGCGCCCGCCTGTCTCGTAGATCAGGACGTGGCTATAGCCCCGCTCCTGCCAGGCCCGGGCAATGGCCCGAGGCTCCCCAAGCGTTTCCCGTGCGTGCCACCAGTTATTAATCATCGAGTCGGGCTCGCAGGCCCGCTCGCAGTAGTAAGTGCGCGGCTCCCAGAGGAAGAGCACGTGTGCATCCTCCGGTAATTGGTTGACGGCCTGCATCGCCGCGTAGTGCGCCCCGAGCTCACCGAGTAAGTAGTCCTCCTCGCTCTCCAGCCCGAGTACCATCCGCAGCGGCGCGGCACGGACCACCTGCAAACCAGAACCAACCACTGCCAGCGCCAGCGCTAGGAGCACGACGATCTCCGCGAGGCGCGCCAGGGTGGCGAGTTCCGCGCGCTGCCGGACGGCATCCAGCCCAGCGGCACCCACAATCGCCAGCGCCGGGAAGATGGGGTAGAGCAGGCGCGTCTGCATAAGGAACCAGGAGGTCGCCGCCCCAGCGAACCACACGATCAGCCCCGGCAGCGCGAAGATCAGCAGGTGCATCAGGAACGAGCGGGATGTCTTATCGCGTTGGCGCCAGCCAATTGCCGCGAAGGGCAGCAGCCCGGTGAGCAGTCGCCCGTCGTCGCCTGGTAGGCGTTTCCCTCATGCCCGAACACCGTGGCCTGCAACGGCACGGCGAGAAGCTGCAGCAGGCTGAGCCCCGTGCCGGGGCGCAGGTAGTACCATTGATCGAGCGCATCAAAGCCGGATGTGCCCCACAGGAAAGGAGCCAGCGGGTTGTGATCGATCAGTGTGTTCTTGATCATCCAGGGCAGGAAGGCGGCGACAGCCACGAGCGTCACCATCACCCCGGCGCGGAGCGCCCCCCGCCACTCGCCCCGGCGCGCCAGCCACAGCACGAGCACCCCCACGCCGACTGTGTAGCCGGCAGCGGTGTACTTCACACCCATCATCGCCCCTGTGAACAGCCCTGCATAGATCAGCCAGCGCCGCCCCGCCTCGCCCTCGTCATGCCAGACCAGCACGGCAGCAAGTGCCGCAAGCGTGTACGCTGTCAGCGCAAGGTCGACATACGGCCAGTGGAACTCCGCCCAGAACGTATCTGATACAAGTAGAACGATTACCGCGAGCCATCCGACACGCAGATTACCCACACGCCGGGCGAGCGACAGCGTGAGCATCAGTACCAGGGAGCCGAAAACCGCGTGCAGCAGTGCTGCCGTGTGCGGACGTGCGAGCAGCATCAGCCACAGGTAGAGCATCTCGACGAGCTGTGGAAAGCCGGAGAAGTGGTTATCAGCCAGAGGTAGGATCCGCCCGGCATCGAGGTAGTGCTGCGGCACAGTCAGATGGTAGACGAGGGCATCCCACTTGGTCGGCGGCAGCAGCGCCATCACGATCGTCAGCACGAGAAGCAGCAGGACACTGCACCGTAGCCAGCGTGTGAGCCCATCGTCAGGCGGATCGGCTAGCTGGTGCAGACCGGCCACAAACCCCTTCCACCAGTCGAAGAGGGGGCGATGCAGCGCCGCGAGCAGCCCGATGGTGAGCACCCAGGCCAGCCAGCGTGGCGGAAACAGCCCGGCCATCCCCACCACAAGCACTGCGAGGCTAAGAGCGCCGAGCCCCATGAGCGCCTGCAGGGCCGCCCGTGTCGCCAGGGTGACGGTACCAGTATGGCCAATAATCAGCACGCCAACCGCCCCACCAAGCGCGGCCATCAGAGCAACCGCCGTAACGTCCACGGCCACGCGCCCTATAGCAGCGGCAACTGCCTGCGTGACCGGCATCTGCACAAGCGCAAACGCCATAAACAGTGACAGTAGCCACACGACGGCCAGCAGCGGGCCAAGCCGCGCTCGCAGGCCGCCGCTTTTCCCGATTGAGTCGACTGAGCGTGCCATCAGACCGGCAACTCCATCTCGGCATGCCAGCCGGGCTGT
>DGDY01000278.1 GCA_002385675.1 Anaerolineales bacterium UBA3940 | reverse complement strand
GCGGAAAACGCAAGGCATATACGCAGCTCCCTGAACCCCCTCCGCCACGCATTCGCTTCGCGAATGCCTAGCATCTCCCCCTTGTAAGGGGGAGGTGCCGCAGGCCGGAGGGGGTTCTACTGGCGAAATTGTAGAAGACGGCGTGACTTCTCTACAGTCGGCGGGGCAGCATCGGCTCAGCACAGCAACGAGAGCAACACATGACCATACCCAAAATCGAGATCCGCAACGTCAGCAAGACCTTCCACGCCGAGACGCGCGTCGTCAAAGCGCTGGAGGATGTCTCGCTGACCATCATGCCCGGCGAGTTCATCACGCTCATCGGGCCATCGGGCAGCGGCAAGAGCACGCTGTTCAACCTGCTCGTCGGGCTGCTGGACCCGGACACGGGCGAGATCTGCATTGACAGCGAGGTGTGCGGCGACAGCGCGCAGCGGGTGGGCCGGGTGGGCTACATGCCGCAGCGCGACCTGCTCATGCCCTGGCGCAGCGTGCTCGACAACGCCATCGTGCCGCTGGAGCTGCGCGGCGTGCCGCGCGGGCAGGCCCGCGAGCGCGCTCGGGAGATGCTGCCGCTCTTCGGGCTGGAGGAGTTCGCCGGGGCCTACCCCTCGGAGCTTTCCGGCGGGATGCGCCAGCGCGCTGCGCTGCTTCGTACGATGCTGACTGAGCGAGACATCCTGCTGCTTGACGAGCCGTTCGGCGCGCTCGACGCGCTGACCCGGCGCGAGATGGAGGACTGGCTGCTCGGAATCTGGCGGGAGTTCAGGCAGACGGTGCTGTTCATTACCCACGACGTGGAGGAGGCGCTGTATCTCGCGGACCGCGTGGTGGTGCTCAGCGCGCGGCCTGGCCGTGTCAAGCGGATACTCAAGGTCGACTTCCCCCGCCCGCGCCGCCACAGCATCCTTGCCGACCCAGCCTTTGCGCGGCAGGTGGCGGAGCTGCTTGAGGCGCTGGGCGTGCCCGTGGACTGAGCGCACGGCGAGGCGTGCGTTCTGGAAGGAGATGCGGCCATGGATCGCGAGGCTGCGCCCGCGAAACAGCCCCTGTTGTTCTTCCTGCTCATCTATGTGCTGTCAGTTCCATTCTGGGTGTGGGGCGAAGCGCCGCTGCCGCTGCCGGTCAATCTCCCGACGAGCGCGCTCTCATTCGTGACACCGCTGCTGGCCGCCCTGATCCTCACATACTGGCGAGGCGGGCTGGCAGACGTCGGGGCGCTGCTGCGGCGGGCCTTTGACTTCAGGAAGATCAAGAACGTTGCCTGGCTGGCGCCCGCGCTGCTGCTCATCCCGGCCATCTACTTGGCAGCCTACCTGCTCATGCACCTCGCGCAGCGCGAACTGCCCGTTCCCGACGTCCCGCTGCTCATGGTGCCGGTCTTCTTTCTTCTGTACCTCGTCACTGCGGTGTGTGAGGAGCTGGGCTGGATGGGGTACGCCGTGGACCCGCTGCAGGAGCGCCGGGGGGCGCTGACGGCAGCCATCCTGCTCGGGGTTGTGTGGGAGCTATGGCACCTCATCCCGCACCTGCAGCAGGGGCTCGCCGCAGACTGGATCGCGTGGCAAAGCCTTTACTCCATTGGCCTGCGCGTGCTCATCGTGTGGGTGTACAACAACACGGGGCGGAGCGTATTCGCCGCGATTCTGGTCCACACCATGGACAATGTGAGCTGGTCGCTGTTCCCAAACTTCGGCTCGCACTACGATCCGCTGTTCACGGCAGTCGTCACCTGGGTCACGACCGCCGCGGTCGTCCTGCTGTGGGGCGCTCAGACGCTGGCACGGTTCCGGTACGGCAGGCTGCAAGCCAGCCGTTAAAGCCGGGGGGCGGCTCTACGCAGTCCCCCGAAGCTTGTCGAGCAGCCACTCGTTGATCGCCTGCCGGGCGGCGGGCAGGTGCTGCATGGCGGGCCAGTTGCCCACGAAGTCGGCGGCAGTGCTGTGGCCCATCAGCACATCAAACGGGCTGCGCGCAGCCGGTTTCCCCCCAACTGTAGCCTCCGGCCAGTAAGCGTCCAGCGCCGCGCCGTAGCGATCAAGCTGTTTGAGCAGGGCGGGTTTGAGTTTGGCGTAGAGCTTGAGGTCGTCAGGCGTGGCGCGAGCGGTCTTATAGACACGGATGACAAGCGCCTCCAGCTCATCCCACTGCTCGACGAAGCGGACAATTTTCTTGTCGTCCACCTGCCGGATGAGCATAGCCGTGACCGGGTTCATTCGAGTCTCTCCGCTTCAAACGACGCGAGCATACCGTCCTCGACGGTGTAACTGACCTCGATCGGGTTGCAGCAGACCTCACAATCCTCGACGTACGACTGCCGCCGCACAGAGAGGTCCAGCAGCATCGTGATCGGCTCCCAGCAGTAGGGGCAGATAAAGGCGTGCTCCACTTCCTGATACTCATCCTTAGTATGATGATTCTAACAGGTCAGGGCGGGAAATATCCGCTAATCGGGGCGTTTTTCTTCCCCCTCACCCCCGTGCAGTTGGCTTCGCTAACTGCCAGGCAGAAACGGCTGAGCCGTTTCTGCACGCCCCCTCTCCCTCGAGGGAGAGGGTGGATTGGGCTGTGGAAACGGAGCCGCGACGTTCAGTCGCGGCGGGCTATATAGATTTCGCAGCGGGGACCTCGCCTCACTCTGCCCGGCGGGTTACCCCTTCAACATCCGCACCGGGTATGATCCACCAAAACAGACACGCATCCGCAACGGGAGGAAAGGTTTGGCAGCACAGAAGATCACGGTGATAAAAAACGACCACACCGGCAAAGAGGTGTGGCGTTATGAGGGCAGGGTGCTTCAGCAGACGGACACCTGCGTGCAGCTAGAGGCGCTCTTTGACCGCGACGACATGGACCTCGGCTATGCCCGCCTCCGGCGCGGCGACCGCTTCGTCGAGTGGTTCTACACCGACCGCTGGTACAGCATCTTCCAGATCCACGACGCCGAGGACGACGCGATCAAGGGCTGGTACTGCAACTTCTCCCGCCCGGCGAGCATCGCCAACGGGTGTGTCGCAGCAGACGACCTCGCGCTGGATCTGTTCGTCTACCCCGACGGGCGCACGCTGCTGCTCGACCAGGACGAGTTCGACGCCCTGCCGATCACCGATCCTGTGCGTGATGCGGTGCTGGCTGCGCTGGAGGAGCTTCAGGCCCGAGTTGCGGCGCAGAAGCCGCCGTTCGACCGGATTGCGCCATAGCCTCGTGCTGGCGCTGGCGGTCAAACCACAGCGCAAACGCGGCGAGGGCGGTCGAGATGGCGATGATGAATGCCGCCAGCCGGAACGTGCCCGTGACACCGGCGACAAGCGCCTCCGGCGGCGCGGTCGTCACGTCCGCCGAGATAGACAGCGCGCTGTTCGCCACGACGATGGTCGTCAGCACCGCGCCCGCCAGCGGAATGCCGGACGTCTGCCCCAGTGTGCGCGAGAGCGACAGCAGGCCCGAGGCCACACCCAGCCGGTGTTTGGGCGCGGTGCCCATGATGGCGCTGTTGTTCGGTGAGTTGAACATCCCCACGCCGATGCCGAGCGGGGCCATGCGCAGGATGTAGCCCAGCATGGTCGTCTCGACGGTCAGCGTGCTCAGGGCGAGGCAGCCCAGCACGATCACGACCAGCCCGATCAGGCTGATCACACGGGAGCCAAAGCGGTCGGAGAGCGCGCCGGAGGCCGGCGCGACCAGCCCCATGCTCACCGGGAAGACGGCCATCAGCAGGCCGACCTGCTCGGTCGGGTAGCCCTTCACCAGTTCCAGGTAGAAGGGGATGATGAACTGCCCGCCGATCATCACGAACACGAGCAGGCCCATCAGCAGGTTCACGCCGAACAGCACGTTCTTAAACAAGCCTAGCTCGATCATCGGGTCCTGCACGCGCGACTCGACGAGCACAAACAGGAGCAGCCCCACGACTGCCGTCGCCAGCAGGCCGAGCACGAGCGGCGTGCTGAAGCCCATATCCTGCCCCAGCGTCATGCCCAGCGCATAGCTGCCGACCGTCACGAACATGATCGCCGCCCCGACGATGTCGAAGCGCTTCGCCGCCTCGTCACGCGCCAGCGTCGGGATGACCCTGTGCACGATGAAGGCCGCGAGGATGCCAATCGGCACGTTGACCAGGAACACCGAGCGCCAGCCGATGGTGCCGATCAGCAGGCCGCCGACCGTCGGGCCGAGTGCAATGCCGACCGCCACGATGCCGCCGCCGATGCCGAGCGCCCGCCCGCGCTCCTCCGGCGGGAAGACCTCGGTGATGATGGCCGTGCCAAGCGCCGTCAGCATCACCGCACCGACGCCCTGCACCGCGCGAAAGGCGATCAGCCAGCCGACCGTCGGCGCAAGCCCGCACAGCAGCGAGCCGATGGTAAAGATGACCAGGCCGATGTTGTACAGCTTCTTCTTGCCGAGCATGTCGCCGAGGCGTGCCACGCTCAGCATAAGCGTCGTGATGACAAGCAGGTAGCTCAGCACCACCCACTGCACGGTGGCGAAGTCGGTGTTGAGCGCCCGCACGAGCGTGGGCAGCGACACGTTGACAATGCTGGCGTCCAGCGTGGACATCAGCATGCCCATGCCGATGCCGAGCAGCGCCCACCACTTGCGAGAGGCAAGATCGTTCTCATACGCTGTCATGGGTTCCCCTCCGCATCGACCTCACCTAGTGGGCCGCGGCCCGGCGCTCGGCGCGGCGGATGCGCCAGCGCAGGAACATGACGATGCCGGTCAGCGCGATGATCGCCGCCAGCCAGGGCAGGAGCACGGCCAGCAACGCGGTCACGGCTGACAGCACGTCCTCGATGGTGCTCACAACCGGGTTGCCGAGGCCCGCCGTCGTGACCGTCACCGCCGGGCGTGCCATCGTCTTGGCCGCATGGACACCGCCAGCAACCAGCAGGCCCAGCACGAGCGACAGCACGGGGCTGAGTTCCGTCACGACGTTGGCGCTCGCGGCAAACAGCACCGCACCCGCCGCCGGGCGGATCACGGTGTTGATCACGTCGTTGGCCGTGTCCACCGCCGGAATTTTATCAACCAGTACCTCGATGAGCGTCAGCACGGCCAGCGTGCCGATCACCCACCAGCTACCCATCACGTCAAAGGGCGGGTTCAGTTCGAACAGGCCCAGGCGCGTGCAAACCGCCACGATCAAGAGCGGCAGGTATGCGTTCAGCCCGGCGCTGGCCGAGAGCCCAAATGCGGAAAAAACGTCTACCATCTCTTCTGATTCCTCATGTTATCAGCATGCTTCGCTAAATGCTGAAGCCATCCCACGAACCAAAAATAGCGAATCGCAGCGCGTCGATGCCACCGATCAGCACAAACGTCGCGGCGACGGCGAGCAGGAACAGCGGCAGCGCCTCGGTGACGGTGCGGGCGCGGTTCTCGCGGCCCAGCAGCGTTGTGACAATCACCGTCATCGTCGCGGACAGGATCACCACGACGCCAACGGCGCTCAAAAAGGCGAGCGGGTACAGAAAGACCGGCAACTCGCTGTAGACCATTGCAATCAGCACCGCGCCGATGCCGTACAGCACGCCAAGCTGCCCCCAGCGGTCGAGCGTCGGCTCGTTCGTCGCATCCGCCCATACCGTCGAGTTGAGGATCGGCAGGATGAGCGAGGCCATCGTAATGCCGTGAAACATGCCGGTCGTCACCCGCAGGAAGTTTGTCGGCTCCCACAGGCGCGGGATGCCCTCGCCGGGCAGCAGGTGCGCAAACGAGTTCGCCCCGTCGATGCCCCACCAGGCCGTCGCCAGCAGCATCACCGCGATCATCGGCAGCGGCGGGAAGCCGGCCGCCCGCCGCCGCCCGAACAGCACGCCCGGCCCGAACAGCCCGACCATCACGCCGAGGAACGTGCCGGAACAGCGTGCGCACAGCGGCACGGCCCGCCCGCCCGGCAAGTGGAACGAACGCGCATCGATGCGGTGGCACACGGCATAGCCGATAGCGTCCGCCTTGCCGAGCAGCCCGTCCGGCGTGAGCATCAGCCAGACGGCGAGTACCACGACGAGCACGACAACCGCGATCCACAGCAGGCGGCTGTCAGGCGCAGGGCGCGCTTCGGAGTGGGAGGTCAGGTTGGTATGCCGGGTGTCAAAATCAGACATAGATTAAACCGCCACTGGCGGCGGCAGGCTCGGTGTACGAGTTTCAGGCTGCGGGCAGATTATAGTTGCCCGGTGCGGTTGGCGGCAAGAAGAGGGAGGGCTCTGCCGGGCAATGAATTACCCGGGTGGCAGGCGGCAATTCGCTGCTTCGGCTCTCCTCTGCCGCCGCCCTCCACCCCTCTGCCAGTGATCGCCCGCAATCTCTCTACGTCCCTTGCAAAGGGGGAGTTGCAGGGCGGCTGCGCCGCCCTGACTCCCCTCTGACGCTGCTTCACAGCGCCATCTCAAGCTATACGACAGGATTAAACGTGCAGTTGGCTGCGCCAACTGCTAGCGAGAAATCGCCCTGCGATTTCTTTACACCTCCCCCTTGCAAAGGGGAGGTTGGGGTTCCACCCAAAAAGCAAAAAGCCGCGGAAGATCACCCCCGCGGCTCTACTGTTCCGCCTCTACCGCTACGCGACGGCTATCTCATAGTCGTCGCGCATAAGCTCAAGGAACTCGTTGCGATCCACCGTTTCCTGCTCCAGCAGGACTTCCGCCAGGCGCACCATCTTGTCGCGGTGCTCCAGCAGGATGGTCTTCGCGCGGAGGTAGCACTCGTTCACGATGCGCGCAACCTCCTCGTCGATGTCGCGCGCGGTCTGCTCGCTGTAATCACGCGGCTCGCCGAGCGCCCGCCCCAGGAACACCTGGGTGTGGTCCTCACCGTAGACGCTCAGGCCGAGGCGCTCGCTCATGCCGTAGCGCGTCACCATTGCGCGGGCGATGCTTGTCGTGCGCTCCAGGTCATTGCTGGCCCCGGTTGTGACGCGCTGGAAGGTGATCTCCTCAGCCGCACGCCCGCCAAGCAGCCCGGTGATCATGTCCTCAAGCTGCTCCCGGCTCAACAGACCGCTGTCCATGCTCTCCGGCAGCGACATTGTGAAGCCGCCCGCCTGCCCGCGCGGGATAATGGTGATCTTGTGCACCGGGTCGGAGTACTCCAGGTGGTGCATCACGACGGCGTGCCCCGCCTCGTGGTACGCGACAATCTGCTTCTCCTCCGGGCTGACGACCCGCGAGCGGCGCTCTGGCCCGGCAATGATCTTCTCCATCGCGTCCTGCATCTCCTGCATGCCGATGCCCTTCAGGCCGCGCTGCGCGGCGAGGATGGCCGCCTCGTTGACCAGGTTCTCGATATCCGCACCTGAGAAGCCCGGCGTGAGCTTCGCCACCACCCGCAGGTCAACATCGGGCAGGAGCGGCTTGCCGCGCGTATGCACAGCGAGGATCTCCTCCCGCCCGCGCACATCGGGCCGGCTGATGTACACCTTGCGGTCGAAACGACCGGGACGCATGAGCGCCGGGTCGAGCACGTCGGCACGGTTCGTCGCGGCGATCACGATGATGTTGGTGTCGTTGTCAAAGCCGTCCATCTCGACGAGGATCTGGTTCAGCGTCTGCTCGCGCTCGTCGTGCCCGCCGCCCAGGCCAGTGCCGCGCATCCGGCCTACCGCGTCGATCTCGTCCACAAAGACGATACACGGGGCAACCTGCTTGGCCTTGTCGAACAGGTCGCGCACGCGGCTCGCGCCGACGCCGACGAACATCTCGACAAACTCCGAGCCGGAAATGCTCAGGAACGGCACGCCCGCCTCCCCGGCAATAGCGCGGGCGAGCAGCGTCTTGCCGGTGCCCGGCGGGCCGATCATCAGCACGCCCTTGGGCACGCGCGCCCCGAGCCGGATGAACTTCTCCGGCTCTTTAAGGAACTCAACAATCTCCGCGACCTCGTGCTTGGACTCCTCCATCCCGGCCACGTCGTCAAAGGTTACGACCGGCTGGTCGATGTTCACGACTTTGGCGCGGGTACGCCCGAAGCTCATGGCCTGATCCTGGCTGCCGCGCATCGAGCGCAGCATCGAGAAGGCAAACCAGCCGATAATCAGCAGGGGGACGATGGTAAACAGCGCGTTCCCCAGCAGGGAGGACACACCCGGCCCGACGAACGTCACATCTACCGCGTTCAGGGCTTCTGCGGGGACTTCCAGCAAACTCAGGGTTTCATACAGGCTGGCGTCCGGGTCTTTATTGGTGCGGAGCACCCGCCCGTCCACAAGCTCAACCGCTACGTCGTCTCCACGTACCGTCATCCGGGCGACTTCGCCCTCACGTACCAGTCTGGCAAGCTCCGGCATGGGGAGTTGTTCACTCTGAGAAAAAAGCCGGCCGCCGATGAACTGCAGCCCAATAATCAGTGCTATCACCAGGCCGACGATCAGCAAGCCGCGCGTCCAGCTCGTTGTATTGTTTGGTTGACTATCCACAAGACACCCTCAATGCCGCAGGGCTACTGCGGCTTACGAGTAAATCTGATATTTGTTCTCTGAAAAAGTGTACCACAAACGGTACAGGCAATCACGCGACTTTTCACCTACGGGAACAAGTCGGGCGGCTGGCGGCGTCTTCATTATAAAGGCGGGGGGCGCGTCGAAAGTGTGCCCGTATCTGGCGGCGTGTTACAATCAACCGCGCTGGACAGGTACGGCTATCATAAGCAGGTGCCCGAGCTATTATTTATCGGACAGGTACGATCGATGAGTGAAGGACCCACGCAGAACCCACTGACCGCCCCCGAGGCCCAAGAGGAGCCCACGCAGGAAAACGTGCCGGTGCCAGCGGATGAGCAGCCGACGCAGGACTTCCCGCGGCGGGACTGGGCGGACTACCCGGCTTATCAATACGGGCCGCCCCCGCCGCCGCGCCCGCGCCGCCGCCGCAAGAAGCGCCGCTCTACGTTCTGGTCGGTGCTATGGACCGGCACGAAGATCGGCTGCGCGGGCCTGGCGATGATCCTCGCCGCCCTGCTCGGCGCGGGATTGATCGCCGGGGTGGTGTGGTACAACTCGCTTGCCGCCGAACTCAGCGAAGACCTCGCCAAGCTGGACTCGATGGAGGGCGTCGAGGACTTCGAGACAACGCGCATCTACGACCGCAACCATGAAGTCCTGCTATACGAGGTGTTCAACGAGGGGCGGCGCACGGAAGTGCCGCTCGACCGCATCCCGATCAAACTGCGTCTCGCCACCATCGCCACCGAGGACGACTCCTTCTACGAGAACCCCGGCTTCGACCCGCCTTCTATCATGCGGGCGGCCTGGCAGTGGTATCAGGAAGGCGAGATTGTCTCCGGCGGCAGCACCATCACACAGCAGCTTGTGCGCCAGATCGTGTTCGACTACGAGGAGCGCACCGAGCAGACCCTGCGGCGCAAGCTGAAGGAAGTCGCGCTCGCCTGGGTGATGACGCAGAAATACGAGAAGGACGAAATCCTCGAGCTGTACCTGAACGAGGTCTACTACGGCAACCTCGCCTACGGCATCGAGGAGGCGGCAAACGTCTACTTCGACAAGTCTGCGAGCGAACTCACGCTCGCCGAGGCGAGCTTCCTCGCGGGGCTGCCGCAGTCCCCGGCGACGTACGACCCGTACAACAACTTCAGCGCGGCGAAGGCCCGCCAGCGGCAGGTGCTCGACCTGATGGTGCGGCACGGCTATCTGTCACTGGAGGAGGCCGACGAGGCGTTTAACCAGCCGCCGCTCTCGGTGAGCGACCTCGCCAGCCCGAACATCTCGCTGGAGGCCCCGCACTTTACCGTCGAGGTGCGCCGCCAGCTCGCCGAACTGCCCGGCATCGACCCGGACATGATCGCGCGGGGCGGGCTGATCGTCACCACGACGATCGACATGGACATGCAGGCGCTCGCGGAGCGCATCGTCGCCGAGCACATCGCGGAGAACGGCCCCGAGTACAACATGACCAACGCCGCCCTCGTCGCCATGCACCCGGTCACTGGCGAGGTGCTGGCGATGGTCGGCAGCGTGGACTATGAGAACGAGGCCATCGACGGCCAGGTGAACAACATCCTCTCGCTGCACCAGCCGGGCAGCACGATCAAGCCGCTCACGTATGCTGCCGCCTTCGAGCGCGGCTGGACCGCCGCCGACGTGATCTGGGATGTGCCGATGGCGTACACCACCCCGACCGGCCAGTACGAGCCGCGCAACTACGATGGCCGCTTCCACGGGCCGGTGCGCCTGCGTGACGCGCTGGCGAACTCCTACAACATCCCGGCGGTGGAGCTTCTGAGCGAGATCGGCGTGGAAAGCCTGCTGGAGATTGCGCGGCGGTTCGGCATTGAGAGCCTGGCGATGGACCCGGCGCAGTACGGGCTGGCGCCTGTCTCTTATACACATCTT
>DGDY01000201.1:5502-9265 GCA_002385675.1 Anaerolineales bacterium UBA3940 | reverse complement strand
GCTCATCGTCTCGCCCTCGAACACGAGCGCCGGCGCGTCGGGCGTGCGGGCGGCCTGTGTCTCGAACAGCTCGTGCGCGCACTGGTCCGCCGGGTACGGCGCGCTCGTCCGGTTCCACTCGACAAGAATCTGCTGCTGCTCGGCATGGGGGAGCAGCGGTAGCACCCCCACCGCCTGCCGGGGATCGGCGGCGATGCCTTCAAGCAGCGTTTCGAGGTGGCCCAGCATGCGCAGGATGGTGTCGGCGCTGAAACGTTGCGCATCGTAGGAGATCTTGAGCGGCAGTTCCTCGCCCGGCGCGGAAACGACGGTCAGCGGGAACTCGGTCTGCTCGATGTTATGCACGTCCTCAACCCGCAGACCGCCGCGCTGCATGAGCACCGCCTCGTCGAGCGGGTAGTTCTCGAACACCAGAATGCTGTTGAAAAGCGGCTGGCCCGGCTCGACATCGCTCCAGCGCTGGACCTCGACAAGCGGGCTGTACTCGTACTGCCGCATCTCGACGGTCTGCGCCTGCAGCGCCTTCAGCCAGTCGATGACCGGCTGCTCGTTCGAGATGCGCACCCGCACCGGCAGTGTATTGATGAACAGCCCGACCATCGACTCCGCGCCGGGCAGATCCGCCGGGCGGCCCGACACGGTCAGGCCGAATACGACGTCGTCCTCGCCACTGTAGCGGCTGAGGAGCAGGGCCCACGCACCCTGCACCAGCGTGCTGAGCGTCAGGTGATGCTGGCGAGCGAGCGCCTCCAGCGTGCCCGTCACCTCGTGTGACACGCGGATCTCAAGCTCGCTGTGTGCTGCGCCGTTGCCCGCTACCGGCAGGTCATCGACGGCGAGCGGGGTCGGCGCGGTGAAGCCTGCCAGGGTCTTCCGCCAGTAGGCTTCGGCGGCGGCCATGTCCTGCTTCTTCAGCCAGGCGATGTAATCGCGGTAGGGGCGCGGCGGCGCAAGCTCGAGGGTCTGGCCCCGGGAGAAGGCCTCGTAATAGGCGAAAACTTCTTTCAGGAGCAGCGGCAGCGACCACCCGTCGAGCAGGATGTGGTGGTGCGACCATACGAATGTATAAGCGTCGTCAGCGGTGTGCAGCAACGCCACTCGCATGAGCGGGGCCTGTGCCAGGTTGAAACCCCGGCGGCGCTCCTCGTTTAGCTGCGCATCGAGCCGCGCGGCCTGTTCCGCCAGGGAGAGCACGCGCCAGTCCTCCGCCGTGAAGGGCAGTTCCACCTGCCGCTGCACAACCTGCAGCACCCGGTCGAGCTTCTTCCAGGCGAACGAGGTCCGCAGGATGGTGTGCCGGTCGAGCACAGCCTGCCATGCCCGCCTGAACGCCTCTACGTCCAGGTCGCCGCGCAGCGTGCCGTACATCTGCTCGACATACACGCCGGACTCGGGCCGGTAGATACTCTCAAAGAGCATCCCCTGCTGCATGGGCGAAAGCTCATAAACCGCTTCGATGTTTCGCTTACTCATCAAATTCCGCCTGTCTGTTCGTGAGTAGAACCGCTCCAGTTTCTTGATCGGGCGCGCCCCGGCAAAACCGGGCGTCACCCGCTGACTTCAGGCCTCTTTCTCATCCCATTCGGGAAACCGCTCGGCGAGAGCGCCCTAGAAACCCCCGCCGATCTCAAGCAGCAGCGCGTCGATCTCCTCCTGGCTCAGGTCGACATCGGGGAAGTCGGAGGGGGTGTACCCCACGGCTGCCCCCGACTGGCAGTGCGAGATGATGTCTCGCAGCGCCGCCGCGTACGCCTCGGTCAGCCGCCGGATTGTCTCGTACTCGAAGGCGGTGGTACTGTAGCTCCAGTCCAGCCGCAGGCGGCCCCCGTAGATGCCGCCGTCGATGCTCAGCACGTGCGCCACTTCACCCTGCGGGCTGCGAGGCGGGCCGGCGGATTCCGCCGCCAGCGAGAAGAGCGGTTTTTCGGCCAGTAGCTGATCGAACTGCCCCAGGTAGTTGAAGGACACCCTCGCCTGCGGAAGCGCCGCAAGTTGCTGCCGCAGGCGGTCGTCTTCGCTGAGATAGCGCAGCAGCCCGTAGCCGATGCCGCGACCGGGAACCCGCCGCACCTGCTCCTTGACCGCCTTCAGGCTCTCGCCGATGTCGCCATCGCCGGGGATCTCCAGACGCACTGGGTAGACCGTCGTAAACCAGCCCACCGTCCGCGAGAGGTCCACATCCTCGAACAGATCCTCCCGCCCGTGCCCTTCGAGGTCGATGAGCAGGCTGTTCAGGCCGTGCTGGCGGTGGGCCGCCAGGACGAGCGCCGTGAGCAGCGCCTCGTTGATCTCGGTGCCATACGCGCCCGGCACGTCGCGCAGCAGCGCCTCGGTTTCTGCCCGGTCGAACTCGACGGTGAGCGTCTGCATCTCGACCTCGATGGGCGTGTCCGTCTCGTGGTCGACGGGCAGCGCGGCACCTACCTCCGCGCCGAGGTCCAGCCAGTACTGCGCCTCGGCGCGCACCGTTTCGGTCTGCGCGTAATCGACAAGCCGCTCCGCCCACTGCTTGAAAGACGTGGTCTTGGGCGGCAGGACAATGGCCTCAACGAGACGGCCCTGCTCATATGCCGTCTGGAAGTCCTCCAGCAGCACCCGCCACGAGACGCCATCCACCGCGAGGTGGTGGACCACGAACAGCAGCCGCCCGCTGCGCTCCGGCCCGGCGTCGAAGTAGGCTACCCGCAGCAGCGGGCCTTCCTCGATGTCGAGCGATTCCTGAAGCTCCGCCGACTTGATCTCGATGAACGCCCGCATCTCGTCGTCATCGTGCCGGGCGAGGTCGTAGTAAACGAAGGGCGTCTCGCCCTCGACCCCCGCGTTGACCTGCTCCCAGCCGACCGGGCCCTGGCGGAAGCGCAGCCGCAGCGCGTCGTGGTGCTGCACAAGCGCCGCCACTGTGCGGCGGATCAGCACCGGGTCAAGTGGCTCGGTCACCTCCAGCAATAGCGACTGGTTCCAGTGATGGCGGTTGGGTATCTCCTGCTCGAAGAACCAGCGCTGGATGGGCGTCAGCGGCACCGGCCCTTCTACCAGCCCCTGCTCCGCCTGCACCGCCGGACCCCGCCCCGCCACCGACGCCAGCCCTGCAACCGTCGGATGCTGGAACAACTGCCTCGGGCTCAACCTTAGCCCCGCCTGGTTGGCGCGGGCAATGACCTGGATGGACAGGATCGAGTCCCCGCCCAGCTCGAAGAAGTTGTCGTGCACCCCGACCTTCTCCAGGCCGAGCACGTCGGCCCAAATTCTGGCAAGCTGCTGCTCGACCTCGTCACGCGCGGCGACGAACTCGCTCTCCAACTCAGGCCGCTCGCCCGACGGGGCGGGCAGCGCCGCCCGGTCTACCTTGCCGTTCGGCGTGAGCGGCAGGGCATCGAGGAACACGACCTGCGCCGGAACCATGTAATCGGGCAGGCTGGCCGCGAGATGGTTGCGCAGTTCCAGCACGCCGGGCTGCTCGCGCGTCCCTGTGACCACGTAGGCGACGAGCTGCTTGCGGCCCGCCTGATCCTCGCGCGCCACAACGACGTTCTCCGCGACCGCCGGGTGCTGGGCAAGCACGGCTTCAATCTCGCCCAGTTCGATGCGGTAGCCGCGCACCTTCACCTGATGGTCGGTGCGACCCACATACTCGATGTTGCCGTCGGGCAACCAGCGGCACAGGTCACCGGTGCGGTACATCCTTGCCCCCGGCTCGTTCGAGAACGGGTCGGGCAGGAAGCGCTCGGCGGTGAGGTCGGGGCGGTTGAGGTAGCCGCGCGCC
>DGDY01000201.1:2195-5321 GCA_002385675.1 Anaerolineales bacterium UBA3940 | reverse complement strand
CCGCCACCCCGCCGATGTGCAGTTCACCCGGAACGCCGACCGAAACCGGCTCCCCGTGCGCGTCGAGGATGTACAGCCGCACGTTGTCGATGGGGCGGCCAATCGGGATCTCGCCCTCAACCGGGCCATCCGGCTCGAAGGTGCTGGCGACAATCGTGCCCTCGGTCGGGCCGTAGGTGTTGATCCAGCGCACCCGCTCCCCGACGATCTCCCGCCAGCGGGCGTAGCGCTCGGCGAGCACCTTCTCCCCGCCCACGACCACAAGCCGCAGGCTGGCGGGCGGCTCCGCGCCGCGCAGCGCCAGGCTGGTGACCCACTCGTGCCAGTAGGCGGTCGGCAGGTTCAGCACCGTCAGCCCGGCCTGCTCGACCAGCCGCTCAAGCTCCTCGCCGCTGCCCAGCGCCCCCGCCGGCATCAGCACCAGCGCGCCGCCCGCCCACCAGGTCGGGAAGATCTCCTCCAGCGCCGCGTCGAAGTTGATCGTGGCGAACTGGAGCACGCGGTCGTCCGGCCTCAGCCCGAAGCGGCGGACCATGCTCAGGTTGTGGTTGACAACCGAGCGGTGCTCGACCATCACGCCTTTCGGCCTGCCCGTCGAACCGGAGGTGTAGATCACGTAGGCCAGGTTGCGGGGCGTGACACCGCTCGCGGGGTTCTCCGCGCACTCCGGCTCGATGCTTGGCCAGTCCGCGTCGAGGCAGAGCACCTCGGGCGGGCGCACCGCCAGCTTTTTAAGCAGGTGCGACTGCGTCAGCAGCAGCCGGATACCGGAGTCCTCGATCATGAAGGCCAGCCGGTCGGCGGGGTAGGCTGGATCAAGCGGCAGGTAGGCCCCGCCCGCCTTGAGCACGCCCAGCAGCCCAACGAACATGTCCACCGAGCGCTCGACGGACAGCCCGACAATCGTCTCCGGCCCGACGCCGCGCTTACGCAGCGCATGGGCGAGTTTGTTGGCGCGGGCGTTCAGTTCGGCGTAGGAGACGACCGTCTCCGCGTCGATCACGGCGGGGGCGTTCGGGCGCTCAAGCGCCTGCCGCTCGACGAACTGGTGCAGGCAGAGGTCGGGCAGCAGAGCGGTGGTATCGTTCCACTCGACAAGGATCTGCTCGCGCTCGGCCTTCGTCAGCAGCGGCAGGTCAACGATGCGCGTGTCGGGGTCCGCAACCGCCGCTTCAAGCAGCGTCACGAAGTGCCCGATCATCCGGTCCACCGTCTCGGGCTCGAAGAGGTCGCTGTTATACTCCATCATGCCGCTCACGTCGTCGCCATCCTCGACGAGCGAGAGCGTCAGGTCGAAGGTGGCCGTGCCGTTGTCGATCAGCACGGGGCTGAAGCGCACGCCGTCAAGCTGGTGCTCGGCCAGCGGCGAGCGCTGCATGGCGAACATCACCTGGAAGAGCGGCGTGCGGCTCATGTCACGCTGCGGCTGAAGCTCGTCCACCAGCATCTCGAAAGGCACGTCCTGATGGGCGTACGCGCCAAGCGCCACCTCGCGCACCCGCTTGAGCAGGTCGCGGAAGCTCGGCTCGCCGGAGAGGTCGGTCCGCATGACGAGCGTGTTCACGAACAGCCCGACCAGCCCCTCCACCTCGACGCGGCCCCGGCCCGCAATCGGCGTGCCGACGCTGATGTCATCCTGCCCGCTATAGCGCGAGAGCAGCGTCTGGAAGGCGGCCAGCAGCGTCATGAACGGCGTGACACCCTCCCGGCGGCTCAACTCGCGCACGCGCCGGACGAGCGCAGGCGGCAGGCTGACAGGCCGGTAGCTGCCGTGATTGGTCTGCGTGGCCGGGCGCGGGCGGTCGGTGGGCAGTTCCAAAAGCGGCGGCGCGCCTGCAAGCTGCTTGCGCCAGTAATCAAGCTGCCGCTCCAGCACGTCGCCCTTCAGCCACTTGCGCTGCCAGTGGGCGTAATCAACGTACTGGATGGGCAGGTCGGGCAGCGGCGAGGGCTTGCCCGCACCGAACGCCTCATACAGCCGCACCAGTTCCTCGACCATGACCGCCGACGACCAGCCGTCGGAGATGATGTGGTGCATGACGAGCATGAGGATGTGCTCGTCCTCAGCCAGCCGGAAGAGCCGCGCGCGCAGCAGCGGGCCATGCGCCAGGCTGAACGGGCGCTGAGCCTCCTGCTCGGCAAGGCGGCGGGCCTCCTTCTCGCGCTCGGCCTCGGGGAGATGCGCCAGGCTGACGACGCGCAGCGGCAGGGTGAGCTTCGGCGCGATGACCTGCCCTGGCCGCCCGTTGATCGTCGGGAAGATGGTGCGCAGCGACTCGTGACGCTGCACGATCTCGTTCAGGCAGCGCTCAAGCAGTTCGGCATCCACCGCGCCTTCGAGCCGCACGGCAACCGGGACGTTGTACGCCGGGCTTTCCGGCTCGAACTGGTCAAGGAACCAGAGCCGCTGCTGCGCAAACGACAGCGGCAGGTTGCCCTCCCGCGGGATGCGCTCGATGGGCGGCGCATCGGGCCCGACGGCGGCCCGCTGAAGCTGCTCGATCTCCTTCGCCAGCCGCTCAACCGTGCTGTGCTGGAACAGCGTCCGCAGCGGCAGGTCTACGTTAAACGCCTCGCGCACGCGGGAGACAAGCTGGGTCGCCAGCAGCGAGTGCCCGCCCAGCGCGAAGAAGTCGCTCGTCGCGCCGACCCGCTCCACGCGCAGCACCGCCGCGAACAGCCCTGCCAGCACTTCTTCGGTCGGGGTGCGCGGTGCGACGTACTCGTCTGCCGCCTCGCCTGCCCAGTCCGGCGCGGGCAGCGCCCTGCGATCCACCTTGCCGTTCGGCGTGAGCGGCATCGCCTCGAGGAACACGTACAGCGCCGGGACCATGTACTCGGGCAGCGTCCGCCCGAGGAAGGTTCGCAGGTCGTCCACGGTCGGGGCAGCGCCCGCCTCCGGCACGACGTAGCCGACGAGCCGCGCATCGCCGGGGCGATCCTCCCGCACCAGCACGGCGGCATCCGCCACGGCGGGGTGAGCCTTCAGCCCCGCCTCGATTTCGCCCAGCTCCATGCGGAAGCCGCGCAGCTTCACCTGATGGTCGGTGCGCCCCAGGAACTCGACATTGCCATCCGGCAGGTAGCGGACGAGGTCGCCGGTTTTGTACATCCGCGCGCCCGGCT
>DGDY01000201.1:578-2014 GCA_002385675.1 Anaerolineales bacterium UBA3940 | reverse complement strand
GCGCTACCCCCGCCCCGCCGATGTAAAGCTCACCGGGCACGCCGACCGGCACCGGCTGCCCGCGCCCGTCCAGCACATACAGCCGCGCGTTGGTGACGGGGCGACCAATCGTCGGGCGCTCGCCGCTCGTCTTCACGCGGCCAATCGTCGAGTCGACCGTGCACTCGGTCGGTCCGTACATATTAAAGAACTCGGTCGAGGGTGCCTCGCGCAGCGCCTGCCACATCGCCGGGTCAATGGCCTCGCCGCCGGGCAGCATCGCCAGCGGTGCGGACCCGCCATCCGAGAGTAGCCCTGCTGCCAGCAGCAGTTGAAGTTGCGACGGCACACAATCGACCAGTTCAATCCGCTGCTCGCGGATAAAGCGCAGCAGCGCCGGGCCGTCGGCGCGGACCTCTTGCGGGACGATCACGAGCGTGTGCCCGCGTGTGAGCATCATGACAAGCTGCTGCACCGAGGCGTCGAACGAGAGCGGCGCGTTCAGGCTGATGCGCAGCCGCCGCTGCGGCAGGTAGCGGTAGATCATCGCGTCCAGCGCGGCGGCCAGGTTCTGCACCGAGCGGTGCTCGATCATCACGCCCTTGGGCTGGCCCGTCGAGCCGGACGTATAGATCACGTAGGCGAGGTTCTCCGGCGTTGCGCCGCTGTCGAAGTTCTCGCCGTCGTGCTGCTCGATCTCCGGCCAGTCGGTGTCCAGACACACGACCTCCAGCCCGGCGGCTGGCAGGTGATCGCGCAGGTGCGAGCGGGTAACCAGCACCGGCGCGCCCGCATCCTTCAGCATGAACGCCAGCCGGTCGCGCGGGTAGGACGGGTCAAGCGGCAGGTAGGCCGCGCCCGCCTTCAGGATGCCGAGCAGCGCCACAACCATCTCCGCCGAGCGCTCAACCGTCAGCCCGACGAGCTTTTCCGGCCCGGCCCCACGTGCCCGCAGGTGGCGGGCAAGCTGGTTCGCCCGGCGGTTCAACTCGCCGAAGGTCAGCACCTTCTCACCGTATACAACCGCCTCGGCGTCGGGGTGCTGCGCCGCCAGCGCCTCGAACGACTCGTGCAGGCAGCGCTCGCGGTCGTAGGGGGCGGCGGTATCGTTCCACTCCACCAGAATCTGCCGCCGCTCGGCCTCCGTCAGCAGCGGCAGTTCCGTGATGCGCGTATCAGGGGCCTCGGCGACCGCCTCAAGCAGCGTGGTGATGTGCCCCGCCATCCGCTCGATGGTCTGCGGCGCGAACAGGTTCGTGTTGTATTCCAGCGTTGCCTTGATGCCCCCGGTGTGCTCCAGCATCAGCAGCGAGAGGTCGAACTTGGCCATGCGCGTCTCCACCTCCATGACGCGCATCTCCAGGTCGCCCAGCCGGACGTTCTCCCAGCTTGCCCGGCCCAGGTCAAACAGCACCTGGAAGAAAGGCGTGTGGCTCATCTCACGCTCGGGCTGGAGC
>DGDY01000201.1:0-199 GCA_002385675.1 Anaerolineales bacterium UBA3940 | reverse complement strand
GATGTCCGTCTGCCCGCTGTAGCGTGAGAGCACTACCTGCCACGCCGCGAGCAGCGTCATAAACAGCGTCGCGTCGTGCTCGCGCGCCAGGGCGTTGAGCTTCTCCACAAGCCCGAGCGGCAGTTCGAACGTGTAGTGCGCCCCGTCGTGCGTCTGCACCGCCGGGCGCGGGTAGTCGAGCGGCAGTTCGAGGAGTGGC
>DGDY01000039.1 GCA_002385675.1 Anaerolineales bacterium UBA3940 | reverse complement strand
ACCTGCCCCGACTGCCTGCGCGAGCTGTTCGACCCGGCAGACCGCCGCTACCGCTACCCCTTCACCAATTGCACCAACTGCGGGCCGCGCTACACCATCATCGAGGCGATGCCCTACGACCGCCCGCAGACGACCATGCGCATCTTTGAGATGTGCCCGCAGTGCCGCGCCGAGTACGAGGACCCGCTCAACCGCCGCTTCCACGCGCAGCCCAACGCCTGCCCGGTCTGCGGGCCGCACGTCGAACTGGTCGCCCCTGCGGAACTGCTCGATGAGGTCGGGGCGGATGGGCTGGAGGACGACATCGCGCGGACGGCGGCGCTGCTCCGCGCCGGGTACATCGTCGCGCTGAAGGGGCTGGGCGGCTTCCAACTGGCGTGCGACGCGACGAGCGACACGGTAGTGAGGCGGCTCCGCGAGCGCAAGTCGCGCCCGGATAAGCCCTTCGCCGTGATGATGGCGACGCTCGACGAGGTGCGCGAGCACTGCGTCGTCAACGAGGATGAGGCGGCGCTGCTGGAGAGCACCGCGGCCCCGGTCGTGCTGCTGTATACGCGAACCGAGTCGACGGTTGCGCCGTCCGTCGCGCCGGATAACCCCATGCTCGGCGTGATGCTGCCCACCACGCCGCTGCATCACATCCTGCTGCATGACGCGGGCGTGCCACTCGTCATGACAAGTGGCAACCTCAGCGACCTTCCGATCATCAAAGAGAATGACGAGGCACAGGAGAAGCTCGCGCACCTTGCCGACGCCTTCCTGCTGCACAACCGGCCTATCCGCATGCGCGTGGACGACGCCGTCTGGTGGGTGGACCGCTTCGCCGGGGAGCAGGACGCGGCCCGGCAGCCGCTTCGCCGCGCGCGCGGGGACGCGCCCTACCCGGTGCGGCTGGCGTGGTCCAGCCCGAAGCACCTGTTCGCCGCCGGTGCGGAGATGAAGAACACGCTGTGTCTGGTGCGGGAGAACGAGGCGTTCCTCAGCCAGCACATCGGCGAGGTGAACTCGGTCGAGGCGCTGGACTACTTCCGGGATGCGCTTGACCACCTGAGCCGCGTGTTCAAGGTGACGCCGGAGGTCATCGCGCATGACATGCACCCGGCCTACCTGACCACCCGCCTCGCACGGGAGCTGGCGGAGGCACGGGGCCTGCCGCGAGTCGAGGCGCAGCACCACCACGCGCATATCGCAAGCTGCCTCGCCGAGCACGGGCACCCCGGCCCGGTCATCGGTGTGGCGCTCGACGGCACCGGCTACGGGCCGGATGGCGCGATCTGGGGTGGCGAGGTGCTGGTGGCGGACGTGCGCGGCTACGAGCGGGCCGCCCATCTGGAGTACCTGCCCCTGCCCGGCGGTGAGGCGGCTATCCGCCGCCCGTACCGCATCGCGTGGGGCTACCTGCTCGCCACGCAGGGCGAGATCCCGCCGTTGCCCGCCTTTGACGGGCTGCCGGAGCAGGAGCGGCTGATCGTTGCGCAGCAGGTCAAGCGCGGTTTGAACAGCCCGCCGACCTCAAGCTGTGGGCGGCTGTTCGATGCGGTGTCCGCCATGACGGGCGTGTGCACAGTCACGACCTTCGAGGCGCAGGCGGCGATAGCACTGGAGCTTGCCGCGCGGAGCGTTGACCCGGCGTCGGTGCGGCCCTACCCGTTCTCACTGGAGGAGAGCGGCGAGATCCGGCTGGGCGAGCTGCTGGCCGCCATCTCCGAGGATGTGCTGGCGGGCCGCCCCGTGTCGCAGATCGCCGCCGCCTTCCACGTGACGATCGCCGAGATGGCCGTGCGGGCGGCGGAGCAGGTACGCGAGCGGTACGGGCTGGCGACGGCGGCGCTCTCCGGCGGCGTGTTTCAGAACCGGCTGCTGCTGCGCCTCGCGCGGGAGCGGCTGCGCGCCGCGGGCTTCGACGTGCTGACGCACCGGCAGGTTCCCGCCAACGACGGCGGGCTGAGCCTCGGGCAGGCCGTGCTCGCGCTGCATTCCCTGCTGTAACCCACCTTGCATAGCAGAAACAGCGAGGTCTTGTTTTGGCCGAAGCAACGATCAAGTGGCTTGAGGAGAAGCGGTTCGTCGGCGTAGACAGCACCGATCACGGCATTGTGATCTCCACGCCGAAGGAGGACGGGCGCATCGGCGCAAAGCCGTCCGACCTGCTGCTGCTGGCGCTGGGAAGCTGCACCGCGCACGGCGTGGTCGACATCCTGCAGAAGAAGCGACAGAAGCTAACCGGGCTGGAGGTGCGCGTTACCGGCGAGCAGCAGCCCGACCCGCCCTGGACGTTCACCGGGTTTCACATGCATTTCGTCGTCAGGGGCCGCGACCTGAGCGAGAAAGCCGTCGAGGATGCGATCCGGATCTCGCACGAGAAGTACTGTTCAGTCGCGGCGACGCTCCGGCACGCCGGCCCCGTCACGCACGACTACGAGATTATCGAGGAATAGCGGGCGCGGGAATCATCCTCTGCCCTCTCCCAGCGACCGCAGGTCGCGACCGGGAGAGGGGCCGGGGGTGAGGGCTTCTCTCCCAGCGACCGCAGGTCGTGGCCGGGATGAGGGCGTAGCGGCTGAAGCCACACAAGGGGTGGCCCCTTAATCCCCCCGCCCGTCAGGCAGGCGGCGGGGCGAGCCACCCGGCAGGCGCGGACGACCGCCGCGCGGCGGCACCGGCTTCAGCGCCGACTCGTCGATCTGGACATCACCCAGGTCGCGCTGCTGCTTGATCAACCCCTGCAGGATCGCCGTGCGCTCGGCGATCTGCTCGCGCAGCAGCTTCAGGTCGCGGTCACGCTGCTGCCGCTCGCGGAGCAGCCGCTCATACTCGGCGTCGGCCTGCTGCGCCTCGGCCCGGAGCCGCTCGGCAGCCTCGATGTTCTCGTTGTACGCGCGGCGGAGCCGGTCAAGCTGGCTAACCTGCTCCTCGACCTGCTGGGTCAGCCGGTTGATGCGCTGGGCGTAGGTGTCGCGCATCCGCTCCAGCTCTTCGATCTCCTGGCCGCCCAGGTCGATGTCTGCTAGCATCTCTTCCTGTGCGGACTGGGCCTTCTGGCGCAGGGCCTCCAGCGTGCGGCGATCCTCCTGCAGCTCCTGACGCCGTACCTCGATCTCCTGCAGAAGCTGCGCGTGCTCCCGGTCGAGGTCGTCCGCCTGCTGGCGGGCTCTGGCAACCGCGCTCCGGATAGCATCAAGCTGGCGCTCTGCAAACTCCAGTTCGTGCTTGACACCTTCGGGGTCGATGTGCTTATCTTTCAGGCGGGTGTGGGCGTAGGCGGCGGACGAGAGTGGAGTTCCCCGGTTGGCAAGCTCCCGGCGCAGGCGAGCGGAGCGGATCTGCCAGCCGAGGGCCATCCCCACCAGCAGGGCGGGGATTGTCAGTAAATAAGGCCATATTGTGAGCAGTGTCATGGCAGCCGCCTCATATGAACTTTTGGTTAGAAATCTTTACATTCGATAGAAGTTATATTATGGTTATAATACGGTTGCTAACGAAGAGTGCTACTATCATACGAGTACCCAGTCCCTCTGGCAAGTGCTTCTCGCGAATTGTGGGGCGCGGCGGCACTTGGCAACGCGAAAGAAATACCCAATGCCCATCCCTCTCATAACGTCAGCCTTATCACAGGCGGCTGTGCGGTTATTTGAGTCGCTGATTGATCTCTGCCGTCAGTACAGCGACGCAACCGACGACAGCATGTACATCATCCTCCAACACAACCTCCAGGCAGCCTGCAACAGAGAGCTTCTTGAAGCCGCCATCGATGAGGCACAAACCCGGTTTGGCAGCACGTCAGAGACGTACCAGAACTGGCTGGTTGACTTCGCCAGCGCCTTTGAATATGCCGGTGATCGGCGTTATGCATTCGCCCAGAACCTGTGGCGCGCCTACCTGTTCGGCTCGCAGAATGCCGCCGAGCAACTCTGGGACCTGTACCAGGAGATCCGCCGGGTGGCGAGCCTGAACGGTGACCGCCATTTGCCGCCCTACTGGGGCGAGTGGATTCTGCCCATGCAGACCTTCGCCTTTGAGATGACGAAGGCGCTCACCCGGCACAACGAGGTCTTTAACCATCTCCTTGAGTGGAAGGACCTGCTGGCACTCATCGAGGAGATGCCGGCGGATGACGACGACGGCAACGGCGGCTACCGGCCCGGCGCATATACCGTCATCGGCGAGCTCCCGTTCGACGAGTCGACGTTCACGGCATACCTCGCCGCTTGCACGCGCATCACGGGCAGCGCGGGCCACCTCGCCGTGCCCCTGCAAGACGTGTTCGTGCCGCTGCGGCTCGTCCCCCTGGCCGACTACAACCACCCGGTCGACGCCATCCGCTACCAGACCGCGCACTACGACGCCCCGGAGTTGAACGCCTTCCACACGCCGGTTAACGTGCGGGAGCTTCTGGCTCACCCCGGTATCGAGATCGGCGAGGTGCTGACCCGCCATGACCGGGTGCTCGTGCTCGGCGGGATGGGCGCAGGCAAGACGACGCTGCTGCGCTTCATCGCCCTGCAGTACGCAACCATGCTGCTTGAGGATCCTGCGGGCGGGCTGGAAGTCGAGCGATCGTTCGATGGGTCCGTGCATTACCGGCTGGCGTGGCAGCTTCCGGTGTACGTCAGCCTCGCCGAGTATATCGAGCGCTGCGACGCGTTCAGCAGCCTGCACGAGTTCGTCGTGCGCTCAGCGGCAGAACTCGCCCACGACGAGGCGGTCATCCCAATGGTGCAGAGCCTGATCGCCGGCGGGCAGTGCCTGATCCTGCTCGATGGGCTTGACCAGGCGGCGACGGACGAGCAGCGGCAGGCGCTTGTCGCCGCCGTGGCAGATGCCGCCGACGAGTGGTGGGCCAGCGGCAACCAGGTGATCGTCACCAGCCGCGTCGAGGGCTACGACGCCACCCCCCTGCCCTCTACCTTCACGAGCTATCTGCTCAGGCCGCTCGACCGCGAGCAGATCAGCGCCTTCGTGCTCAACTGGAAGCGCACGCTCGTCCGCCTGCGCTGGCCCCTCCGCAGCGACAAGGATGTGATGCGCCAGGCCAGCACGGAGATGTGGGACCTCCTGCAGGGCATCAATGCGAACCCGCGCCTGTTCGCGCTGCTGAACAACCCACTGCTGCTGCGCATGCTGGTCGAGGTCTACCAGCCGGGCAGCGTGCTGCCGACGGACAAGGCAGCCCTCTACCAGTACATTGCCGAGGCGCTCATACATGAGTGGCGGCTGCCACAGGCGGCGCATCACCGGCCCACCGTGCTCGCGGGCGAGGTTGTCACGCTGCTCGGCGAGCTGGCCTACTGGCTGCACACCACGCGCCCAACCGGCACTATCAGCAACCACGAACTTGAGCAGATCCTTGGCAACATCTGGAGCGACATGCACCCGGAGGCCACGCCGGAGCAGGTCCACGAGGCCGTTGGGGACTTCATCGGCACGCTGCGCCTGCACCCCGGCGTGCTCGTCGAACTCGCGCCGCAGCGCTACGGCTTCGTATACCAGGGGCTTCAGGAGTATTTCGCCGCGCGGCGCATGGTGTCGAGCTTCCGGCACGCGCCGCACCGCATCCGCGAGCATCTGCACAACCCACGCTGGACGGAGGTTATCGCGCTGGCGATCGGGTTCACGGCCCTGTCCTCGCCTGACAACGCTTCCGACCTGATCGAGACGGCGGTGCTGGCCCGCAGCGACCGCGCCGTGATGTTCGGGCAGGCGTCCAGCCCGTTCGAGTCGCTGCTCAAGCGTGATCTGCTGTTCGCCGCGCGGCTGCTTGGCGAGGGCATCGAGGCACGCCCTGAGGTCACGCGGACGGTTGTCGAGCAGGTGACGCGCCTGTGGCTCAACGGCGAGCGGGGCAGCCTGGGCCGCTTCACACTGATCTTCGACAGCGCCCGCCGCCACCTGATCCGCCTGGACGGGACGTCCGCTGTCCGCTACGCCTTTCAGGTCGTGACCGACCACCTCAACATCGCGGACGAATACCTGCAGGCCTACGCCGTTGACGCGCTGACCTTCTGGCCCTCGCTTTACGACGAGGCGCAGGATGCGCTGCTCAGGATGGACGTCCTCGAGCAGCCGGTGCTGGTGCGCCGGGCGGTCGCGCGGGCGCTCAAGCATCTCAGGCCGCTCAAGCACGAGATGTACCGGCTGCTCGTCCGCCTGACCAACGACCTCGACGAGCAGACGTGTGCGCTCGCGCAGGAGGCACTTCAAAGCGCCGGGTCGGTGCCGATGGAAGAGCTCAACATGTGGCTGAGCTACCTGCACAACGGCGACGCCGTCCGTCGCCGGGTGGGGCTGCGCCGCCTGATGCAGATCCGCGCGCTGCCCCGGCCCGCTATCGTCGAGCTGCTGCGCCTGCTCAACGACCCGGACGAGATGACTCGCCAGTTGGCCGTCAAGACGCTGGCGCTCGTGTACGACCTGCCTGACGACGCCCTCACGACCATTTACCGGGCCATTGCCGACGCCGACCCTCCCTTCCGGGCCGCCGCCGTGACCGCGCTCGCGCGCCCGGTCACGCTGCCCGATCAGGTTCTTCGCCAGCTTATCCGCTGGTCGGATGACCCGGACCCCGGCGTGCGCATCGCCGCGATTGAGGCGCTCGGCGCGTGTCAGAACGACGACCCCGAGATCCTCGACGCCCTGCTGGACCGTCTCAACGACGGCGCGGACAGCGTACGTGCAGCGGTGATCGACCCGCTCGTGCGCAAGGGGCAGGATCACCCGCACGTGATGCACATGCTCACGCACATCGTCGCCGACCCCATCGACGAGGTGCGGCTTGCCGTGGCGCGCGCGCTGGCACATGTGAGGCAGCCGGACTACGAGCAGCAGATGATCCTGAACACGCTGCTCAGCGACCGCAGCATGGCGGTCCGCGAGGCCGTGCTGGAAACCATCGGGCAGATGGAGTACCCCGGCACCGACGTGCTCGACCACCTCGCCGGGCTGCTGCGCATGCCGGAGCACCCGATCAAGGGGCTGGCTATCACGGCGATGGCCCGCCAGCGCCAGCTACCGGACTGGGCGCTGCTGGCGCTTGTACAGACACTGCACGACTACGGCAACACGCACGGGGAGGAGATCGTCGCCTGCCTGCGCGACCACGCGCCGCTCAGCCTGGATGTGCTCCACGAGTTGATGGACCTCGCCACGCCGCGCGAGGGTGAGATGCGCTACGGGCGACGCATCAATAACGAGGCGCGCTCGTACGCGATTGAAATTCTGGGCTACTCGCTGGACGACAGCACGGCGACGCTGCGCATTTTGATCGACGCGGTGCAGTCGGAGAACAGCCGGGTCAGGCTGGCCGCCGTGAAGGGGCTGGCGCACGCGCGGGACATCCCGCCCGACGTGCTCGACCGGCTGCAATTCCTGTTGCGCAGCGACCAGCTTGAGATACGCTGCTCGGCGGGGATCACGCTCGGCAACCTGATCCGCAACCTGCCGCACCTGCCGTTCGAGAGCGAAGACCTGCTGGCGGTTGCGCGCGCGCTTGCTGAAACGCTCACCGAGCTTTCGCCGAGAGCGGCGTGGGAGCGGGAAAGCCAGGTGCAGAACGAACTTCTGCAGGCGCTAAGCTGGGTAGTGGCGCGCTCCCGGCCTGACCTGCCCCGGTTAACCGCCCGGTCAGAAGATACGCCCGGCGGTCTTGATTAGCAGGTTGATAACTGGCAGCGCCTTGAGCAGGATGCCGGCAGCGCCGCCGGCTTCAGTAACCATATCAACGATGGCGTCGATCACGTCCGCCACATACTGGAGCCGGCGCATGATCTCATTTTTGGGCGGCTTCTCCTCCTTCTTGATGATCGCAACCGCCTCACTGAGGTTGCTCAGGGCTTTCTCGGCGACAGGCTTGGGCATCTCCCCAGCGTCCCGGGCCTCGACGATGAGCTGCTCCAGCTCGCTCACCAGATCGGCGAACTCGCGCGGCATAGCCGCCTCCCGCGCACCGTTGTTCACATCGCCCCCGGCGATGTTGGTGGCATTCACCGTGCCCCGGCCAACCACGCCGCCGGTCACGTTTCCGTACACGATATTTTGATTGCCGCCGACCCGGCTGCCAGTGTGCTCATTATTCCGATCTCGATCTGTTAGGTTAGTATCAGGTTGGTTATCCATTAGTTTCTCCTTTGTTATATCCTCATTGTAGGTGTGAGACTGTGAGAAGGCAACTGGGGAGCTATGACATGAGCAACAATCTGCCTGTGCCTTTTGACTACGAAAACTGGCCCGACGAACAGAAACTGGCCTGGGTCGAAGAAAGAGTCAGGGAGATACAGTACGTACTGAGCCTGGGCGTGAAGAACCCCGCCGCGAAGAAGCATCTGGAGCGGCTGTGCTGGGAGTTAAACCGCTGGGCGGAAGCGCTGCGCAGCGAGCTTTCCGTGTTGCCTGCCCCCTCCGGGGAGACAGTCATCGGGCGCGATCACAACGAAGTACACGCCGATGTGGTAAAAGACTCCGTCATCGGCGATGGCGAACTGACCCACACCGAGATGAAAATCGACAGTGTGACGATCAATATCTCGAACAGCAACGGGGCCGAAGCAGGCGTGCCGGTAAACCAGGTAGAGCGCGCCTACCTCAACTGGCTGATAGAGCACTCCAGCCGGGTGCCGCTCGGCGACCTCAACGTGCGGATGCTCGATGGCAGCGTCGCACCCGATATCAAGCTCGACGAGGTGTTCGTGCATCTCAACGTGCGGCGCACGCAGGACGCGCTGGAGCGCGGCGACGCCCCGGACGCCCGCGTGCCGGTCCCCGTGCTGGATGTCATCAACCGCACTCGCGTGCTCGTCATCCTCGGCGACCCCGGCTCGGGCAAGACGACACTGCTCAACTTCCTGACCACTTGCCTGGCTGGTGCGCGCCTCAACCCGCACGACAGCAGCTACTACCTGGACCGGCTCAGCCTGCCGCAGACGAGCCGCCGCCCCGCCGTGAACTGGTCACACGGGGCGCTGCTGCCCATCCGCGTTACCCTGCGCGATTTCGTCCGCGATCTGCCAAAGCGCACGCAGCGGGGCACCGCCCGCCTGCTGAAGGAGCACATCCAGGCGCAGTTGGTCGAGCACGGCTTCGCGGAGCTGGCCGACGAGGTTCACCGTGCGCTGCGCAAGGGGCAATGCCTGGTCATGTTCGACGGGCTGGACGAGATCGCCGACCTCAAGAAGCGCCACATCGTGCGCGACGCGATTAACGACTTTACCGCGAGCTACCCGGACAGCCGCTTCATCGTCACCTGCCGCACGCTCTCCTATACCGATCCGGACTGGCGTCTCGACCAGCACAGGCGGGTGGTCGACGTCACCCTCGACCGGTTGAGCGACGAGGCCATCGACGAGTTCATCAGCCGGTGGTACGAGGCGCTTGTGCGGCGCGGCGTGCGCAGCCGGGAAGCCGCCGAGGAAGAGGCGAGCGATCTGCGTGAGGCAATCTCCTCGCTCGAAGGCCTTCCCCACAACCCGATGCTGCTCACGGTGATCTGCGTCGTCCACACTTACTGGGGCAAGCTCCCACGCGATCGCGCCCGCCTGTACAACGAATGCATCAACCTGCTGCTGTGGAAGTGGACGCAGCCCCGCCTGACGCCGGAGAACGGCTGGGAGGCAGGCATCATCGATCAGCTTGGCGCTCGCGAGGACCAGCTTGTCAGCGGCCTGTGTGAGCTTGCCTACCACATGCACAGCGAGCAGAGCCGCAGCCGTCGCGACGTCGATATCCCGCACAGCGAGGTGCTCACCATACTGGGCAGGCATCTCAACAACGACCTGCAGAAGGCTGCCCGCTTCTGCGACTTCATCGAACAGGAGGCGGGCCTGCTCATCGGCAAGGGCCAGCCGCCCAACGGCGACCGCACGTACGCCTTCCCCCACCGGGGCTTTCAGGAGTTCCTGGCGGCGGTCCACATCGTCAACGAACTGGACCTCATCTACTGCATTGCCGACCTGGTACGCCAGGGCGATATCTGGCATGAGGTGCTGCTGCTTGCCATCGGGCACCTTGTACTCAACCAGCATGAGCGAGGCCGTCCGCTGGCAGCCATCAACGCGCTGATCAAACGCACGCACCCGACCGGTCCGGAGGGTTGGCGGGCCGTGTGGTGGGCGGCAGAAATGCTCACGATCTACGGGCGCGCAAACGCCGAGAGCCACGATCATCTGGGCCGCGAGCTTGTCCCCGTGCTGATGGAGCAGCTTGTCGCGCTGGTGGAGGGCGGGCACCTGAGCCCCGTCGAGCGGGTGAAGGCCGGCGACGCGCTGGGCATTCTCGGCGACCCACGCCCCGGTGTCTGCACGCGCGAGCCGGAGATGGTGGTCATCAAGGGTGGGCGCTTCAGGCTGGGCGAGGGCAAGGAGCAGCATACCGTGACGCTCAAGCCGTTCGCCATTGCCCGCTACCCGGTAACGAACGCGCAGTTTGCCGAGTTCTGGAACTCCGGCGAGTACGAACGCGACGAGTACTGGACGAGCGCGGGGCGTGTCTGGCGCAATCAAGCGTGGCATCTTGGCGGCTATCTGGGCGACCCGTGCCTTGGCATCCCCAACCGGCCCGTGGTGGGCATCACCTGGTACGAGGCCATCGCCTACGTCAACTGGCTGCGGGCCAAGACAAAGAAGCCGTACCGGCTGCTCACCGAGGCGGAATGGGAGCGCGCCGCCGCCGGGTTGGAGCGGCGCAAATACCCGTTTGGCAACCGGGCCAGCAACGACGACGTGAACACCCGCGAGTCGGGCGTCCGCCAGACGTCGGCGGTGGGCATCTTCCCCAAAGACCAGACGCCGGAGGGCGTGTTCGATATGGGCGGCAACGTCTGGGAGTGGACGAGCAGCCTGTACCGGCCCTACCCCTACCGCGCCAACGACGGACGCGAGAACATCGGCGGGGCGGGCGCTCGCTGCGTGCGCGGCGGCGCGTATGACCGCGACCGCAGCGAGATGCACTGCGATCAGCGGCGGGAGGTCGATCCCCGCGCGTGCGTGCCGCTGCTGGGCTTCCGGCTGGCGATGGATGTGACATAATCCATACGCGTACGTATCTGCACCAACTGGGCCCCTCTGCCGGTGGTCGTCTCGCGACCCATCGTCGAAAGGAGTGGTAGGGGTCGGTCTGAAACCGGCCCCTGCCATGCCCCATTGAACCTTCATCCGTGCCCTCTGTGGACTCCATCCTACCAGCTTTAACCGGGGGGCCGGGCATGCTATCATAAGTAGACACAGGCAGGCGTAGTAGAGTCGGGCGAGGGCATGGGTATCAGGCTGGACTGGGAAGTCGAGTCCGAGGACGACTGGGAGGAAGCGGGCGAAGACCCGGCAGCAGCGCTCGCACGCCGCCAGCGCCTGCGGCGTATTCGCAACATCATCATTATCGTGGGCGGGGTTATCGCGGCGATCGGTCTCGCCGTGACGCTGCGGCTGCGGGCGATCTCCGAGCGGCTGCAGATACAACTGGAGACAGCCGTTGCCGCCGAGACGCTGGCGCTGCGCCTTGGCGACCGGGGCGCCTTTCTCGGCCTGCAGGCCGACGAGGGCGAGTGGCGGCGCATACAGGCCGACGTGTTTGACGAGTACCAGGAGCTTGGCTCGCGCCTGAGCGTCCCCGGCGAAATCCTCGACATGCAGATCGACGGCGACCACGCGCGGGTGACGCTGCGCGAAGTCCTCGACGGCACGCCCTACCGCGTGACGTGGTACTACGTCCACACCGAGCGCGGCTGGGAGCATACCAGCCTGCCGCCCGACGCCCTCGGCGACCTGGCAGAGGAGAGCACCGAGCACTTCACCGCCTCGTTCCGCGAGGGCGACCGGCCTGCTGTCGAGGCGCTGCTGCCCCGCCTCGAAGCGTGGTGGGATCACGCCTGCCGCCTCACCGGTTGCGACCACCCAAACGCCGTACAGCCCGAACCCATCCGCGTCGTCGTCAGCCTCGACCCGCTCGCACGGCCCGGCTGGTCCGGCAACCCCGCCGATCAGCTTATCGTGCCCTCGCCGTCGCTGCACCGCGTGCCTGAAGACCCCGAAATGCTCGACCCGGAGCTGACGACCGCGCTGACACAGGCCATCGCCGAGCGCTGGGCGCAGGCCATCACTCATCGCGCGGCGCGGGCTACAGGCGGCTCCAGCACCCCGCGCGAGACATCCGACCTGCGCTGGGTGGAGGGCGAGCTTGCCGCGTGGCTGCACGACCGGCTCGACCCGGCGGCGCCACCCTCGACGTTCTTCTCGCCGCTTGAGGATGAGTTCGGCCCGGAGATCATGCCTGCCTTCACGCGGGCCATCCAGCGCGACGACCGGCTCGTGCCGGTGCTCCAGACGCTGACGGGCACCAGCGCCATCGATCTGCCCGTCGATTGGCGGGATTACATCGCCTTCCGCCTGCGCGCCGAGGCGGCGCTGCTCAGCCGCCGCCAGCCGACCGAGGCGATGCTGCTGTACCAGGATCTCAACCCCGGCACGCAGCAGGTCGTCGTCGACCCCGCTATCGAGACGGAGGCGGAGCCAGACAGCATCCGCGTGCGGAGCGTGCAGCGTGTGGGCGACGTCCTGTTCGCCGAGGTACGGTACTCGCGCGTGCCGTCCGCCTCCCGGCGTGCGGGCGAGATGCTGGTCGGCTTCGAACCGTACCGGCTGGACGCAACCGGCTGGGTTCACACCCGGTTTACGCTCGATATGTGGGGGGAGGAGCGGCGCGAGTCGAGCGAGCACTTCGACCTGCTCTACTATGACCTCGATGCAGAGTCGGCGGAGGGGCTGCTCGACGAGTTGGAGCGCGCCTACGCGCACCTGAGCGGCGTGTTCAACCTCGCGCCAGAGCCGGAGCCGCGCTACCTGGTACTGCTCACGCCGCTCACACCCTCGGAGTTCTTCGCGCGGGGGGCAGACAACTACCCGGAAGGTTACGACGCGCTGATCTGGGTTAGCTCGCCTTACACGACGCTGCGACAGCCGGGCGTCAGCCCGCGTGAGGAGGTACACGCCGCCGCCCTGTGGGATGTGGCGGGGGCGGTGATGCTGGCCGGGGAGAACAGCCCGATCGAGCCGGGCGGGCCGTTCTCGCTAGGCTTTATCGCGTGGGCGCTTGACGATCTGGGCGTGGATGTTCGGCACCTGCCGCTCTCCGAGCAGGGGCTGCTCAGCATGAGCCAGCCGGAGAGCCTGCTCATCCGGCTCCTGATCAACCGCTACGGGCTGGAAGGCACGCTCCAGCGGGCAGGCGGGCAGATCGAGGCGGAGGGGATGAACGACTGGCTGCAGCAATGGCTGGACGTCGCGGAGGCCGATGCTCTGCGCGCCGACTGGGAGAACTGCATCGCCGGGCGGCCCACCTGCTCGCTGAGGGAGTAGCGGCCAACAACCGCCGCGGAGGG
>DGDY01000314.1:18863-20935 GCA_002385675.1 Anaerolineales bacterium UBA3940 | reverse complement strand
GTTGTAGGTTGCGTGCCGGGTTTGCTTGCTCATAGCAATCTAATTATATCACGGGAGAGGAAAGGGGGCAAGCGCCATTCCCCACCGGGCTAAAGCCCGGTGTCCCCTGGCGCAATTTCTATGGGAGCCACTTCTTCAACAAGCGTTTGATCGCTCTGAGCCGCCTGCCGCCCGGCTCCGTACGCGGCGCGTAGGGCCCGGTCTTGCCACGATAGCGGCTGCGCGGATCGCTCGCCGTGTAGTCCTCATCCCATAATCGCAGCCCATCAGTGCTGGTGCCCCGGCCAACCGTCTCGATGTCAAACACCCGGGTCCCGTTATCCACGATCATCGTGGTAAAGCCCTTGTGATAGTTGCGGAAGTTCAGATGCTTCGTCTGATACGTCGAGATGAGGTACTCGTCGGTGTCATAGCCCTTCAAGACGTTGTTCCAGTGTGAGGTCGGCGCGCAGCGAAAGCAGCTGTTCGCCCCCCCGAGCATGCCGGGTGGAGCACTGCCATCCGGGTAGGCATGCCCACTTTCCAGCACATGGCGGGGCGCATAGTGGTGCTTACCACAACCCGTGAACAGGCCGTATCTCAGTCCGTTCAGGCAGGGCTGCCCATAGTATGTCTTCATGGCATCCACCATACGCGCGATCAGACCCGGCTTGAAGCCGTGATCGTCCTCCACCATGCAAATATAGTCCGGCGCGTATAACTCCTGCCCAAGATGCAGGCAGAGGTTCCGGGCGTGAGCCATCGACAGGTTGTCGGAGAGCAGCAGGAAGAAGTCGCCGTTCCGGTTCAGATCCTGCAAATAACGCCACTTCTCCTCGCGACCCCGCACACTGGAATCATGAACGATCAGCCGGGCATCGTTCTGCTTCGTCTCCTCAATAATGGACGGCAGTACCTGCTGGACGACATCAAGATTTTCGAACGTTGCGAAGATCGTCAGGAACTCGGTCTTGTCCACAATCAGACACTCCCCTGGCTCCCCCTGATGGCCTCAATATCATGCAGCCAGGCGGAGAGCAGCTGGCATTCGTCTTCTCCGACCAGTCCGTTGGCGAGCAGCGCACTGTAAACGCGCTCCAGGTTGTCTGAGGGGCCAGAACCAGCGTCAAACGCCGACAGGATCGACACGACACGCCCGACATGCAGATATGCCTCGACTTCGTCGGCGAAATCCCGCATGAGATTGTGCGGATTACGCTCCTGATAAACCATCGCCTTCATGAACCCGAGGTGAAGGTCGTGCTCCCATGCCAGCCGCTGCGCGATGTAACCCCGCAGGATGTCCGTGAAGCGGAAGCTCACCGTCGATGGCAGGTACAGGTAATAGAACAGGTCGCGGTGCCACAGCGTGTTCTGCGAGTTGAACGGGCAGTACGTGCCCCGTGCCAGCGCCACCGGTGGGCGATCCTCAAACCTGATCTGGTCGTCGAAGACCAGCCGAAAGATTGCGTCCACGTCGGGGCTCCCGTCCACTACCCCCTGCCACACGCCGACTCGTACCGGCGCACCCGCCTCTACTGCGATGCTATTTTGGCTGCGTATTTCTTCGAGGGGGTAGCCGCGCGGCCAGATGTAACGATCCGAAAAGTAGGCGTAGACGTTGGCAAAAGCCCGGCTTGAAGTCAGCCGCTGCTCGCATTCAAACTCGATAAGCTGCCATGTCGGATAAGGAATGTTGTCGTCATCTGTCTCATAGATGACATCCGCGCCCTGCTCCATCGCATACAGATAGCCAATGTTCTTGCGCGCATAGTGGTCAAGGGGGCACGCCGCCGCAAACTCATAACCCAGCCGCGCCTGTTCCTCCAGCGACAGGAAGGTCAGGTGCTCGGATGACTCGATGGGCTGGCTTTTACGGTCGCCAACGACGACGACATGCCAGCCCGGCATCGCCTCGAAGCGTGCAATTCCTTCCGTTTTGGGGTTGATGGTCGTGATGACAATGTACTTCTTCATCGAGGCCCTTCGCGACTAGGCTCACAGACACAAATCTGTGCGGGGATAAAAGCGCCGATCCGGTCGCGCCGCTGAACCAAATAGGCGTTGTCCACATCTATGTCGGAAAGCTCGAA
>DGDY01000314.1:13430-18606 GCA_002385675.1 Anaerolineales bacterium UBA3940 | reverse complement strand
GTGTTGTAGTTGCCGGGCGGCAGCCGGTGATCCGCGATGGTGACCTGCAGACGGCTCTTCCCGGCGGGGAGCCGGGGCAGCGTGCGCTCGCTCGTCAGGAGCCTCGCGCCCAGCGAGTTGACTGCGCTCAGCGCCACGCTAACCTCGTGCAGAGGCCGGTCTGCCGTCACATCGATCTCAAACGTCAGGGGCCGGTTGAAGCCGCTCTCCAGCAGGTCGTAGTTGAATCGGAGCGCGTCAACGCGGAAGGCTTCATGCCGCGAGCGGATGGCATGGGCCTCAGTGGGCTGGTTCCGGGTGCTGAGGTACTGCTGCACGGCAGTGGCGGTGTCGGTGTCGGCGACCAGCCGCCCCCGGTCGATCACCAGCGTGCGCCTTGTCAGCGACTGGATCGCGCCCATATTGTGGCTCACGAAGAGCACCGTCCGCCCCTCGCCTGCCACGTCGCCCATCTTGCCGAGGCACTTCTTCTGGAAGGCGGCATCGCCCACCGCCAGCACCTCGTCCACCAGCAAGATTTCCGGCTCCAGATGCGCGGCAACGGCAAATGCCAGTCGCACGTACATGCCGCTGGAGTAGCGCTTCACCGGCGTGTCGATGAACTTCTCGATCTCGGCGAAGTCCACGATCTCATCGAACTTGCGCTCGATCTCCGCCCGGGTCATGCCGAGGATCGCCCCGTTCAGGTAGATGTTCTCGCGCCCGGTCAGCTCCGGGTGGAAGCCCGTCCCGACCTCCAGTAGCGAGCCGACGCGCCCGCGCAGCCGGACGCGCCCTTCCGTCGGCTCGGTGATGCGCGAGATGATCTTGAGCAGTGTGCTCTTGCCCGCGCCGTTCCGCCCGATGATGCCGACGACCTCGCCCTGTCCCACCTCGAACGACACGTCGCGCAGCGCCCAGATCATCTCCTCCGGCGGCGGGGGCTGCCCGATCCGCCGCAGGCGGCGCACCGGCGCGCTCAGCGTGTGCATCACCGTCTCGGTGAAGCGCTTGTACCGCTCCTGCGGGCCACCGATGCGGTAGCGCTTGCCCAGCCCGGTTACCTCAATCGCCACATCACTCATGCCGCTATACCACGTCCGCGAAGGTCTTTTCCATGTGGGTGAAGTAGAACGCCCCGCTGACCAGGATCAGCACCGCGATCCCCGCCGAGATCAGCGTAAAGACGCCCGGTGCGGTGTCCGTGCCGAGCAGCGCCCAGCGGAAGCCCTCGATCACGCCGGTCATCGGGTTCAGCCCATACAGCGCCCGCCACCGCTCGGGGATGATGCTGCTGGAATAGGCCACCGGTGAGGCGTACATCCAGAACTGCACGAGGAAGGGCACCGCGTAGCGCACGTCGCGGTACTGCACGTTCAGCGCCGAGAGCCACAGCGACACGCCGAGCGCCGTCACTACAGCCAGCAGCATGAAGACCGGCAGCCACAGCACATTCCACGTCGGTGTGATGCCGTAGATGAGCATCATGACCAGGAGGATGACAAAGGCGATCACAAAGTCCACCGCCGCCGGAAGCACCGCTGCCACCGGGATCACCAGCCGGGGGAAGTACACCTTGGTCAGCAGGTTGGCGCTGCCAACCAGGCTGTTAGAGGCGTTGCTCATGGCCGTGGCAAAGTACTGCCAGGGCAGCAGCGCGGTGTACGTCAGCACCGGGTACGGCACGTTGTCGGAGGGTAGCCCGGCAAAGTTGCCGAAGATCAGCGTGAACACGATCATGCTGAGCAGGGGCTGGAGGATGGCCCACGCCGCGCCGAGCAACGTCTGCTTGTAGCGCACGGAGACATCCCGCCACGCGAGGAACAGCAGCAGTTCGCGGTACGCCCACAGCTCGCCCAGCCGCAGCGCACTCCAGCCCGACGACGCCTCGATGACTGTAACCCGTTCCTGTGCCGCCTGCGCACCGGGCAAGCCCTCGTCGCGCTGCAAGCTGACCATATATGCCTCACACGCTTCGTTCAGGATTTCACAGCAGATGCGCGTATTGTATCGGCAAGCCCCGCTTTGAACAATCACGGATAGCCTGAGAGCGACGCAGTGGACGCCCCACCCCTCCCGCACGCCGGGGCAGGCAAGCAAAACAGCCGCGACGATCCGCCGCGGCTGCTGTACGTCCTCAGGCTATCCCCGCTAAATGCGGACGATCTCCTCCATCTCCATGCCGTTGACGAGCACATCCGTCAGCTCGTCACGCGGGCCGCCGTATGCGGCGACCGAGCCGTGCCCCGGCAGCACCGCAATGATCACCTTCCGGCCCAGGGGGCCAGGCGTACGGAAGCTCTCCGACTGGAACAGCGCCGAGAGTAGATGCAGTTCGGCCTCGCGCACGCCACACGGGAAGTCGATCTCCGGGAAGCGGGCGGTGTCCGGGTAGACGATCTCCACCCGGTCAGGCTCGCGGATCGTGTCCTCCTTCGGCTGCCGGTGGAAGTGGTCGAGCGCGGTGACCTTCGGCGTCAGACCCTCCGGCACCACGTCAATTGTTTCGTGCTCGGCAAAGTGGTTCTTGAGATACGCGAGGAAGCTGTCAAGGTCGTGGACCAGCCCGGCGTTAACGAGCGCGCTCGCCAGATACACCATGCCGTTCTCGTGCGTCTCGACGGAGGGCGGCACGTATGTGATCGGGCAGTCCTCCGGAATGGCGCGGATGTACCCCGTCCACGTCAGCGCGCCGATGGGGATGACATGCCCGTCCTCAGGGCGCTCGCTCACGTTGACCTTGTTGCCGCCGGAGGTTGTCACGCCCATGATGCGCAGGTTCATATCGATCTGGCTGCGCATCCCCTCGCCGAGCGCGGCCTTCTGCAGGAAGCGCAACACACTGCGCACCTGGTCGCTGGAGCCGTACTGTTCCAGCGGGACTTCATCCTCGATAATGCCCGCCGCACCGAGCGCCCGCGCTGCCCTGGCGATATCCGCGTGCACCGGCGAGGCGCACCATTCCGCCCACGTCAGCCGCGTGCTGATGTCGCCCTCGTGGTTCGTGACCTTCTCCGCGCTGACGTGGGCCTGCGCCCGCAGCGCCACCTGGTCGAAGATCTCGACCTCGCTGCCGGTTAGCAGGCGGTTGTTGCCCGCCATGCTCGCCCAGACCGCCCGCTTGACATGCTCGCTGTCCGGGTCGCCCTCGGCGATCACCCCGAAGTGCCCGGCCTTCTTCACAAGCTGGCCTCGCGCCAGGTCGAACAGCGGCACATCGGGCAGGCTCTCGACGATGTTGATGATCAGCATCGAGCCGCGCGGCTTGGGGAGCTTCGCCATGATCTCCAGCGGGCTGATCTCCTGCTCCAGCGTCCGGCCAAACACAATTCCCAGATGTGCGACCGGGCCGAGCGGCGTCGGCTGGTCAGGCCGGTCGACAAAGATGCAGCCCCGCGCCTCGAGTCGCGCGCGCAGCCCCTTCAGAATGTGCGCCTGAAGCCGGTTGTAGGGCTGCACGCTCACCCACACGTTGACAGGCTTCGGCTGCCACTCATACTCAGCGACCGCCGCCTGTTCGACCATCCCCGGTTGATTGTTACTCACCGTGTTTTGTTCCTCTCTGTATGTCCTCAGCGAACACCCTGCTCAACAATGGATAGGTGTTATATCTTGTTCCTATCACATCAAAAGCCTGTTTGCAACAAACGGCCTGCACCCCGGCATGATCAGGGCCTGATGTCATGCCCATGCCCGTGCATCGACAGACCGGTGTTTCCGGCTTCCATGTGAGCTACAACACCGTGAGCCAACCGGAGTTGTTCGGGTGTTCCCATCCCGCACCGGGCGGAGAGTGCCCGCCCTCACCCCTGCTGCCTACTGAGCGCGAATCTGCCCCACCTCCTGCACGTCAACCGGCACCCCCTCGATCTCCGAGGGGATCACGTCGTCGGGGTCAAGCTCATCGGTGGGCAGTTTGCTGTCCACCATGACGATGAGCGCCACCGTATCGGTGTACTCGCCCCCACGCTGGCGCAGCCCGACCCCCACGCCAACCACATGCCGTTTGGAGAGCAGTTCCTGCTCGTGCGCGTCCTTGACTTCCCTGGCGCGCTCGAAGGCCTGCTGCCGTTCCTGGTCCTCTGTCATATCGTTACCCCCAGAGCATCCAACACCGTCTGGATCGGGTTGAACACCGTCGCCTGCGAGGAGCCGGCGAACAGCAGCCCGACCGCTCGCCGCGAGTCGGCGTCCACCAGCAGCGAGCCGGAGTCGCCGCCCTGCGACATCGGTGTGCTCACAATCTGATTCTCGAACTGCGCCACCCGCCCGAAGCCGTAGCTCACCTCGACGGTCGCGTCCAGCACCGTGATCGTGCCCGTCGTGAAGCCCGTCGTGCGGCCCGACTTCATCACCGGCATGCCGAGCGTCGCCTGAACCGTGCCCGTCACTGTGCCGATCTCCAGAATTTCATCGAGCACGTCGCTATCCGATATCGGGCGGGCAACCGCCGCGTCCACCTCGTTGACCGCCTGGAACGCCGTCTTGAACGGAGCAACCCGGTGGCTGGAGCCTACCAGCCGCGCGATGAAGTTGCCGACCATCGCGTAGGCGCTCGCCACCTGGCACTCGCCGGGCGCAACCTGGAAGCCAATCGACACGAACCGCTCCAGATACGCGATCACGTCTCCCGGCTGGGTGCCGCCGTCGATTGGCCCCGGCTGGAGGATGGGGTCGCCAATCTGCGCATCGTTGCTGTTGGCGATGACATGGTTGTTCGACAGGATGAGGCGCTGCCCGGTCGCCCGGTCCCGCACGACCGCGCCGAGCGTCCCCGCTGTTACCTGGTAGTGCGCGATGCTTACCCCGCCCGGCGCCGGACGCCAGCGGTCCGTACGCGCCTGCTGTGCGCGGATCACGCCGACCTCGACGACATCCGTCTCATAGCTGTTGACGCGCGGCGGCACCATCTGGCTGGGAGTCAGCCCGGCACGTGGGACTTTGTCCCGCACCAGCACAACGATGCTCACTTGGTCGGTGAGTTGGCCCTGCACCTCCTTCAAACCAACCCCGATGCCGATAACGTTTGGCTTCTTGAGGATATCCTCTTTGACAGCCTCCTTCGTCATCCTCAGCGCGCTGTGCTCTGACATGCTCCCCCCTCCTGGCGAACCGTTCGAGTCAACTAAAACCAGTATACAGCGTATTATTACGATACAGGCTGAGAAAACAGGCATCTTTGCGCCGCATCTTTGCG
>DGDY01000314.1:353-13185 GCA_002385675.1 Anaerolineales bacterium UBA3940 | reverse complement strand
CTTTGCGCCGCATCTTTGCGCCGCGTCTTTGCGCCGCATCTTTTTGCGCCCTCACCCGGCATCCCGGTCTGGGGAGGCCACCCCCGGCATACTGGCAATTCGCCTCCCGGCGGGCTATGCTATCCGGGAATGGCACATCTAAACTCGACGGAACACAGAGGACTATGTCGTATCGAATGAAACGCTGGGCGCTGCTCGTGCTCATCGCGGGTGCGGTGCTCGCCGTAGACCAGGCCGCCAAGTGGCTGGTCATCTCCAACCTTCAGATGGGTGAGTCGTGGATCCCCATCCCCGCGATAGCCAACTTCATCCGCGTCACGCGGAGCTTCAACACCGGCGCAGCGTTTGGCATGTTCCCGTTCGCGTCGAGCGTGTTCCTCGTGCTGGCGCTGGTCACCGTGTTCGCCTTCGTGATCATCTACCCGCGCCTGCCTGCCCGTGCCTGGCTCTCCCGTGTGAGCATCGCGCTCATCGCGGGGGGCGCGCTGAGCAACGCCATCGACCGCATCCGCTTCCAGCACGTCGTGGACTACGTCCACGTGCAGCTTACGCCCACCTTCGCCAACGTCTCGAACTTCGCCGACCACGCGATAACAGTCGGCGTGATCCTGCTGCTTGTTGATCAGTGGCTGCTTGAACGCGCCGAGATGCAGCAGGCCGCGGAGATGGACACGTTCGGGACGGACTCCACTACCCCCGACGACCCGGACGCGCCTCTGGCCTTCGAGCACGGCGACGATGAGGACGACGACCGCTCTGACCGGGGCGCGGCCCGCACGTCCGCCTCGCTGGCGGAGTAGCGCTCCCGCCGCACCAGCTAAGCCAGTCCTTTGAGCGCCCACAGCGCGGTTGTGCGGTGCTGTTATTTACTATATGGGTCGATATAATCATATTAAGTATTAAGTAAGTTATGTGATGAAAGGCACGAGTTCCGTTGATTGTTTTTGACGTCTACGCAGACATCACCTGCCCCTGGTGTTACATCGGCGAGCGGCGGCTGCACAGCGCCCTTGCCCAGCGCCCGGACATCGAGGTTGAGCTGAACTGGCGGCCCTTCCAGTTGAACCCATATGCTAACCCTGCAGGCGAGGACTGGGATGCGTTCGTCGCGCAGAAGTTTGGGGCGCGGGCCAAGCAGATGTTCGACCATGTGACGCAGATCGGCGCGGCGGATGGCATCGAGTTCGTCTTCGACCGCATCGCAAGCTCGCCGAACACGGTGGATGGGCACCGGCTGATCCTTTTCGCCGGGCGGCACGGCAAGCAGTGGGAGATGGCCGATCGCCTGTATCGCGCCTACTTCACCGAGGGGCGCAACCTGAACGACCACGACCAGCTTGTTGAGCTGGCTGCATCTGTCGGGCTGGACGCAGACGCCGTGCGCGAGTACCTGTCCGGCGACGAAGGCCGGGACGAGGTACACCAGAGCCAGCAGCAGGCGTACCGACTCGGCATCTCAGGCGTGCCGTTCTTCGTCGTGAACGGGCGTTACGGCATCTCCGGGGCACAGCCGGTGGATGTGTTCCTCGAAGTGCTGGACACGGTTCAGCAGGAAGCGGCAACTCAGGAGACATAAGGTCAGCCAGTGTAGGGGCGGCTCTGAGAGCCGCCCCTACCACACCAATGTCACACACGAAGCCGCGAGCTTGTTCGCCGACAGCTACTTCCCTCACCCCCGCCTCAAAACCCGCCTCATTGCCCCCTTTCAGGGGGAAATGCCCCGCAGGGGCAAAGGGGGTCCGACCCGCTTCACTACCCAACCTTCCAGTTGACAGCCCACACCGGACTCGTTAATCTATTCATACCAACCGAACCACACAACGCGATGAGCGGGACGAGTACCTGCGACACCGGCGCTCAGAGAGGCGGGGCCACCGGCTGAAAGCCCTGCCCGCAAGGACGCAGCGAAAACCACCCGCGAGCGCACCCCGGAACGCGCCGTTCGCGCCAGTATGGGGTGACGGCTGGCCCCGTTATCGGCCATTGAGATGGCGGCTTGCGCGCGCCGTGTGCGCCGCACAGCTTGCCAAGTTGGGTGGAACCGCGTGCAGCTCCACGCCCCAATGGGTGTGGGGTTTTTTGTTTTATAGTGGTTCAGGCAGCGGTATCACTAGTATTAGGAGACGAGAAGGAGTGACACCATGAGCAATCCAAACGCCGGGCAGCCCGGCGAGGGCCAGGCAGAAGCCTTCGTGCCCTACGAGGAGACGGAGCTTTACCGCATCCGGCACTCGGCAGCGCACGTCATGGCGCAGGCCGTGCTGGAGCTTTACCCGGAGGCCAAGCTCGCCATCGGGCCGCCCATCGAAAACGGCTTTTACTACGACTTCGACCTCGGCACGGACGAGAATGGCAACCCGCGTACGTTCACGCCGGAAGATCTGGAGAAGATCGAGCAGCGGATGAAGGAGATCATCCGCGCCGACTACCCGTTTGAGTACCGTGTGGTGGACGCCGAGGAAGCGAAGCGGCTCTTTGCCAACCAGCCCTACAAGCAGGAGCTGATCGAGGGGCTGCTGAAGGGTGAGGCCGACGAGTACGGCGAGGAAGCGGACGACGAGGCAGAGGTCGTGATCTCGACGTACAAGCACGACACGTTCGAGGACCTGTGCCGGGGGCCGCACGTCAAGAGCACCGGGGAGATCCCTGTCGACGGCATCAAGCTGATGAGCGTCGCGGGTGCATACTGGCGCGGCGACGAGAACAACCCGATGCTCCAGCGCATCTACGGCACGGCGTGGCCCAGCAAGAGCGCGCTTGAACAGTACCTCCAGATGCTGGAGGAGGCGCGCGAGCGCGACCATCGCAAGCTCGGGCGCGAGCTTGAAATCTTCACGTTCGACGAGGAGGTCGGGCCGGGCCTGCCGCTGTGGCTGCCAAATGGCGCGGTCATCGCGGAGGAGCTTGAGAACCTCGCCAAGGAGATGGAGCGCAAGCACGGGTACGTCCGCGTGCGCACGCCGCACCTCGCCAAAGAGGACCTCTTCTACCACAGCGGGCACCTGCCCTACTACGCGGGCAGCATGTACCCGCCGATGGAGATGGAGGGCACGCGGTATTACGTCAAGCCGATGAACTGCCCGATGCACCACAAGATCTTCGCCGCGCGGCAGCGCAGCTACCGCGAGCTTCCGCTCCGGCTGGCAGAGTACGGCACGTGCTACCGCTACGAGAAGAGCGGCGAGTTGTTCGGGCTGATGCGCGTGCGCTCGATGCAGATGAACGACGCGCACATCTACACGCCGGTGGACCTGTTCGAGCAGGAATTCCTCGACGTGATCAACATGTACCTGGAGTACTTCCAGATCTTCAACATCGACCGGTACATGATGCGCTTCAGCACGCACCACCGCAAAGGGCTTGGCAAGAAGTACGTGAACAAGCCCGAGTTGTGGCAGCGGACGGAGCAGATGGTGCGCGACGTGCTGGTGAAGAACAACATCCCGTTCGTCGAGGTGCCGGACGAGGCCGCCTTCTACGGGCCGAAGATCGACGTGCAGATCTGGAGCGCCACGGGGCGCGAGTTCACGCTGGCGACGAACCAGGTGGACTTCGCGCAGCCGGCCAGCTTCAACCTGACGTTCGTCAACAGCGAGGGCGAGGACGAGATGCCGCTGGTGCTGCACCGCGCGCCGCTCAGCACGCACGAGCGTATGATCGGCTTCCTTATCGAGCACTACGCCGGGAACTTCCCGGTGTGGCTCGCGCCGGAGCAGGTCCGCGTGATCCCCATCACGGACCAGCACCGCGAGTACGCCGTCAACATCGCCGACAGGCTGTTCAAGGCGGGCGTGCGCGCCGAAGCCGACCTCGGCCCCGACCGCATGGGCAACAAGATCCGGCAGGCGCAGCTTAAGAAGGTGCCGTACATGCTCGTCGTCGGCGACCGCGAGATGGAAGCCGGGACGGTATCGCTGCGCAAGCGGGACGGCACGCAGATCAACGCCATGCCAGTCGACGAGTTCGTCGCCCTGGTGACGGAGCGCATCGCCACCCGCTCGCCGGAACTGTAGACGTAGGGACACAGCGTTGGCCGATTGTCGTAGGGGCGGCTCTCAGAGCCGCCCCTACAGTTGTGTCATCTGTGAGCTTACCTCTTCGCCGCTCGCCTACCCGCCCCAGCCCAGAATGGCGCGGGCCTGCTGCACCCACTGCTCCGCCGTGTTGAAATCGCCCTGCCACAGCGCCACGCGTGCCCGGTCCGCCGCCAGATACGCTTCATAATACACCGGGTCCGCGTCGTCATAGTGGTAAAACACGTACGCGTACACCTCGGAGACACGGCTTGCCACCTTCGGCAGCCGCGCCGCATCGACGCGCGCCCCCTGCGCCCAGCGGGCCGCCAGCGCCGCCCGGAACTCCGCGTCGAGCGCGCCGAGGCTCTTGCCGTAGACCGCTGTGTAAGCCGACGTCGGGTACACCACGCGCAACGCATCCAGCCCGTAATTATCGACCAGATAGCCGACGAAGCACCCTGCCCCGAAGTAGTTGAACGGGTGGCGGATGTGCCCCTTGAACGCCTCGCGGTCCTCCTCGATGTCCACCATCGACGGCATGATGCCCGCTGCATGCATCGCCGCGCACAATTCGTCTGCTGGCAGATAGCCGCCCGCCTCCAGCGCGGGCATCGCGGCCCAAGTCGCCACGCCCTCCGACAGCAAGATCGAGTCGTGGTGCGAGCCGTACTCGTGCGCCGCCACGAGATGGCCCAGCTCGTGCGCGAAGAAGTACGCGTTGTCGGCTTCGGTGCCCGTGCCGTCGTGCAGCACGTACACCTGGTTCACGTCGGAGGCTGCCAGCCCGCGCAGGTGCGCGTTCGGGCGCTCGTAGAGCGTGCCCGCGACCAGCACCTCGAACGGCTCCGACATGGTCACGCCGAGCCGCTCCTCCACCGCTGCTAACGCCCCCTCGACGAGCGCGACCGTCTCCTCGACGTGAAGGGCGGTATAGGTGTCCGGCTGGTAGTACAGCGTGAAGCGCGGATGCCGGATGAAGCGCGGGTAGTTCTCGGCGAGGTTGCCCGCAATGACGGACCGCTCCCATGTGCCCGCATACGCCCGGTCGGCAGGCACGGCTTCCCGCACGGACGCCTCAACGGGGGCAGCCATCGGCGTGGGCGGCTGGGTCGGCGGGAGCGTTGGGGGGAGGGTCGGCGCGGGCGTCGCTGTGGGCGGCGGGGCAACCGTTGGCGTCACCGTCGGTGGGGCGGTGAGCGGCAGCGCCGCCTGTGGCTCGGCGGGCCGCGTGCTGAGGTAGAGCCACATCCCGACGGCCAGCGCGGCGAGCGCCAGCGTCACGAGCGCGACGATAAGCTGGGCCTGCCCGGCGAGTTTCCTAAGCATATGCGAGAAGTGTGACATCACGGGAAGAAGCGATTCTGTGAGCCCTCATCTGCGCCATTTGTGCCATCTGTGGGCTCACCCGCTACCGGGCGATCCAGTCCGGGCCGTACTCGTCATCAGGCGAGGTGGTCAGCCGCACGACATCGCCCGTGCTGAGGTCATACACGTAGAGATCGGTGTTGTTGTCAACCGACCGGTTGAAGAACACCATCAGCCCGCTGCCCGACCACACCGGTCGCCCGTTCCGCCCGTCGCCGATAAGCGGCGCAGCAAGCCCGCTCTCGGTGTCGAGCACCCACACCTCGTCCACACGCCCGGTGCCGTCGAGCGTGTTGTAGATGATGGATTTGCCGTCCGGCGACCATACCGGGAAGCGGCAGGCAGGCGCAGAGCAGTCGTACACCTGAAGCACCTCGCCTTCGGGGTAGCTCATCACGGCGATCTCCCACTTGCCCCGCCCCTGGGTCATGTAGGCGATGCGCGTGCCGTCCGGCGAGAACTGCGGCGCGCGGTCGCCGAAGTCGTTGTTGGTGAGCAACCTCGGCTCGCCGCCCTCCGCCGGGATGACGGCGATCTCGGTAGCGCGGCCCGTGCCTAGCTCATAGGCGATCACCTGGCCGTCGGGCGACCAGTCCGGGTGGCTCGCCATGACGCTGCCCTCCGTCACCTGCCGCACGTCGCTGCCGTTGGCGTTCATCACGTAGATCTGCTGCACGCCGCCCCCACGCTCCGACTCAAACGCGATCAGGCGGCCATCCGGCGACCAGTCCGGCTCGCCATCGTATACCGTGTTATCAGTCAGGGCGATCTGGTTCCGCCCATCGTCGTCCATCACCATGATCTCGGCGCCGCTGCCTGTGCCGCGCGTATAGACAATTCGCCCCGGCACCGAGGGCAGCGGCAGCGGCGTTGTCTCGGGGTCGATGGTCGCAATGGGCGGCGTGTTGGTCGCACCCGGCTCGCCGGGCACTGTGGCAGTCGGCATGTCGGTGACGGTCGGCTCGGGCGTCTCGCTCGGCCCGGCGACCACCCCGGCGGGGAGTTCCGTCAGCATGAGCGCAGGCTCACCGGGCGAGGTCGGGGCGACTGGCGGCGTCGCCGTTGCGAAGCTGCTCCCCACAGCCACCTCATCCATTGGGGCGAACTGTGTCGGCGGCACCGGTGCTCCGGCAACCGCCCGCAGCCGCGATACAACAAACACCCCGACCGCAGCAGCGGCGAGCAGCACGGTCAGCCCCAGCAGCACGCTCCCCACGAGCGGCAGAACGCGCCGCTTGCCGCTTTCCTCCGACTCTGCCGGGCGGCGCGGAGGCGCGGGCGGTGCGCCCGGCGGCGCGGCGGGGGCGGCTCCGTGGCGGGCAAGCTCGCGTACCACACGCCGGAAGTCGGCGGCGAGCGCGCTGGCGGTCGGGTAGCGCTCGGCAGGGTTCTTGCGCATCGCACGCTGGATGACCCGATCGAGCGCGGCAGGCAGCGCCGGGTCCACGCTCTGCACGGAGGGCACCGGCTCGCGGACCTGCATGTACATCACCGCGATGGGCGTCTCCGCCTCAAACGGCACCCGGCCCGTCACCATCTCAAACAGGATGACACCCAGCGCGTAGATGTCGCTGGCAGGGGTGGCGGGCTTGCCCTGGCACTGCTCCGGTGACATATAGCTCGGCGTACCGACCACACCGCTGCCCGCGCCCGCCACCTCTGTACCGGCCACAGCGTCCATCATCTGCGCGATGCCGAAGTCCGTAAGATAGGCGTTGCCCTGCTCGTCAAGCAGGATGTTGCTCGGCTTGAGGTCGCGGTGAACCACGCCCTGCGCGTGCGCGTAGTCGAGCGCCTCGGCGACCTGCTCCACGATGCGCACCGCCGCCGGCAGCTCCACACCTTCATAGAACAGCTTGCGCCGCAGCGAGCCCGCCTCCAGCAGGCGCATGACAATGTAGGGCATGCCCTCATGCTCGCCGTAGGCATACACCGGCAGGATGGAGCGGTGCTCCAGCCGGGCGATCATGCGCGCCTCTTGCTGAAAGCGCTTCAGCGCGCGGGGATCTTCGGAAAGATCGCGGGGGAGCAGCTTGAGAGCCACGTAGCGGTCAAAGGATGGCTGGTACGCCTTGTAGACGGTCGCCATCCCACCCTGGCCGATGGTTTCAACCAGTTCATACTCGCCGATACGTTCGCCGCTCATGTCGTGTGTCGCCCTGTTGGAGTTTCATGTTATGCCGCCAGAACTGTATCATATGACGGGGGTAGACGCTAACGGGGAATGATGCGTAAATTCAGTTAGCCCACTTCCCCACATATTACCTTTCCGCATTCTCTCAAACGGCTTATAATCAGCGCCATGCCAACACTTGTACTCGCTCTAAACTACTGGCTCCATCTGATCGCGACGGTCCTCTGGCTTGGCGGGCTGGGGATGCTGGTGCTGGTCGCGTGGCCCGGCCTCCGCCCGGCGGGCGACGCGCAGGCAGGCGAGTTCTTCGAGGCGCTTGAACGCCGCTTCCGCCCGATCGCCAACATCAGCCTCGCCGTACTGATCGTCACCGGCATGATCCAGACCGGCGGCGACCCGCACTATGCGGGCCTGCTGGCAATTGGCGACGCGTGGTCGATAGGGCTGTTTGCCAAGCACATCGTCATCGTCGGCATGGTCGTCGTGGCGGCGATGCTCCAGTGGGGCGTGTACCCGGCGCTCGACCGGGCCCGCCTGCTCGCCGCCAAACCCGGCGGGGAAGAGCATATCGCCGCCGAGCGGCGCCGCCTGCGGCGGCTGGCCGCCATTAACCTGGGGCTCGGCATCCTCGTCCTGATGCTGACCGCCTTTATCACCGCCCTGGAATAAGCTACCCGTCCGCATGATGCACCGAGAAGACGACAGGCCCACCTCACCCCGCGCCCCCGCCGGCCCGCGCCGTGCGGGCGGCAGGTGGTACCTGCCCGTCGCGACGCTCCTGCTGCTCGTTGCGGCTTTCTTCCGCACGTGGAATCTCACCACCACCCCGCCCGGCCTGCACACCGAAGAACTGGTCAACGCGCAGATCTCCGAGATGGTCCGGCAGGGGGATATCTCGGTGATCTACGACGAGGTGGAGCCCGCGCGTGAGGGGCTGTACTATGCGCTGCTGGCCGCCTCGACGACCATCACCGGCGACGGGCTGATGCTCTGGCGGCTGCCGTCGGTGTGGATATCCATGCTCGCGCTGGCGATCACCACGCTGCTGATGCGGCGGCTGTTCGGGCGGCGCGTCGCGCTGATGGCACTGGGGCTGATGGCCGTCGCCTTCTGGCCGGTGTGGATGGGCCGCGCCGTGCAGCATGTCGCGCTGATGCCCCTGGCAACCGCCGTTGTGGCCTTCACGCTTGCGAGCGCCTTTAACGCCCGCCGCCCGACAGAGGCCAGCCTGTGGTTCACCGTCGGCGGGATCGCCCTGGGATTGTCGCAGTACGTGCACGTCACCGCCTGGACGCTGCCCGTGCTGTTCGTCGTCTATGTGCTGTACCGCACCATTGTCAACCGCCCGGAGATCCGCCGCCACCGGGCCGACATCTGGTACACGCTCGCGCTGGCCGCCGTCATCGACCTGCCGCTCGGCCTCTACCTGTTCCGCTACCCCGGCGCCCGTGAGCCGGTGCCCATTACGCAGCAGCCGGGCCTCATAGCCGAGATACCGGGGCGGCTGGTGTCGTCGCTGGCCGGGCTGGTGCTGCAGGGCGACATGCTCGCCTCACACAACCTGCCGGGCCGCCCGGTGTTTGGCCCGGTTGTCGGCGCGCTGCTCTTGCTCGGCATCGGCGTGGCGCTGGCCCGCTGGCGGCGCGCGCCCTACGGGCTGGCCCTGCTGTGGCTCATCATCGGCCTGCTGCCGACCGCCTTCCTGCCCCGCAAGCCGGATTTCGAGTACATGGCCGTGATCCTGCCGGTTGTTTTCGTCTTTCCGGCGCTGGGGCTGCGAGCGGTGTTCCAGCTAACACGGGAGCGGCTGCGCGGGCGGGTGCAGCAGGCGGCGAGCAGTGTCATCGGCCTGATCGTCGCCACGTTGCTCGCCGTCAACGCAGGCTGGACCTACCGCGATTACTTCCTGATCTGGCCCTCGCTCGACGAGGTGCAGACCGCTTACCAGGCCGAGTTGGGGCGGCTGGCCCACTACCTTGATACCAGCACCGACCCGACGCCGGTGTCAGTATGCTCCATCCCTGTCGACGAGCGCGATGAGCCGTTCGCCCTGACCAACGCCCGCCTGCTCGACATCCTCATGCACCGCAGCATGGCGGGCATCCGCATTTTTGACTGCACCCAGAGCCTCGTCATCGCCAACGGCGGCGAATCACAGCGCATCATCTTCCCGCGCAGCCACTACTACGAGCACCTGCCCGGCCCGCTGCTGGCGTGGATGCGCTACGCCGAGGACGAGGGCGTGCCCGGCGTCGGCCCGGACGTGGTGATGCGGCTGGAGGTCAGCAACGAACTGGCTGACTACGCCGGGGCGTTCATCACCACGGCGCTCACCGCCTGGCCGCCGGAGGCGCGGGTAACGGGGCTGGCCCCCCTGCCGCTCTCGTTCGGCTATAACGTCACCTTCCTCGGCTACGAGATCCGCGACGAGCAGGTGCGGGCCGGCGACTGGGTTGAGGTGACCTCCTACTGGCGGATGGATGGCCCACCGCCGCCAGAAGTGTGGCAGTTCATGCACATGCTCGGCAACCCGGTCGTGATCGTCGCGCAGGACGACGGGCTTGGCGTGAACACGGGCACGCTGCAGGTGCGCGATGTGTTCCTCCAGCACAGCATGATCCAGACGCCGACCGGGCTGGCAGCCGGCCCCTATCCCCTGTCGCTGGGGCTGTACTTCCCGCAAACCGGCGAGCGGCTCCCGGCCTTTGTTGATGGCAACGCCATCGCCGACCGCGTCTTCCTTCGAAGCGTCACGATTGAGCGGTAAGCGCCGCACCGCTTGTCTACCGCTGCCTGTGCTGGCATGATCAGGGTGTTGGGCAGCAGGCCATCCACCGCGCTGCGACGCCTGCTGCAGTACGGCTTTTACCCACCCCGGTCGAACGTTCCTCGGAGGCAAACACCACATGATAGAGATCGACGCATCGCAGGGTGAAGGCGGCGGGCAGGTGCTGCGCAGCGCCCTCGCCATGTCCGTTATCACCGGCCAGCCGGTTCACCTGACCCGCATCCGCGCGCGGCGACGCAACCCCGGCCTCGCCCCCCAGCACCTTGCCGGGGTGAAGGCCGCCGCGCAGATCTGCGATGCCGAGGTCGAGGGTGCGGCTCTGCGCTCGCAGGAACTGACGTTCATACCCGGCGGGGCCGCCCGCGCCGGAACCTACGAGTTCGACATTCAGGAGCTAGCCGGGCAGGGCAGCGCCGGGGCGACCACCCTGCTGCTGCAAACCCTGCTGCTGCCGCTCGCGCTCGCCGACGGCGACTCGCACCTGACGCTCCGGGGCGGCACGCATGTCGCCTGGAGCCCGCCCGTCCACTACGTGCGCTGGGTGCTGCTCCCCATGCTGGACCGCATCGGCATTCACGCCGAGGTTGAACTGGTAGACTGGGGCTGGTACCCGAAGGGCGGCGGCGAGGTGCGCGTCACGATCCGCGGCAACTCGGAGCTGCGCGGCATCCAGCTTACGGACCGGGGTGCGTTTGTCAACCTGCGCGGCGTGGCCGTGGCGACCAACCTGCCCTCGCACATCCCGCAGCGCATCAGCGCGCGGGCCAATAATCTGCTGCGCGAGGCGGGTCTGCCCGCCAATGTCGAGCCACTCCGCGTCAGCGGCACGGCGGAAGGCGCGGGGATCTTCGTCGCCATCGCCTACGAGAACGTCGTCGCGGGGTTCACCGGGCTGGGCCGCCTCGGCAAACCGTCAGCGGAGGTTGCGGAGGAGGCCATCATCCCGCTGATTGCCTACTACCGGCGGACCGCCGCCCTCGGCCCGTACCTGCCCGACCAGATCGTGCCCGCCCTGATGATGGCACAGGGACCGTCGCTCTTCAGCACGGTCGAGATCACCCGGCACACCCTTACCAACATCGCCATCGTGCAGGAGTTCATCGACCGCTCGGTGCACGTGGACGGGACAGAGGGCCAGCCCGGCTTCGTGCGCATCGATGGCGAGCAACCGCGCTTACTACCTGCCCGGCAGGTTTGACGTAATTATTTGTATAGAGCTTGTTTAGGACTTTTTTGGCGGCAGCGTGCTATGCTAGAGATAGCGCGCCTGCGATTCCTGCACTGTTGCATTGGTAAACTACTGGAAGGTTGAGTCGAAAACATGTTTAACCACAAACGGAACGCGACTGAGGAGTTTCTGTCACGAGGGCTGCGGCCCGGCAGTGAGTTCACCGTCGCTCCGATCGACCCTGCCTTCAAGTTCAGCACCATCAAGCGGGTAGCGATCTTCGCCGAAGCCTTTCTGCCCAAGATCGACGGGGTCTCCAAGACGGCGGTGCTCGTCACGAGGCACTTGCAGCAATCAGGCCGGGAGGTGATCATCTTCGCGCCGGATGTCAACGGCAAGACGCCCGACAGTCTCGGGCTGAGCCAGGTGGTCCCGGTGCCGTCGTTTGAGGTTCCCGGTGTGCCCGAGACAAAGGTAGGCTTCCCCAGCCCGCTCGTCAACCAGTATCTCGACAAGTTCAAGCCGGACATCATTCACCTGTTCAGCCCGGCTGTCCTCTCGCTGGCCGGGTTGTGGTACGGGCGCAACCACGACCTGCCCGTCATCGCCAACTACCAGTCGGATCTACCGGGCTATGCCACGCAGTACGGCATTGACCTGTTCTCCACACCTATCCGCGATGGACTGCGCGCGCTGCACAACAACGCCCACCTGACGACCGTGCCCTCGCACTACACCATCCGCCAGTTGAAAAGCTGGGGCTTCGAGCGGCTGCGCTTCTGGCCGCGCGGGGTGGACCTCGACCGCTTCAACCCGGCCCGCCGCAGCCAGGCCATGCGCCGCCGCATGCTCGCCGGGCGGCCCGACGACAGCCTGCTCGTGCTGTACGTGGGGCGGCTGGCAACCGAGAAGCGGGTCGACCTGCTGGTCGAGGCGGCGCGGCTGGACGGCGTCGCCCTGACCATCGTCGGCGACGGTGCAGAGCGCGAGGAGCTTGAGGAGCTGTTCGGTGATGACGCGCACTTTATGGGCTACGTGTTCGGGGACGAGCTGGCAGAGGTCTACGCCAGCGCGGACGTGTTCGCCTTTACCGGCACGAACGAGACGTTCGGCCAGGTCGTGACCGAGGCGATGGCCTCCGGGCTGCCCGCGCTGGTACCGAACGCCGGCGGCGTGGTCGATCACGTACTGGACGGCATTAACGGCTTCATCTGCCAGGAGGACGCCGCCGACTTCCGCCAGAAAATTGAGTACCTGCTGGAACACCCCGAGCACCGCCTGCGCATGAGCGAGGCGGCGCTCGCCTACGCCAGCCAGCGCCCGTGGGAGACGGTCATGGAGATGCTGGAGGGCTACTACGA
>DGDY01000314.1:0-303 GCA_002385675.1 Anaerolineales bacterium UBA3940 | reverse complement strand
CCCCTCTCCCGAGCACGCTTGCGTGCCACCCGGGGATGAGGGGGCTGGCAGTTAGTTGCGCCAACCGCCCGGTGCTCGACTGAGTCGCCCCTCATAGGGGGAAATGGTAGGTCGCGAAGCGACCACCAGCAGAGGGAGCACGTAGGGGCGGCTCTGAGAGCCGCCCCTACCCTTGTAGGCTGTAGGATCAGGAGCCGCGAAGTTCATTCGCGGCGTTTTGTTACCTGGCCTACCGCAGCCGGATTTTCTAGCGGCGCGACAGGCAGAACCCCCTCTCCCGAGCACGCTTGCGTGCCGCCCGGG
>DGDY01000082.1:6925-9894 GCA_002385675.1 Anaerolineales bacterium UBA3940 | reverse complement strand
CCCGCCCCTACCAGGCAATTCGCAGACGCAGGGTTGTATTGTATACCCCGCCGCGAATAAACTTCGCGGCTCCGGACGGTACGGCGGCGCGGCTGGGTCGCACAAGGCGGTGAGGGCTGTACAAACCGCCGCGGGTGTGGACATAGCATGTGTAGGGGCGGGTCTATTGATGCGGTTGATGCGGAGCATCGCGCATCACGACCCGCCCCCACCAAGGCAATTCACGGGAGTGAGGGGTTTACGCCCTTAGCTGTGCCCCGAACGCCTCCTCCAGTGCGCGGACGATGCGGGCGCGCATCGCGTCGGCGTCCCGGTCGCGCAGGGTGCGGTCCTGGGCCTGGAACGTCAGCGCATAGGCCAGGCTCTTCTGGTTCGCGCCGATCTGCTCGCCCCGGTACACGTCAAACAGGCGCACATCGCGCAGCAGCGTGCCGCCCGCCTGCCGGATCACCCTCTCGACGTCCGCAGCGGGGACATCCTCGTGCACCACGATGGCGATGTCCTGGTAGATGGCCGGGTAGCTGGCTACCGGCTGGACCGGGTACAGGTCGGATACATCGGCCAGCAGCGCATCCAGGTCGATATCGGCGACCAGCACGGGCTTCTCGGGCAGGTCGAACGCCTCGCGCACGAGCGGGTGCAGCTCGCCGAGCTTGCCGACCTCGCGCCCGCCGACGACCAGCTTCGCCACGCGCCCGGGGAAGTACGTCGCGTCGTCCACCGCCTCGAAGCGCACGTCCTGCAGGTGCAGCGCGCTGACCAGCGCCTCGACCACGCCCTTCAGGTCGAAGAAGTCCATCTGCTCGACCTCCGCGTTGAGCGGGTCCTGCCAGGCGGGCAGGTCCCGCCGGCCCATCAGCAGGATGCCCAGGCGGCGCGGCTCGGCGGGCAGCTTCTCGCCCTCGACGGGCAGGTACACCTTGCCGATCTCGAACAGGGCGATGCGGTCCCGCCAGCGGCTGTTGGCAGCGGCGTTATCGAGCAAGCCCGGCAGCAATGAGCGCCGCATGACGGTGCGATCCCGGCTCATGGGGTTGGCGATACGCACATACGGCGGCTCGACATCGCGCCCCGGTGTGCCGGGCGGGAGGAGCAGCGCCTCGCGGGCCGGGGTCGTCAGCCGGTAGTTGATGACCTCCTGCAGACCCGCCCGCACCAGCAGGTCGGAGACCTGCTGCTCGCGCACGAGCGCAACGTTGGTGCGCTGCGGCGGTAGTTCGTCCTCGATGAGGGTGTTGGGCAGCTTGTCGTAGCCGTACACCCGCGCGATCTCCTCAAGCAGATCGGCCTGCGCCACGCTGTCAGCGATGTCCTCGTGGGCCGGGTCGCTCACAACGCCGATGTCCATCCGGTGTGGCGGCACCGTCACGCGCAGCACGGCGCTGTCCGGGGTGGCGCCGCCGACGCGCTCGACCTTGAACTCAAGGCTCTCCAGCAGCCTGGCGACCTCGTCCTGCGAGAGCGGGATGCCGATGATGCGCTCGACCTCGGTGAGCGGCAGGTCCACGGTGATGGTCGGCGCAGGCGCGGGGTAGTTATCGAGGAAGCCTCTGGCAACCGTGCCCCCGGCGATCTGGCGCATGAGTTCCGCCGCGCGACGCAGCCCGACCTCCGCCAGCGCAGGGTGGACGCCCCGGCTGAAGCGCGCCCCCGCCTCGGAGTTGATCTCCTCGCCGCGCGCACGCTGCGCAAGGAGCGTCTGCCGGATGTTGATGAAGTTCCAGTTCGCCGCCTCCAGCAGGACGTTGGTCGTCGTCTCCTCGACCTCGGACTCAAGCCCGCCCATGATGCCGGCGAGGCTGAGCGGCCCGGCAGTGTCGGCGACCAGTTCGGTGAACGGATCGAGCTTGCGCTCAACGCCGTCAAGCGTGGTGAGCTTCTCGCCCGGCTCGGCGGTGCGCGTGATGATCGTCGGCGGCTTGCCGCCCGCCCGGCGCACCAGCATGTCGTAGTCGAAGGCGTGCAGCGGCTGGCCGGTTTCGATCATTACGTAGTTGGTGATGTCCACGACGTTGTTGATCGGGCGCATGCCGACCTTGCGCAGGCGGCGCTGCATCCAGTCGGGCGAGGGGCCGATCTTGACGTCACGGATGAGTGCCAGCATGAAGCGCGGGTTGAGCGACGGGTCGCGGATCTCGATGGCAGCCTGCCCCTCGATAGGCTCGCCCCCGGTCTGCACGTCGAGCGGCGGGTAGCGGAGCTTCTGGCCTGTCAGCGCGGCGATCTCGCGGGCAACGCCCAGGATGGAGAAGGCGCGGGCGAAATTGGGCGTCAGTTCGATGTCAAGAATAACGTCGCCGATCACATCGCGCAGCGGCGTGCCGGGCGGGGCGTCCGTCTCGAGGATCATGATGCCCTCGTGCTCATCGGAGATGCCAAGCTCCCGCTCGGAGAGCACCATCGTCCGGTTCTCGATGCCGCGCAGCTTGCGGGGCTTGAGCGTCATCCGCGCGCCCGGCTCTTCGGCGTAGGGGTCCATCAACTCCGCGCCCTCACGGGCGAAGGCGACGGCAAGCGGCTTGTCAAGCGGGCCTTTGCCCTTGTACGGGAACAGGTTGGGCGCGCCGGTCACAACCTGCTCAAGCTCGCCCGCGCCGTGATCGACCATCGCCAGCACGAGCCGGTCGGCGTTGGGGTGGGGCTTCACCTCGTGGATGTAGCCGACGACGATCTTGTCAGGCTCCCAGACGAGGTGATCCGACGAAATAGGCACGGCCAGGTCGCGGCCCACCCTGGCGGCGTCGCCTGCCGGGACGCCGATGTACTCAATCGCCGCGACCTCCAGCCCGGCGAGCGTCAGCCGGTGGGCCAACTCCTCGACCGGGAGGGTGATGTCAACGTAATCTTTAACCCAGGAAAGTGGTACTCGCATAATGTGTCTCCGTGCTGTGTGATTGTTTTTGGGTTCGCCCGGCAATACTAATCTTTAACAAACTTGCCTTAACAACTGTGAACGACTTCATGGCCGA
>DGDY01000082.1:0-6726 GCA_002385675.1 Anaerolineales bacterium UBA3940 | reverse complement strand
CCCCCTCCTGACCCGCAGCCCAGGCTGCGATCCTTCCTCCCCCTTGCAAGGGGGAGGGGCAACCCGGAAGGTTGCTGGTGGGGGTTCCACCGGGGGCGCTAGAACTGCTCCAGGAAGCGCAGGTCGTTGGCCCAGAAGTTGCGGATGTCCTGAATAGCGTGCATCTGCATGGTGATGCGCTCCGGGCCGATGCCGAAGGCGAAGCCGGAGAACACCTTCGGGTCGTAGCCGCCGTTCTTCAGCACAACCGGGTGAACCATCCCCGCACCGCCGATCTCCAGCCAGCCGGTGTACTTGCACACCGGGCAGCCCTCGCCGTCGCACAGTGCGCACTCGACATCCACCTCCATGCTCGGCTCGGTGAAGGGGAAGTGCGAGGCGCGGTAGCGCACCTGCCGCTCAGGGCCGTAGAGCCGCCGCGCGAACTCGGCCATCGTGCCCTTGAGGTCCGTCATGCGGATGTTGCGCCCGATGGCCAGCCCCTCGACCTGATGGAACTGGATCTCGCTGCGCGCGCTGATCTGCTCGAAGCGGTAGCACATGCCCGGCAGGATCACGCGGATGGGCTCCGGCGCGTACTCGCGCATGGCATGGATCTGCCCCGGCGAGGTGTGCGTGCGCAGGATGACGCCCTCCTCCGTCGTGTGGAAGGTGTCCCACATGTCGCGGGCCGGGTGGTAGGGCGGGATGTTCAGCAGCGTGAAGTTCACCTCGTCTTCCTCGACATCCCGGCTGCGGTACACCTGGAAGCCCATATCGGCCCAGATGGCGTAGATCTGGCGGAGCGTCTGCGTCGCCGGGTGCAGCCGCCCCATGACGATGGGCCGACCGGGCAGCGTCACGTCGAGCGCGCCTTCCTCCAGGCTCTGCGCCAGCTCCCGCGACTTGATCAGTTCCTCGCGCTCCGCGAAGGCCGCCTCAAGCTCCTGCCGGACCTCGTTGGCGCGCTTGCCGACGGCGGGGCGCTCGGCGGGGTCCAGGCTGCCAATCGAGCGCAGGATCGTGGTGATCTCACCGCGCTTGCCGACCGTCTGGTTGTAAAGCGCACGCAGCGCCTCGCTGCTGGTCACGCCGTCGAGCGCGGCGAGCGTCTCGGTTCGGATGGTTTCTAATCTGTCGAGCATCTGCTTCCTCCAGCGTCTTTCTGTTCGCGTCGCGCGGACTAGCGCCGGGGAGTTCATTCCCCGGCTAAAAGCTGCGAAGTCCCCTCCGAGGGCTGGCCTGCCCCTGATCTCTAATCATAGTAAACGGCTCGCTCGCGTACATGCTATCAGCCATAAGCTATACGCCACCAGCCAAACAAAAAAGCCCTCATCCCCATCAGGGACGAGAGCCGCAGATTGCTGCGTGGCTCGCGCGGTACCACCCTGCTTAGGCCGCCCGGTCGGGCGGGCCTCGCTTATCTGACCAACGGCGCGGCAGGTATCCTGCCCCGCGATTGGCTGCCCGTGTAACGGCGGGCCACCCGGAGCGGGCTACTGGAAGCATGGTGCTTGCGCCATGCCGTTCACCCGTCGGCTCCGGAGGGAACGCCTGCGGCGGACTACCCGGCGGGGCTCTCAGTCGGTGGCCCTGCCTCCCTGTTGGCGCCGTGATGCCGCAGACCCGTCTCCATCACAGCCTGTGCACGTATGCAACTACGCGCGATTATACTCCCCCGGCGGCGGGGGCGTCAAGGTGCGAACGTTCCGCCTCGCTTGCTTGATATACTCCCCTCATGAACACGCTGAAAGACGAGGTCTACACGCTGGAACGGGCGCTGCTGCAGCCGGAGGTCCGGCGCTCGGCGGGGCGGCTCGACGCGCTGCTAGACGACGGGTTCTGGGAGTTCGGCGCGTCGGGGCGGGTGTACGGTAAGGCGGACATCCTGCGCAGCCTGCCCGCCGAGGACCCCGCGGAATACGAGATCCGCGAGTTTGAGGCTCAGCCGCTGTGCGAGGGCGTGGTGCTGGCGACGTATCGCGTCGTGCGAACCTCGGGCGGCATCGCTGCGTCGTCGCTAAGGTCGTCAATCTGGAAGCATGATGGCAGCGCGTGGCGGGTGATCTTCCACCAGGGGACGCCCTGCTCGCCCCTTCCAACTCGGTAGAGCTCCGGCTGCTCTCGGAAGTTGATCTGCGAGTAGTCCAGCGAATAGTCGAAATTACCCATACCGTGAGCGTATCGCGCGAGGGCGGGGAGGCTATGGGGCAAGAGTTGGTTTTGGGGCGTAGCCGTATCGATCAAATCAAGTTGAGAAGTGCTATCCACTGCCATTATTGCAGATAAGTACCCGCTAGTACAATTAGAAGGCAAAGAACGAATAATCCAATTGCCGCTAGGATCGCGTAGCGTCCGTAATCGACCTTCCCTGGTCTTGTCTGAGCCGGCGGCTTGCCTTTTATCCTTTGTAGCCTTGCTGGTGCTACTGTAGACTGCCGTTGAGATGTTTGCGCTGTTGGCGTGGTTGCCGACTGCTGCCTTGGCGTCACTGAAGGCTTGTTCTGAGTTTTTGAAGTGACAGTGGTGGGTACAGTCGAGGGACGTGTCGACGCCGTGTGTCGGCTGCTAAGCTTCTGTGTTGTTGTTACCGATAGAGGTGGCCGCTTTTTCGGTTGAGAGGTTGGTTTCGCACCAACTCTTGAACTCGAGCCGACACTTGATTGTGAATACATTTCTCGTACTTGCTGTGGCTCAAGAGTGCTTGGCCTTTTCGCAGTTGATGTTGGCGGACTTACCGCTTTAGTAGATAAACCAAGGCGGCTCTCAGCCGCAGCTTGGCCGGAATGTTCAATTAACTGGGTGGGAGATTCAAGGATTATTTGCGGCGTTAAGCCGAACTTGGATAGGACACCGGTTACACTTATCCATTTCCCTTCCAAAGTATAGAATTTATCTAGTGAGTCGAAGAATAGAGACTGTTCCTCTGACCAGACCACTAGTGTGCAAGCTTGGTTCGGGTAATTATCGGTCATATTCAGGAATACGATAGGCTGTCCATATCGACTACGGGTAATCGACACTTGCTTAATTATCCCAACAATCTCCACTTTTGTCCCGATGTGGTTGAATAGCATCTGACGGCTGGAGGCGCTGAGAACTTTATAGACACTTCGCTTCTGTAGTGTCCATTCAGATGTGACGCTTACTGGCGCAGCGAAATGACCTTCAATGAACTGCGTCAATGTAGGAACATCAACGGGACGACCATGGACAAGCTTGCGGATGTTTTCGGCGTATACTCGGAGAGCGCTATCTGAATGTAGGCTGAGAGCTTTTAAGAGAGGTGATGCCTCGGGATCTATGAAATCATCTTGGCGGAAAAGAATCGCCTCATCTTGCCCAAACTTCTCCCAAAGTTGCGGATCCTTTGCGACAGCGGAAAGCCCGACATATACAATAATTGCAGAAAATCGATCAATATATGGGCCATAATCAGAGTTTTGGCGAGATGGTAATTGGTAGTTCGGATGCCCAACGCTGTTCTGACCGAGGCCGGCGAGAGTTGGGAGATAAATATCGTCATAATCGATTAGTCTAAGTCCGAGATTACTAATGATTATGTTGCCGTGTTGAAGATCTCCGTGCGCTACGCCATGAGACTCAAGTTCGGTTACGAGACGCAGAAATTCGTCTGCCAATCGACGTAACTTCTCGCGATTTCGGTAATGCTTACTTACATAGGTGTCAAGTGCTACTCCTTCTACCCATTGCATCTTTATCACCGGGTAGTACGTATTGCGAACTCTAATTCCATTCTGCAGATAGTGAGTATCAACAAAGGGTAGGGTTCTATTTTGCCGAATGAACTGCGTGATCTCAGCATACCGTCGAGCAACATCCGCCATCTCACGAGTGAAACAACGTACGGCCCAGCTCCTATTGCCGTTGGTTAACTTAAATGTTGTTGTAAACCCGCCAGAGTATGGCGCGGGTTGTCCAAGAACATTCAACTGAACATGGCATTGTTGAAGTTCCGGATCAGTAAATGCGTTTTTTGGATTCTGGACCGCATCAACGTAGTCAGAGCCACTCGGGATGGACATGGTTATTCAGAAAATGAGACTAGAACAGCAGTGGTATCGTCGTTGCGGATTTGACCATCTCGCCGCAGTTGGTTTATCCAGTGTGCAAACTCTACATTTCGCGTAGCAGATTGTGTTCTGTGAAACGAAAGCAATGTGTCCCATAGCCCTGTAGAGTCGAAATGTGTTTGAAGAAGGGCCGCCGCCAAGGCATCAGTAGCTAGCACAAAGAAGTCGGTTACGTAGACTTCACCATTGATTTCTTCGGGCGTTAGTTCGTGATTGCGTTGAGGGTTGGTTGATAGTAGCGACGGAGAGCTTCCAAAAGCCTCTGCTGTTGCGATGGGCCATGCTGTATCAAGCTCATTTTCTCGAAGAATAAAGAGGCAACTATCTCCTAAGCTTAAAGCACTATAAGTACCTTCGTCCAACCTAATCTCAATGCCCAAGAAGGTGGAAAAAGCACCGTTCTGTATCTTTAGTTGCGTATGCCAGGGTAATCCATCCCGTGGTATCAATGGTTGCCACTTTTTCTGTGCGATTAATGAGCTATGACGAAGCAACCAGCGAGGTTTCTTATAGTCCATACGCACAAAATGAGACACGAGTACATGGGCCCATTGCTTCGCAAAAGCGCTTTCGGTGGCTCCATCCGCTATGGCGACTCGTAGTATCGATTGACCATCGCGAGTACGAGGACGCCAGTTATAGGCGTCCTCATAGTCGAGTTCTGTGTTACCTAGTTTTGGCGTGTGAAGGTCGGTAATGTGTGCTTGCATCTTAGCGAAGATTACCCGGTCGAGTACCGATGTTGAGTGCCTCGATGATCTGTATCCAGTCCGCCATGAATACAAACGCCTTCGCATCAGTGGAAAGAGCGCGATTGGCGAGCGCGGATGCCGACTCCAGCATTGAGGGCGTTAGAGAACTGGCGCCGTTAAACAATACCTTAGCGTAGGGGTCAGGTAGTTGGGTAGCAGAATCAGGATAAGCTATGGGATCGGCATTTGTACTAGAGATATGAACGTTGAACAGGATCGCCTGCCCATCTGACGTGGAGAGAGACTTCAGTGCCTCCATTTGGGATGTTGGATCGCCATCTGTAGACTCGCCGTCAGTGAAGTGCATGATGACTGGCGGAAAACTATCAGGGTGTTCTGTCACCCAGCCACTAATCACGTCGTTGGCCATTTGTAAGGCTTGACACATTGGAGTGCCACCATTTGCAACGGGTTCAAACCATACAGGGAACTTGATACTCTGTTCTATCAAGCCCCCAACTCCGTCATCCACTTTCTGTACCCGCTCTTCAACTCGTGCCGGATTCATGCCGACTTCACTAATCCAACTCAGATACTCGCCTGCTAACGCACCTGAGAAGGCGGGGCCAACTGTGGTACCGTAACCGATAACCCCGACCGCAAAATAATCGCGAATCTCAGTTCCTTTTGAGCACTTAATTATTAACTCGCGCAGAGCACGGTTAATGGCGGTAGCCAGAAATTCTGCTTTGCTTTCTTGTCTGCCTGGTATAGTGTCGACCATTGATCCTGACTGGTCAATCAGGAAAAGAAAGGCAGTGGGATTGGCTCGGCTGATCTCAGCAGAGTATGACATGGTTGACTCCTGAAAGTCTCAGAGGGAAACCTGTGTTGGCGCAAGATGCATTGTACTAATCTTGTCGTTATAGGCAAGTGGCACAATTACCACTTTGCCTATGAGCGACTGTTGAATTCATGCACAATTCACTCAACTCCTCCTGCCGCTATCTCCTCACCCGGCGCTGCAGCGCCTCGGCGAGATGGCGCGGACCTCGCCGCTGCCGTCCAGGTCGGCGGCAGTGCGGGCCAGCTTGAGCACCGGGCGCTGCCCATCCTCTGCGCTCGCCGCGCCTATCCTCCGGCTCTCCTGCACCTGCTCCGGGGGCGCTCTACCCGATCTCCTCGGCCAGCCCGATGAGAAGCCCCTCGGGCCCGCGGATGTAGCAGAGCCGGTACACGTCTTCGTACTGGACCACTTCGCCGACGAGCTGTGCCCCGTGCTTCTGCAGCCGGGCGAGCGTATCGTCGAGGTCGTCCACGGCAAACATGACGCGCAGATAGCCCAGAGCGTTCACCGGGGCGGTCCGGTGATCGGCGGCTACTGGCGGCACGATAAATTGCGAAAGCTCAAGCCGGCTGTGGTCGTCCGGCGTGCGCATCATGGCGACCTCGACGTGCTGGTTGCCCAGCCCGGTGACGCGCCCTGCCCACTCTCCTGCGATCGTGGCTCGCCCTTCAAGCTCAAGGCCAAGCTCGGTGAAAAAGGCAATCGCGACATCGAGGGATTCCACCACGATGCCCATGTTGTCCATCCGCTTTACAGCCATATCATGTCCATCCAGTTCCATTGAAACGCCCGGGGTTTGCTATTTACAGAGCGTACAGCATTCTGAAGGCGGGTACGAATCGCGGAGGGGCGGAAGGGGCGGAGGGCACGGAGACCAATCCGCGTTTTCCATTGTTTCCGCGCCTTCCGCGATTCAACTCCTCGCCCTATATTGCAGCGCCTCGGCGAGATGGTGCGCCTTCACGTCGTCGCTGCCATCCAGATCGGCAATCGTCCGGGCCAGCTTGAGCACCCGGTGATAGCCCCGCGCGCTCAGGTGCATCTGCTGCATCGCCGAGCGCATCAGCACCTCGCCCTCGCGGTTCAGCCGCACGTGGGCCGTTAGCTCGCGGAC
>DGDY01000318.1 GCA_002385675.1 Anaerolineales bacterium UBA3940 | reverse complement strand
CCCGCCCCTACACGGTGGTTTCAACGACACGCCTACCCCAGCGCGGGCAGCACCGCGCTCAGAAACAGGCCGAGCGCCAGCAGCGCGCCCGCCGCCGTGTGCAGCAGGATCGTCGCGCTGTTGGCCCGCACCAGTGTGCGGTCGCGGTAGTGCCGGAACAGAACCCACGAGGCATACACTGCAATCGGCAGCGCGATCAGCGAGAGGAACGCCGTCGCCGGCATCCAGCCCGCGAGCACCCCGACGATCACCGCCGCGAACGCGCCCGCCACAGCGATCACGTAGCCCCAGCGCGCCCGCCTGCGCCCCAGCACGACAACGAGGTTGTGCTTGCCGGTTGCCTCGTCGCTAACCTTGTCCGGGAACTGGTTGATCCACAGGATGGCCGTGATCAGCAGGCCGACGGGCACGCCGACGTACAGGTCCAGCCAGTTGAGCGAGCCCGTCAACGCGTAGACCGTCCCCCCGACCATGAGCGGGCCGAAGTTCAGCCCGACGAACAGCTCACCCAGCCCCTTGCGCGCGGCGAGCCTCAGCGGGGGCGCGGTGTAAAAGTACGCGCTGAACGCCCCGACGATGCCAAAGAGCAGCACCAGCGGGCTGACGAGCACCGCCAGCGCCACGCCAACGGCCACCGCCACGCCGAGCGCGGCAAGCGCCACCCGCATCAGCCGCTGCTCGTCGATCAGCCCCAGTTCAATCGAGCGGCTGCCGCCGGAGAGCGTCAGGAAGTAGTTGTTGTTCGCCGGGTCGGTGCCGCTCGTCCAGTCGAAGTAATCGTTGAACGTGTTCGCCGCGATGTGCAGCGCCGACGCCGCGATCAGCGTCAGGGCGAAGATTAGCCAGGGGAAAGGCTGCGCCCGTCCGGTCGCCGCCGCCCACGCCGCACCGACCAGCACGGGGATGATCGTTGCGGTGAGGAAGGGCGCACGCGTGATGACCAGCCAGCCGAACAGCCGCGTCGCCAGGCCAATAGGCGGCATCGCCTCCTCGACCGGGATGTCAGGGCGGGGCTGTGTCACACCGCAGTAGCCGATCTGCTCGCCGTTGCGCCATGTCGGCGTGATGCGGATGTCGGCGGTGAAGAGCGTGCCGTCCTTGCGCACGAACACGGACCGGCCCGTGTACTCGCCCTGCTCACGCGCGGTCTTGAGCCAGTTGTTGACGTGGGCCAGCACCACCAGCCCCGGCGAGAAAACCGATACCCTCTTCTTGCCGATCACCTCGTCCGGGCGGTAGCCGAAAATCTTCTCCGCGCCCTTGTTAAACGTCTCGATGCGCCCCTCAAGGTCGCACGTGATTACGCTCTTTAGCTGTCTCTCGCTCATCCTGTCTCCTCGTTATGGAGCCAGATACGGCATCCCCCGATGCCGCCCGGCCCTGCTTTTCAAACTTTCAAAAACATCTAAAAGCATCTTACCAGAAAACACGATAAACGTCAACGAAATACGCCGCCCCGAGGCGGCCTCAGCGGAGTTGATGCGCTGGGAGCCGCGAAGTTCATTCGCGGCGGGTTATTGATGGCCTCCGCAGCAAACCCCACTCCCGTGCAGTTGGCTTCGCCAACTTCCAGGCAGAAACGGCTCAGCCGCCCCGCGCGCTGTGCTCACCTCTCGCCCCGTGGTACAATTCCCTCGTTTGATGTGAGCACAGGAGAATCCGCGATGAACTATGCCGAGCGCCTCGACCGCTTCCGTCGTCAGATAGACGGCGCTGCCGACCTCGTCTTCCTGTCTATCTCCGCCGACCTCCAGTACCTGACGGGCGTCCCGCGGGACCTGCCGAACTACGGCGCGGTGCTGCACCCCGGCAACTGGCTTGAGGGCGCGTGGATGACGCCTGAGCGCGGGCCGGTGCTCACGCTGCCGCGCATGACGGCGGAGCTTGGCGGGCTTGGCGACCAGCCCGGCATCGAGATCCGCGTGCTGGGCGATCACGACGACCCGGCATCGCTCGCCCGCGATATTCTCGCCGGCTTCGACCTGCCTGCGCAGCCCCGCGTCGCCGTGAACGACGGTGCGCACGCCGAGTCCGTTGTCAACATCCAGCGCCTGCTGCCCGGCGCGACCTTCCTCTCGGCCACGCGCCTGCTCAACCCGCTGCGCCGCATCAAGACCGAGGAGGAGATCGCTATCATGCGCCGCGCGGGCGAGATCACCGAGGCGGCCTTTGCCGCGACGCTGCCCAAACTGCGCCCCGGCATGACGGAGCTTGACGTCATGAGCGAGATCAACCACCAGCTAAGGCGGCATGGCTCGCTCGGCGAGTCCTTCGTGACGACGATGTACAATTCCGGGCCGAACCACCCGCTCATCTTCGGCAAGCGGCTGGAGACGCAGAACCGCGTGCTGACCCCGCCCGTCTCCCTGCTGTTCGACTTCGGCGCGATCTACGAGGGCTACTGCTACGACTTCGGGCGGACGGTATCTTTCGGCGAGCCGCCGGAGGAGTTCGTGCGCATCCACCGCATCGTGATGGACGCACAGCAGGCGGGCATCGCCGCGCTGAAGGCGGGTGAGGCGACCGCCGCCGACGCCGACCGGGCCGCCAGACAGGTCGTCGAGGCGGCAGGCTACGGCGAGGCGTTCCGGCACCGGCTGGGCCACGGCATCGGGCTGGACGTGCACGAGGCCCCCTTCCTGACTGCCAGCGATAGCACGCTGCTGGAGGAGGGGATGCTGTTCACCGTCGAGCCAAGCATCACGCAGTTCAATACGTTCTCGGCGCGCGTGGAGGATGTGGTCGCGGTGCGGCCCGGCGGCGGCGAGCCTCTCACGCGCGGCTTCCAGGACCTCATCGTCATCGAGTAAGGCCAGCTAGACTACATGGACCTCACCATCCGACTTCTACTGGGCATCCTCCTCAGCGGCCTCATCGCGTTTGTCGCGTGGCGGCGGGCATCGCTCAGCGCCAGCGGCGCGCTCGGCGCGGTGATCGTCGGCACAGCGATCTTCGGCT
>DGDY01000255.1:547-9644 GCA_002385675.1 Anaerolineales bacterium UBA3940 | reverse complement strand
CCTCGGAGATGCGTATAAGAGACAGCAGATGGGGGATCAGCCACAGCGGCGGCAATCGCGTCGAACTCGTAGGCTTCCCCGGCGGTTGGCTGCGCGGAGCCCAGCCTGCCGATGAGGATCATGCCGGCGAGCGCCGCCAGCACGCCGGAGAGCGCGTAAACCAGCGTGACATAACGGTCAACCGGGATGCCCGCAAAGCGCGCGGCGACCGGGTTGTTGCCGATGGCGTAAATATACTGCCCGATGCGGGTGCGGTTCAGGATAAGCACGGCGATGAGGAACGTCGCCGCAAGCAGGATAATCGGCATCGGGATCGGGCCGATGAACCCCGTGCCGATGAAGCGGAATACCTGCGGCAGGCCGGTGATAGACCGGCCCTGTGTGTACGTCAGTGCCAGCCCCCGCGCGATCACCAGCATGCCGAGCGTCGTGATAAAGGGCGGGATGTGCAGTTTGGTGATGATCACCCCGTTCACCAGGCCGAGCACACCGCCGACAGCCAGCCCGGCGACGAACGCCAGCGGCACCGGCACGTCTGACTGGAGCAGGCTGGCCGTTATGACGGTCGAGAGGGCCAGCACCGAGCCAACCGAGAGGTCAATGCCGCCGGTGAGGATCACATATGTCATGCCGATGGCGATGATGCCGTTGATCGCCGACTAGCGCAGCACGTTCACGAGGTTGGAGATGGTCAGGAAGCGGTCGGAGAGCACGGCGAGCACTGCGCACAGCAGAAAGAAAACCAGCAGCAGACCGAAGCGCTGCAGGAACTCGCGGAAATCTATCGTGATGCGCCGGTCAAAAAGTGTCAGTTCCATCCACCTGTCCTGTTAGAACACGACGCCCGCCACCAGGATGACGTTGGCGTAGGGTGTAAACTCGCCGGTACGGATGACCGCTTTTGCCGTGCGGGTGCGCTCTTTGAACTCCTCGTGGGGTACGGTTTCAACCGGCACGTCGCCGAGCAGTGCCCGCAGGCGCTCGTGCAGATCAGGGCTGGCGCTGCTCATCTCCTCGGCGATGATGGCGCGCTCGACCTGCATCTCGCCGAGTATTGCCCGCAGAGTGTCCTCAAAGCTCGGGATGCCCTCGATGAGCGCGAGGTCGATCCGCGTGGTGCTGTCGGGGATGGGCAGGCCGGCGTCGGCAATGACAAGCGTGTCTGTGTGGCCCAGACCGGCGATGACGGTTGAGATGGGCTGGTTGAGGATGCCAGTTTTCTTCAAGGGTTTGCCTCCTGCTATTCGGGCGTTTGCTGGAGGAGCAGTTGTTCAAGCTCCGCGCGGCGGGGCAGGGAGGTCTGCGCGCCCAACCGCGTGGCGGCGAGTGCGCCGGCGGCGTTCCCCCAGCGTACCGCTTCTGCCACCGGCTTGCCCTCCGCCAGTGCGACGGAGAAGCCCGCGACGAACGCGTCACCGGCGGCAGTTGTATCGACCGGCTGCACCTTGAACGTGGGGATAATCTCGACCTCGCTCCCGGTGGCGAGCATCGCCCCCCGCGCGCCGAGCGTGAGGATCGCCGTGCTGATCCCCCGGTCGAGCAGGGCGCGGGCGGCGGCTTCAAGCTCCGCCCCGGTATCGACCGGCAGGCCGGTCAGCAGGGCGGTTTCGCTCTCGTTAGGGATGAGCACGTCCACCCGTGAGAGCAGGTCGGCGGGCAGGTCGCGGGCAGGCGCGGGGTTGAGCACGACAGGCACGCCATGCTCGTGTGCGATCTCGGCGGCGCGCTGCACCGCGTCGAGTGGGATCTCAAGCTGGAGGAGCAGCACGTCGGCAGCGGCGATAGTCTCGGCGGCGGCGTCCACGTCGTCTGGTGTAACCTGCATGTTCGCGCCGGAGGCGACCACGATGCTGTTCTGCCCGTCGTCAGCGACGACGATCAGCGCGACGCCGGTTGTCGTGCTGGCGTCCTGAATAACGGCGCTGTGATCGATCCCGTCGGCTTCGAGGTTGGCGAGAAGCTGCGTGGCGAAGTCGTCAGCGCCCAGGCGGCCAACCATCGAGACACGCGCACCGAGGCGCGCGGCGGCCACGGCCTGGTTCGCGCCCTTGCCGCCCGGTACCGTGTGGAACTCCCCGCCGAGCAGCGTTTCGCCGGGAGCAGGAATGCGCGGCGCTCGCACGACGAGATCCATATTCAGACTGCCGACAACGACGACATGTGCGGGCATGGTCATCCAATCCTTGGTTCAAGATGATGACAAACAGTGGATGGGTATGAGAACGGAGAGATGACATCGGCGCGCCTTCGGCTGGCGCTTGCTGTTACCACTCGACGACATGGTGAGAGCCCGCGAGACACAGAGAGAATGCAGACGCCTCAGGATAGCTCGCGCGGACGGTGCTGACACGGCTTCTGCCCCAGAGCCAAACGCCTGTATCAGCAATTTTCCCTACTGTAACGCGGATCCGGCTGAGAATGCAATAGGTACATATGCACAGGGTTTTGTGATCTCTGTCTTGTACGCCGCTCTGCCGCACGCTGGTGTGGAGGCAAGAAGATGAGACAGGGAAGCGGCCTGCTGCGCACCATAAAGAGCGGCTGGACAAAGCGCGCATCGACGAGTCGGAGATCCTCGAGGCGGCGCGGCAGTCTCAGGGGCTGGAACGCCTCGACCAGATCAAGTATGCCATTCTGGAGCGTGGCGGCGGCATCTCGATTGTGCCCGTACAGCAGGGTTAGCTCTGATGGGGCGATCATCCAAAACATGAGCCACCCCGCGTTCGGGATGGCTCATGCCCGGGGGATTATTTGCCTTCTATGTCTCTCGCTAGTAGATGTCGTTAATTGCCCGCTGGATGGTCTGGAGCAATACGGGCAGCGCGACGGGCTTCGGAACGATACCCTTCACGTTGCTCTGCTGGCAGTCGGGCTGGTAGTAAGGGCGGTCCGCCTCGCCGCTCACCACGATCACCGGGATGTCGCGCAGATCGGGCTGCTGCTGCATTGCCTCCAGCATCGACCAGCCGCTCTGCCCCGGTAACCGGATATCCAGCAGAACCAGGTCTACCGGCTTGGTGCTGAGAAGGGGCAGGCCCTCCTCGGCGCTCCTGGCCTCGAGTACCTCGTGGCCCCGCGCCTGGAGGTTTACAGCCAGCAGCCGCCGGATATTTTCCTCATCCTCAACGGTCAAAATCGTTGCCATTGTCACACTCGTTTCTCGCTGGCGCGCATTGGCTTCCGGCCTGACGCGCGCCACTGCTTGCCGCTCACAGCGGCTAGTGAAGCTTCCGGTGGCGTACCGGCTCTGCCAGCTCCTCAGACAGCCAGTCGCGCTCGATCATCCCCATGACCAGCGTGACCAGCGCAAACGCTGCGAGTACATAAAAGCCGAGCGCGGCAGCGCCACTCACGGCGGTGTCGAACAGGCCCAATCCAAACGGTGCGAGCAGCACCGCAATAGCTGAAAAAGCAGTTGTCAGGCGTAACATCGTCCACCTCGTCCCACAGATACCAGCACACCTTCTTTGTTGATCCCATAGTAGCGTGCAAGGGCTAAATAAGTCCTAAACCACGGCTAACAATGCTATAAAATTGGCGTATAGGTGCGTATAGGTGCTGCGATTTTAACGTCTTTTCAATGTGCTGCACCCACCAGATGTTGCATTGCCCCCGACGATGGGATATACTCCTGCCTGTAGTGATTGCAGGAAGCAAGGTTTTGACCAAGAACTTGACCCGGCATCTCGTCGGGTTTTTTTGTTGAAGGTGCCTTTACCCTGCTATGCATTACAAGTCGATACCAAATTAGTAGGGTAAAGGAGAACAATACCCATGGCAGAACGTGTAAGCGGTACCGTTAAGTGGTTCAACAACGAGAAGGGCTACGGCTTCATCGCCCCGGATAACGGCAGTAAGGACGTCTTCGTCCACTACTCCGAGATCCAGGCTGCTGGTACGTATCGCAGCCTTGACGAGGGCGACCGTGTTGAGATGACCATCGAGCAGGGCGCCAAGGGGCCGCAGGCCACCAAGGTTGTCCGCATCTAAGACGGATTTACCGCGCCCCGGCAACGGGGCTTAGCGTTTGCGCGGGGTGGGTGTGCGGAGCGAGCCGCTCGGCCACCCGCCCCCCGCCAGCATCGTTCGTTTATCGAGTCTGATCAGACTCGCTCACAGCCTCGCCCCTGTGACTGCCTTCTGCTGAGCGCTCCTTTAGCGACGAACTGATTTAATGGTAACCGCGCCCGTGAGCGCATTCGCCACGGCCTGCGGCTGCGTGCTGGCACGCGCCCGGCTCTGGCTTGATTAATTAACTAACTAACCCGAGATTACATTTACTACAGGGAATCGTAATGGCTAAGAATTTAAGGATTATCCCCCTCGGCGGCCTGGGGGAGATTGGCAAGAACATGACCGTGTTCGAGTATGGCCGCAACATGATTATTGTCGACAGCGGGGTGATGTTCCCCGAGAGCGACATGTACGGCATTGACCTGGTGCTGCCCGACTTTGATTACGTGGTGCAGAACCAGGACCGGCTGCGGGGCATTATTCTGACCCACGGCCACATGGATCACATTGCGGCGCTGCCGTATCTGCTGCGTGAGGTCAACGTGCCGGTTTACGGCACGCGCCTGACGCTGGGGCTTGTCGAGCGCCAGCTTAAGGAGAAGGGCCTGCTGGAGCAGGCCGACCTGCGCACCATCCTGCCGAAGGAGACGCTGCACCTCGGGCCGTTCCGGGTGACCCCGTTCGCGGTGGCGCACTCGATCCCCGACTCGGTGGGCTTCGTGATCGGCACGCCGGTCGGCAAGGTCGTCCACACGGGCGACTACAAGCTGGACGAGACGCCGGCAGGGGGCCGCACAACGGACCTCGATACGCTGCGCGAGCTTACCCGCGACGGTGTGATCGCCATGCTGGGCGACAGCACCAACGCGGACCGGCCCGGTCGCACGCCGACCGAGCAGGTCGTTGCACAGACGCTGGATCGGCTTTTTGCCGAGGCGAAGGGGCAGCGCATCATCATCGCGACGTTCTCGTCGCTGCTAGCCCGCCTGCAGGAGATCATGCGGCTGGCGGAGCAGCACGGGCGTAAGGTCGCGCTGACCGGGCGCAGCCTGGTCGAGAATGTCGAGTTGGCCCGTGACCTGGGCTACCTGGACGTGCCCGCCGGGCTGATCGTCGACATCGACGCGCGGGTGCCGCGTGACAAGCTCGTGATCCTCTCCACCGGCTCGCAGGGGGAGCCGCAGTCCGCCCTGAACCGGATGGCAAGCGGCGAGCACCGTCAGGTGAGCGTCGGGCGGGGGGACACGATCATCATCTCCGGCGGGACGATCCCCGGCAACGAGGAGGACGTCGGGCGGATGCTGAACAAGCTGTTCGAGCGCGGCGCGAATGTCGTCTACGGTGCGATGGCTCCGGTGCATGTCTCCGGGCACGGCAGCCGAGACGAGCTACGCGCGATGATCGAGGCGGTCCGCCCGAAGTTCATGATCCCCGTGCACGGGGAGGCACGCCATCTGCACCTGCACGCGCAGCTTGCGCGGGAAGCCGGGATGCAGGACGAGGACGTGTTCATCCTGAAGAACGGCGCAGTCTGGGTAACGGATGGCGAGCGTGCGTGGACGGAAGAGGCGCTTGAGGTGGATGACGTGTTCGTCGATGGCCGCCTGATCGGCGAGATCGGCGAGGTGGTCATCCGCGACCGGCAGCGCCTGTCGCAGGACGGCTTCATCGTGGCGCTGATCCCGGTGAACAAGCACCAGAAGCTCGTCGGCGAGCCGCAGATCGTCAGCCGGGGCTTCGTGCACCTGAAGGAAGCGGACACGCTGATTGCCGCCAGCCGCAAGGAAATCAAGCGGACGTATCGGCGCGGGCCGCGCAGCTTGCAGCGCTCGCTGGAGGACTTCTTCTACCGCGAGACACAGTCCCGGCCCGTTGTGCTGCCGCAGTTTATCTATGTGTAGCGTCTGACAACTCGCTTTAAAGATATAAACCCCCTCCTGGCCGAGCAGCGGTTGAACCGCCGCTCGGTTCTTCCTCTCCCTTGCTAGGGAAGGAAAGACCGGCAAGCGAAGCGTGCCGGTCAGGAGGGGGTTTGCTTATGCTGAAACGACATCCGCATGATGTCAGCGTGCGACCGCCGCTTCTGCCTTTAATACCGGGCGTGAGGCCCGCCTCCCGTTCGTGGACTGGCGCGGGTAGCTGACCACCGGGCCGGGGACGTGCAGCCGCACCCGGTCGCCGGGCTGGAAGCTGTCGTCAGGCCCGAGCCGGACCTCCAGCCGCGTGCCGTCGGGCAGCTCGACCCGCATCAACTGGTCATGGCCGAAGTACATCCGCCGCAGCACAATCGCCTCGCCCTGCGGGTCGGCCTCGACCTCGATCCACTCCGGGCGGAGCATCACGTCCACCTCACCTCTGGCCGGGCGGCACAGCGGCAGCGGGAAGCGGCCAATACCGCAGGTGACGGTGTCGCCTTCCGCATGGCCGGGCACAAAGTTCGCTTCACCAACGAACTCGGCGATTTCGCGCGTGGCGGGCAGCCGGTACAGCGCCTCCGGCGGGGCAAACTGCTCGATGCGCCCCTGGCGCAGCACGGCCACCCGGTCGGCGAGGCTGAGTGCCTCCTCCTGATCGTGCGTCACGAAGATGGCCGTCGCACCGGCCTCCTGCAGAATGTCGCGCAGCTCGACGCGCAGCCGGGCGCGCAGCCCGGCATCGAGGTTGGAGAACGGCTCGTCCAGCAGCACGACGGCGGGCTGCGGCGCGAGCGCCCGCGCCAGCGCGACCCGCTGCTGCTGCCCGCCGGAAAGCTCGCCCGGCATGCGGTCGGCAAGCCCGTCCAGCCCGACAAGCTCCAACACCTCCTGCGCGCGCTTATCTGCCCCTGCGTCCCGCAGCCCGTAGCGGATGTTCTCCAGCACGGTCAGGTGCGGGAACAGCGCGTAATCCTGAAAGACCATGCCCACACGCCGCTTCTCCGGCGGTATGAAGACGCCGTTACCCGCCACCAGCCGCCCGGCGATCTCAATCGTGCCCTGCGTGGGCCGCTCGAAGCCCGCAATCAGCCGGAGCAGCGTGGTCTTGCCGCTGCCGCTCCTGCCAAGCAGTGCCACGAACTCGCCCTCGTTGACGCACAGTTCAAAGCCCTCAATGACCGGCGTCTCGTCGTAGCGGTGGCTTAAGTTGTGGCAGCAGATAATGTGATTCGCCATGAGTCACTCGTTTCGTCTAGTTGTGTGCATGTCAGCGCCCGGCATCGTCGCGGGCGAGGATCAGCCCGATAGACAGCGCCGAGACCGCTACGAGCAGCAGCGCCGGGGCGGCGGCGCGTGCGTAGAATGCCTCCTCCGTGGCCGACCACACCCGCGTGGCGAGCGTGTCGTAGCCGGTGGGGGCGAGTAGCAGCGTCGTCGGCAGCTCCTTCATCGATGTGAGAAAGACCAGCGCCGCGCCGGAGAGCAGCCCGGAGCGTACAAGCGGCACGGTCACGGTGAATAGCACGCGCGGTGTCCGCGCGCCAAGCCCCCGCGCCGCTTCCTCCAGCCGGGGGCTGATCTGCAGCAGGGCCGCCCGCACCGTCGCCACGGCCTGCGGCATGAAGCGCACCACATACGCGAACACAAGCATCGCCAGCGTCTGGTAGAGCGGTGTGGCGAAGTTCGCACCGAAGAACACGAGCGCGAGCGCCACGACGATGCCCGGCAGGGCGTAGCCCACAAAACTGGTGCGCTCGATGAGGCGGCTGAAGCGGCCCCCATGCCGCACCACCAGCAGCCCGACGGGCAGCGCGCCGAGCAGCGCCGCGCCCGCCGCTAGCCCACTCGCCAGCACGCTCCGCCAGGCCGGGCCGATGAGCAGTTGGAATGTCTCGCCTGCGCGGATGCCGCGCACCAGCCAGAAGGCCATCACCGAGAGCGGTATGACGAGCGCGACGAGTGCAATCAGCGTCACAAAGGCGAGCGCAGGCCAGCGCCATCGCCCCAGCCGCACCACTCGCTGCCGCCGCCTCGCCGCCGCCCGGTAGTAGGCCCGTGCCCGGCGCTGCTCTCGCGCCTCGGCGGTGAGCAGCACCACGGTGATCGCCACGAGCACCAGCGCTAGCAACGCCGCCAGGTTGCGATCAAAGGAAGCGCTGTACTGCACATAAATGGCACGGGTGAAGGTCGTGTAGCGCAGCATCGACACCGCGCCAAAGTCGCTGAGCACGTACAGCGCGACGAGCAGGCTGCCCGATAGCAGGGCAGGGCGAAGCTGGGGCAGCGTGACGCGGCGGAACACCATCCACGGCGAGTCGCCGAGGGAGCGGGCGGCGTCCTCAAGGGCGGGGTCAAGGCCCAGCAGCGCGCCGCGGGCGCTGAGCAGCACGTACGGGTAGGCGAACAGCGTCAGCGTGAGCCACGCACCGGGGAAGCCGTAGATGTTGGGCAGGCGCGATAGACCGAGTGGCCCGGCCAGCATCTGCTGGAGCAGCCCGCGCGGACCGAGCGCGGCGATCAGCGTAAACGCACCGACATATGAAGGGATGACGAGCGGCAGCACCGTAATCACCGACCACACCCGCCGCCCCGGCAGGTCGGTGCGGGTGGTCAGGTAGGCCAGCGGAATGGCGATCACATTGGCCGAGAGCGTCACCGCGAAGGCCAGCAGCACGCTCCGGCCCAGCACCTCGGCGATGCGCGGGCGGAAAAGCTGCTGCCAGGCGGCGGCATCCGCACCGGCGGCTCGCACCAGCAGGTAGGCAAGAGGCAGCAGCATCGCGCCTGCCACCATCAGTGCAGGCACGACGAGATGTAGTGGTACCCGGGCGGCGGATTCCCGCCCGGGTAGCTTAGATACCAGTATTCTCGGCCAGTGTGCGATATTCATGCTACTCCAGCGCGCCAACCTCCTGCAGCAGCCGCAGTGTGCCCTCCAGGTCGGCCAGCGTGCTCAGGTCGATGTCCGGCGATTCGATCTCCGACAGCGGCGGGAGACCCTCGCTCGGCTCGACCGAGTCGATCAGCGGGTATTCGTACGTTTCCGTCGCGAAGTACTCCTGTGCCTGCTCGGAAAGCAGGAAGCGGATGAACTCCTCTGCTGCGGCCCGGTTAGCGCTGGTGTTGATGATGCCCGCACCGGCGACATTGATCAGCGAGCCGGGGTC
>DGDY01000255.1:0-302 GCA_002385675.1 Anaerolineales bacterium UBA3940 | reverse complement strand
CCCTCGATGAGGCGCAGCGCGGTCACGAAAGCCTGGAACGAGCCGTTCGTCGGGGCCCAGCCGATACGGCCCTTCCATTCCGGGGCGGTGAAGCCCAGAATGGACTCAGGCAGCTCTGCCGGGTCCACATTCTCGGGGTTGTAGGCGACGACTCGCGCCCGGCCCGACGTGCCGACCCACACGCCATCCGCCGAGCGGAAGCGAGGCTCGACAAGGTTCAGGATGTCCTCGGGCAGCTCGACCAGGCGCCCTTCAGCGGCCAGCGCACCAAGCGCGCCCGCGTCCTGCCCGTAGAACACGTC
>DGDY01000155.1 GCA_002385675.1 Anaerolineales bacterium UBA3940 | reverse complement strand
GGGCGTCGCGGGGATGAACTCGGGCTCGCGGCCCTTCATCGCGAGGCGGCCAATATTCTCCGGGTGGAAGCCGTCTACGTCCTTGTCGATGCTGATGGCCTTGAGCACGGCTTCCTCGTCGAGGTGGTCAGGGAGCGGAAGCTGTACCAGAATGCCGTGTACCTTCGGGTCGCTGTTGAGATCGGCAATGACCTTCTCAAGCTCTTCCTGCGTAATGTCGCCGGGGAGTTCGTGCAGGAAGGAGTCGATCCCCACCTCAGCGCAGCGGTTGCGCTTCATCTTCACGTACATCTGGGATGCGGGGTTATCGCCGACGAGCACCGCAGCCAGTCCGGGCGTAATGCCGTGCTCATCCTTCATGCGCTGCACGGCATCCGCAACTTCCTGCTGGACCTCTGCCGCGATGGCTTTGCCGTCAAGAACGATTGCTGTCACGGTTACCTCCGTATCAGTGACGCGTGAATCGATTGGAAGGAGTATGTGTCCCCACTAGCATAACACGTGCACTGATTCCTGCCACACTGCGGAATGTCATATTTGACTGCGCCATCGTTCGTATATCTGGGGTTCCCCCTGCTCCACACCCCCTCATCCCACAAGTCTGCCCCCTCCCCTTGTCCCGAACCCGCCCGCATGCCATACTATGGCCCATGACACAGCAGGTCCTTCTCCGGGGCGCAAACGTCGCCAGCGCGCACGGCGTCGAGCCGCTCGACATCCTCATCGAGGGCGAGCACATTGCCGCCGTTGCACCGCGCCTTGCCGGCAGCGCCCCGCAGGCAGAGGTCATCGACCTGACCGGGCTGACGGTGCTCCCCGGCCTGATCGACGCGCATGTGCACCTGCGCGAGCCGGGCGGCGAGCACAAGGAGGACTTCGACAGCGGCACGCGCGCCGCGCTCGCCGGGGGCGTGACGACCGTCCTCGCCATGCCCAACACCAGCCCGCCGATCACAAACTGTGACACGTTCGAGCAGGCGAACCGGCTCGCCGCCGCGAAGGCCGTATGCGATTACGGGCTGTACATCGGCGCAACGGCGGACAACGCCGCCGAGGCGGCATCGCTCGCAGACCGCGCCGCCGGGCTGAAGATGTACGTCGGCTCCAGCACCGGCAGCCTGCTCGTAGACCACTTCGCCGCGCAGATCGCGCACTTTGAGGGCTACCCGGCGGACCGCGTCATCGCGGTGCATGCCGAGGACGAGGCCGCCGTGCGCTACTACGCCACACGCGGGCAGCGCCGCCCGCCGATCTGCGCCGCGCTATCCGTCGCCTACCTGCTTGCGCTTGCGGAACAGACCGGGCGGCGGCTGCACATCTGCCACGTCTCGACGCGGGCCGAGCTTGACCTGATCCGTGAGGCGAAGGCTCGCGGCGTGCCCGTCACCTGTGAGGCGACGCCGCATCACCTGTTCCTGACGCTGGAGGCAGAAGCCCGCATCGGCGCGCTGGCGGTGTGCAACCCGCCTCTGCGCGAACAGGCAGACGTCGATGCGCTGTGGGCCAACCTCGACGTGCTCGACATCGTTGCCACCGACCACGCGCCGCACACCCTCGACGAGAAGCGCGGCGACCAGCCGCCCTCCGGCATGCCGGGGCTGGAGACGATGCTGCCCCTGCTGCTAACCGCCGTCCACGAAGGGCGGCTGACCCTGCCCGACGTCGTCCGCCTGACCGCGACCCGCCCCGCCGAGATCTTCGGGCTGGGGCGCAAGGGGCGCATCGAGCCCGGCTGTGACGCCGACCTGACCGTCGTCGATCTGTCCGCGCGCTGGACGCTCGGCGATGCGCCGCTGTACACTCGCTGCGGCTGGACGCCCTTCGCCGGGCGCGAGGTGCGCGGGCGCGTCGAGCGCGTCTACCTGCGCGGGCGGCAGGTGTTTGACGGCGAGCGGGTGCTCGCCGGGCCAGGGACAGGCCAACCTGTGATAGACTCATGAAGCGGATCCACAGATGGCACAGACTTCACAGATAAAAAGGATGTATCTGTGTCATCTGTGACATCTGTGGACTCAGTATTCTCACATTCGTGTCATTCGCGGATCAGAACGCTGATTGATGGACTCACGATCCCTTCGCCCTGAAATCCTCGTCATCGGCGCCGGACCGGGTGGCTCGGCGGCGGCGCGCGCGCTCGCCGAGGCGGGGCATGAGGTGCTGCTCATCGACAGCGCCGACTTTCCCCGCGATAAGACGTGCGGCGACGGCCTCACGCCGATGGCGGTGCGCACGCTCCGTAAAATGGGCGTGCTGGCGCAGGTCAAGGCTGCCGGGGCGCAGCGCATCGACTACAACCGCATCACTGGCCCGTTCGGCCTCTCGGCAACAATGGCCTTTGCCGAGTACCAGCCCGATTACCCCTATGCACTCGTGCTACCCCGCCTGATCCTGGACGACGTGCTTCGCCGCTACGCGCTCGCTGCAGGGGTGGAGTTCCGGGGACGGGTGCGCGTCGAGGACATCCGGTGCGAAGGCGACCGCGTCATGGAGGTGGTCGCAAGCACGCCGGAAGGCCCACTCACGCTCCAGCCACGCCACGTCGTCATCGCCGTCGGCGCGAACATGGGGCTGCTCAAGCGGGCAGGGTTCATCACGCACAGACCGCGCTTCATCCGCGCCGCCCGCGCCTATTTCGACGGCGTGGAGGTCCCGCCGGGGCGGGAGATGTACGACTTCTACTTTGACCTGAAGCTGCTGCCCGGCTACGGCTGGATCTTCCCGACAGGCGGCGGTCGGGCGAACATCGGCGTAGGGGTGCTGCCCGTGCCCTGGTCCACGCGCCAGCCGACACATACCCTGCTTGACGAGTTCCTGGAGCGCCACCGCGCGAACGGGCTGGGGAAGGCCGAGCCGGCCAGCCCAGTCAAGGGTTACCCGCTGCGCATCGACTTCCCCGCCACCCGCGCCGCCGGCGAGAACTGGGTGATCGTCGGCGAGGCCGCCGGGCTGGTCAACCCGGTCACCGGCGAGGGCATCGACCTGGCGCTGGAGAGCGGGCTGATCGCCGCGCGCTGCCTGCACGACGACATCCGGCGGGCACGGGCGGACCATCACACCTACCAGCGCGAGCTGTGGGACCGCTTCGGGCCGATGTTTAGCGGGCTGCGCATCCTGCGTGATATCCTGATCACGCCTGTCTTTACCGATTACGCCCTGCTGCTGATGAGGCAGCACAAGTTTCTCACCACCACCGTCATGAAGATTGCACAGGGGATCGACCCACCGGCCAACGTGTTCCACCCGCTGTTCATCTTGCAGTTCTTCCTGCCCGTTACGCCACGCCTCATCGCCGAGACGGTCGGCAGGGCGTTTGCGAGGCAGCACGGCGCGCTATGAGCCGCCCGCAGGTTACCATCCTGATCACCGCCTACCGCGAGGCCGCGACCATCGGGCGCGCGCTGGAGGCGCTGCTGCCGCAGGCAGCCGGTGCGGAGGTCATCGTCATCTGCCCGGACCGCGAGACAGCGGACGCCGCCCGCGCTTACCCCGGCGTCGAGGTGCTACAGGACCCGGGCCGGGGCAAGCCCGCCGCGCTGAACCTCGGGCTGGAGCGGGCGCGCGGCGAGATCATCGTCATGACCGACGGCGACGTGTACGTAGGCGAGGGCGCGCTGCCCGCGCTGCTTGCGCCCTTCGATGACCCGCAGACCGGTGTCGTCAGCGGGCGGCCTATCTCACTCAACCCGCGCAGCACGCTGCTCGGCTACTGGTCGCACCTGCTGACGGATGCCGGGGCGCACGCCGAGCGGGCCCAGCGCGACGCCGCCGGGGAGTTTTTCGTCGCGTCCGGCTACCTGTACGCCGTGCGCGCCGGGCTGGTGAAGCACATCCCGGAGGATGCGCTGGCAGAGGATGCGGTCGTGTCGCACATGGTCGGGGAGCAGGGCTACCGGGTGCGCTACGCGCCGGAGGCGCGGGTCTACGTGAAGTACCCGACGACCTACGCGGACTGGCTCAAGCAGAAGGTTCGCAGTGCGGGCGGCTACGCACAGCCGGTCATCGCGCGCTCGCCGCTCAGGATGCGCAGCTTCTGGCATGAGGTCGCCGCCGGGACAGGGCGTGCGCTGCGCTACCCGCGCAGCCTCCGCGAGTTCGTGTGGACGCTCGCGCTGTTCGCGGCGCGGCTGCACCTGTGGCTGCGGATCTTCTGGCAGGTGCGCGTGCGCCAGCGCCCGCTGAGCGAGCTGTGGCAGCGGGTCGAGAGCACGAAATAGCAGGGCTTACCCTTCACTTATAGCTAGCACAGGGAGTGGCATCATGAGGTACGATACAGAACCACGTTTTGACTGGGGGGCCATCTTCCGCGCCGCGGCGATCGTCATCGTCGTGACGGCAATCATCGGGTTTGCCATCCCGCCCATCCTGACCATCGCGCTCGGCTACAACCACACCGGGCGCGTCGCAGGCAACGACCTGTACCGCTGGGCCTACTGGGGCATCGCCTGGGCGCTCACGATCTGGCAGGGCGCATGGATGCGGCGCGCTGTCGGCGACCGCATCTGGGATGATATGGCCTTCGTCGGTGTGATCGTGGCGGCGGTGCTGTTCGCGCTCAAGATGCTGATCGCGCTGATCTACGAGCCGATCAGCTCGGAAGGGGCGCTGATGCCCATCATCACCTCGCTCGATACCGGCGGCGCGCTGATCCTCATCTTCGTGGCGCTGGTGGGCGCGGGTGCTAACCGGATTCGCGGGCAAACCAGAACGCGCTGAGCATCTGCCCAGCGCGCTTGATCGTCCAGTTCAAGGTAGTGAGGCGGCTACCGGAACCGCCTCGTTGAGAGCCAGCCGCCCGGCTTCCCTGAGCCGCCGCCCTTCCCGCTTGCGGGCTTGCCCGCCGGGGGCGTGATTTTCGGCAAGGGCTGTGCGGGCTTCTGCGGCTGCGCGCCAGCCACAGGCCTGGCGGCATCCGCCCCGCCGCCTGTGGGCGGCTTTGGCTTGCCGTTCGGGCGGAGGGGGTTCTTGCTCAACGCACTGGTGATCACCCCTACCATCCCCCCGATGTCGAGATCTCCCTTGTTCAGCACCCCGACCACAGGCCAGGCGGAGAGCTTCTGCCGGTCGGCCTCGTCCAGCACTTTGGCCGTCGCCACGAGCACCCGCATCGGCGCGGACTCCTCCTTCTCGCGCACGTGCGAGAGGAAGGCGAAGCCGTCCATACGGGGCATCATCAGGTCAAGCAGGATGAGGTCGGGCCGCTTCTGGCCCAGCTTGTCGATCGCCTCCAGCCCGTCTCTTGCGGTGTCGGTCTGGTGGCCGGCCATCTTCAGGGTGATGTTGAACAGTTCCCGAACGTCGGGTTCGTCGTCCACGACGAGGATGTGTGCCACGGGTGCTGCCTCGCAGTGCTAGTGCTGGCTGTGCGTCGTGCTGGATGATGGGCCGGGGCTTACTCCGGCTTGTCGTCGTTGTCCACAAACAGCGGCAAATGGCCGAGCGCGATCACGTTCTGCCACTTGGCGCGCTCGCCCTCGGTGAAGATCGCCGCCTGCGCCACGATCTCGCCGCCTGCCTTGTTAACCACAAGCTGCATCCCCTGCAGGGTGCTGCCGGTCGAGATCACGTCGTCGATCAGGATAATGCGCTTGCCTTTAATGAGGTCACGATCCTTCTCATCGAGGTAGAGCGTCTGGTGCTCGCCGGTCGTGATGGAGAGCGTCTCCGCCTTGAGCGCCTCGCCCATGTAGGGCTTGTAGCTCTTGCGCAGCACGACCCAATCCATGCCCATCTCGGCGGCGAGCGCGTAGATCAACGGGATACTCTTGGCTTCTGCCGTAACGAGCACGTCAGCGTCGATCCCGCGCAGACGCTCTGCAAGCTGCCGCGATACCGCCTGCACCAGTTCGGTGTCGCCCAGGATGTTGACAATCGCAATACGTACGCCAGGCGCAACTTCAAACAGCCGCAGGTCGCGGCGCACACCTGCGACTTCTACCGTATACGTCTCACGTTCTACGGGCATGCACAAATTTCTCCTGCTTGATGAGCTTCGCGTTTCAGTCGCGGGGAAAGCCCATGCCGCATTCTACTACGATCCAGCCCGCAGCCGCCATAGAAAATTTCCCTGCTATCACTGGCGATGCGCATCTTTTGCACAATAGGTGGTGATGACGCTGCTCTCACCCCTCACCCCGGCGCGACTGTCTGTCGCGGTGCAGTTAGCGCAGCCAACTGGCCCCTCTTCCCACGGAGGGGCGAGAGGCTGGATTCAGCGCCTGTTTCCCCTTCTCCTCTGTGTGGGAGAAGGGGTACCCGAGCCGCCTGCGGCGGCTCGGGGCGGGGATGAGGGAGCAGTTCTGCTACAATGGTGAAAAACTCAGCACAGGAGGCATCATGACCGACGGCAGGAGAACGGCTCTGATCACGGCGTTCGAGCCCTTTGGCGGGCGGGAGAAAAACGCCGCCGAGGAGGCGTTGCGCCGTCTCGCCGGGCAGGTTGGCGAGACGTTCCCGTTGCGGCTGGAACAGCGCGTGCTGCCCGTCGAGGCAGACGCGGCGGCGCAGCAGTTATGCGCGGCAATCGACGAGGTGCAACCCGCGTACGTGGTGTGTCTGGGTGAGGCGACGCGCGGCGAGATCTGCCTGGAGCGGATTGGCTACAACGAGCGCCGCTACCCCATGCCGGATAACGCCGGTCGCCAGTTTGACGGCGACCCGATCCGTGAGGATGGGCCGGAAAGCTATACCGCCACCCTGCCGCTCGACGCCATGCTGGAGGCGATGCAGGCAACGGGCGTCCCCGTGCGCCTGTCGGACGACGCCGGTCGCTACCTGTGCAACGAGGCGCTCTATACCTGCCTCGACCACATCGCGCAGCGAGGTTTGCCCGTGCGTGCCGGTTTTATTCACGTCCCGCGGGTGCCGGGGCCTGACAGCCCGGACGGCGGATCCCTCCCCACTGAGGATGTCGTCCGGGCGCTGATAGCAGGCCTGACAGCGCTGGCCGAGTGTTAGCTAGTGGCCGCCGTTCCCCTCGCCGCCGCGATACATCCAGCGCCAGATTTCCAGCGCCAGGTCGGCCAACTGAGCCTTGTCGGAGATCGACGCGAGGAACGTGAGCGTCGCCGGGCTGAAGCAGCCCGCATACACTTCCAGCAGCTCTCTGCGTGACTGCTGGTAGAGCAGTGCGCGGCAGAGGTCGTCGTTAATGAGCGCCCTGCCGATCAGCTCGTCAAGTTTTTGTCTCTCTGCGTACGTGATGGGTGCGTCCTGCATGAGAGTACCGCCTCTCCGGGTAAGTTTCCCTTACTATCCTTACTCCGGTTCGGCGGGCTGATCTGTCACACCTGAGTTGGATTTCATGAAATTTTCACAGCAGGTGCGGACAACTCGCCGCACGTTAGTTAACGTCGGCGGTAGGGGCGGAAGTCGAGGATGGTAACCGTCTGGCGTGCGCCAAAATCGTCAAAGGCGACCACAAGCTGCCCGCCCTCGTCGGCAGCCGCGCGGACCATCCAGTAGAGCACTTCGTCCATGCGATGCTCCATGAACAGGACCTGCTGCTCCGGGAAGCGAGTCGTGGAGCCGTCGTACACCACTGTCAGGAAGGGAACCGGCTCTACCCCGTTCTCGCCTTCCTGTAGCGTATAGAAGGTCATCTCCCGCACGCCCTGCACCACCACCGGCAGGCCGCCAATCCGCGCGCCAGTTTCTGTCCATGTCAGCAGGCCGGTCCACGGGTGCGTGGCGATCATGGCGTCCACCGCCCGCTGCGGAAAGTCATCCGCCGCCGCGATGACCGGCGCAAGTTCTTCGGCAATCACCTGCCCCATGAACGCCTCGGGGACGCGCGTGGGGGTCGCTGTGGCAGTGGGGGACGGGGTGAAGGTGGGCAGCGGGGTCGCCTGCGCCGCGGCTCTGGTCGGCGTGGGGGTTACTGCGCCGGGCTGCATGGCGGAGATCAGCACAAGCTGCCCCTCGCGGCCAAACGTGTGGGTGTAGGCTGCTGTCAGCACCTGGTCGCGCTGCTCCGCCTGGATAACAAGCGCACGCAGCGCCAGCGAAGCATTGCTCCGGCTGAGCCGCCAGCGACTCGCCGCGTGCCCGTTTTCGGCGCTGCCCGTCGTGCTGAGCACCATCACGTCGTCTTCCCAGGTGATCGTGCCCTGTGTGAGCAACCGGCCTGCGTCGTCACGGCTTGGCACAAGCACCGACAGCGTCGAAATATCGCCAAGCTCCAGCGGCTGCCCGCCAAGCGTCAGCCGCCCGCCGACCACGGCTAGCTCGCCCCGGAGCAGGGTTGTCTGCCACCAGGCAGACTCCTGCGTGGTCGGCAGCGGCTCAGAGAGAAGGGGGAGCGCCTGGTCAAGCAGCCGGTTAGACCAGTCATCCGCCGGGGTGGATGGGCCGGGACCGGTGAGTGTCAGCGCCGCCTGGGGCGTGCGCAGGACCTCAGTCGGCAGCAGGCGTCCGGGCTGCGTCGGCGTGGCGCTGGGCGGCGCTGGCGTCATCGCGGACAAATCGCCGGGCAGCCCGTTGCGAAGCTGATACAGCATCAACCCGAGCGCGATCAGGGCGAGCACCAGGGTAAGGAGTCGCAGCCGCCTGATCCGCCGTTCATCCATCACGTTACTGAGCCGCCCACACTCCCAGGTTGTCGAAGACGACGCGAAGCTCGCTGCTGCGCGGGCCCACTGCGTACACGGCGACATCGCCGCGCGTGTGCCGGGTGTCCGTCGCCACGGCGATGCTCTGCCCGTCAAAGAAAACCTCGATGCGCGAACCGTTCGCCAGCACGCCAATGGTATGCACGCCTGCCGACGAGGCACTCAGCCCGGCGGGCAGCGTGACATCAAGGATCGGGTCGGGTACAAGCACACCGCCGGAGCGCGCGAACACCGTCACGCGGCCATCGCAGAAGAAGGTCAGCGCGTAGTAGTTGCCACTATCGCGCATGCGGAAGAACATGCCGTAGCCGCCGCCCGACGGGCAGGCCTGCGGCGTAACCTCGACCTGCGCGTACAGGTTCCCGGCATCCACTGCCGACGAGTTCTGCACGGTCATGGCATTCGGTGCGAGCGCAAACACGTACCCGCCGTTCTCCAGCGACACCTGCACGCCCTCCTCACTGACGGTGGGCCAACCCGCCTCAAAGCCGGAGCTGAACACCAGCTCGCCAAGCGGGCGATCAATCGCAGGGGTAACATCGCCGCCACCGGCCCCGATCAGGCCGCTGCTCGCCACCGCACCGCCCGGCGTGGCGGTCGGGAAGGGCGTTACAGTCGGCGGAGGCAGAAAGGTCGGGGTCGGCTCCGGGATGGGCTCGGTCGGCGGCGGGGTAGCGGTCGGTAGGCTGCCAAGCCCGGCAACGGACGCGCCGCCGCAGCCCGCAAGAAGCAGCAGCACAGGCAGGAGGGAAAGCAGGGTCAGGATCGGTCGTCTCATGTGCGTCAACCTGTTTCGGGTATCGTCAAATATCAATCGCGGATGATAACGCAGGCAACCGCCCTTGCCCAAAGATCGAGGTATCGCGGCAGGTCGGGGCGAGCCGCCACCTACCCCGCGCCTTGTGGCTCTGTGGTCTCTGCGTTACATTTCTGTGCCGGGTACGTAGAATCAAGTGTCGGAATCGTGCAGATCGTGGTATCATGGTGAGCAGAAAATTAGCTTATATGTTCTAATCCGGTCCGCGGAGCAGGCCGAGCGCACAGCAGGCAGCCCTGATGATTGGCTTCCAGATGGGGGATCTATTGCATTCCCATTTGAGCCATTCGCGGGTAGGATTTCTCCACAACGACCGTGCTGTGCGGCTCACAACTGCACGTTGCAAAGAGGCCGATTCAGGCACGCATGACATACGACGACGACGCGACACAACCTCACCGCCCCATCCCGAGGCCCCGCCCGCGCATGCCGCTCTGGAAGCGGCTCGTGCTGTTTTTGAGCACCCTGGTGGGGCTGGTGCTGGTCGGCTGTATGACGCTGGGCCTCGTCGCACTGACGCCCATCGCAGGCGGCGAGCCGCTGATCACCGGGCTGCTGCCGCTCACTGAGGAGCCCGGCCCGACCGATACCGGCTCACCCCCCACCCCGAGCGACACACAGCCGCCGTCCGCTTCGCCGGAGACGCCCGCCACCGGCCCGGCGGCGACGGAGAGCCTATCGCCATCACCGCCGGGCACGGACACAGAGGCGCCGACGCTCAGCCCGACGCCTTCCGACACGCCCACGCCGCTGCCCACGCCGGATGACATCTCGCGGGAGCTGCACGTACCGATCCTGATGTACCATTATGTCAGCGCGCCACCGCCGGACGCAGACGTGTACCGCGTCGATCTCTCCGTACCGCCGGAGAACTTCTACTGGCAGATGCGCTGGCTCAAGGAGAACGGCTACAACGTCATCACGCTGGAGCATCTTTTCTACTATCTCAACACCGGCTGGCCCGAACTGCCTGAGAAGCCCATCGTGCTGACGTTCGACGACGGCTATATCGACAATTATGAGTACGCCTTCCCGGTGCTGCAGAAGTTCGGCTTTTCGGGCACGTTCTTCATCCTGACCGACGTGACCGACCGCGCGCAGCCGGGTTATATGACCTGGGACATGATCCGCGAGATGCACGCCGCAGGCATGGACATCCAGGTACACGGGCGGGAGCATCACGACATGAGTGGGCGCGACCGCGACTGGCTGATCTTCCACCTGCTCGGCCCGGCGCAGACCATCCACGCGAACCTTGGCTACCAGCCGCGCTTCCTGGCGTACCCGTCTGGCCGATATGACGCCGATGTAATCGCTGTAGCGCAGGAGATGGGCTACTGGGGCGCGGTGACCACCACCCAGGGCTCGCTGCAGAGCAAGGACGCGCCGTTTGAGATGCGACGCCTGCGCGTGCGCGGCGAGTGGGACTTCGCACACTTTATCCGCATCGTGCAGGAGTACAGCGGCTAGCCGCGCACCACTCCTGCTCATCCATGAGGGACGGCTAAGATGAGACACCTCAAACGCATGCCCGCGTGGCAGGTCCTTGTGCTTGCCGCGCTCATATCCCTGATCGTCTTCGCGCTCACCGTCCTTGCCACCTACCTGCTCTGGCTGTACGGAACCGGCGAGCATGTCATTGAGTGGGACCTGTGGAGCATGCTCGAAGGTCTGAGCGCTGCCGCCGCGTTCGCCGTTGTGGTTGGTGGCGGCTTCTTCGCGCTGCTCCAGCTCATCGAGGCCACCGAGCGGCGGCACATGGAGATCTATAACGACGTGTTCAAGCGCCTGATGGACGACCGCGAGATCGCCGCCCGCCGCTGGATCTACCAGAAGCTGCCCGACGACCCGGAGCAGGGCATTGCGTCGCTCAGCGAGGTCGGGCAGCGGCACGTCAAACTGGTGCTGAACTCGTTCGACCACCTCGGCTTCCTGCTAATGCAGGACTGGGTAACGGACGACGGGATCATCGGCTGGGTCAGCCCGATTGTGCTCAAGACGTGGGCCAAGCTCGGCCCCTACGTAGCGTATGAGGCAGCGCGGCGCGGCGAACCGTACTACTACGGGGCGGCGGTCGCGCTGGCCCGGCGCTGCGAGGAATGGTGGCGGCAGCACCGCCCCGATCTCGGCTTCGTGTGGCTGGACGATGCGCTGTAGCAGTTTGGGGCCTAATTAAACCGAATGGAGCCGCGAATAAACTTCGCGGCGGATTTTGCCCTGCTGCCAGCAGGGTTCACCAGTTGCCCTCTCGCCCGGTTTCCGGCAGAATCACCCGACCTGCTGCAGGCTGCACATCGAACCTGGTAGGTTTTGACAGGGATTTTCTTTATAGTCTAAATCAGGCCTACAGCCCACGAATCCGTGGGCTTTTGAGTGTCCGCCAGAGAGAAGAGCAAGTTTATGAGTGAAAAGACATCACGTCTGCCCGGCTTCTACAAACTGCCTCCCGACAAGCGCGCGCGGGTCGTCGCTTCCTGGGCCAACCTGAACGACGAAGAGCAGCACATGCTAACCGGCGATCCCGGCCTGACGCTCGCGCTTGCGGACAAGATGATCGAGAACGTCGCGGGCGTATTTGCGCTGCCGCTCGGCATTGCGGCCAACTTCCGCATTGATGGCCGCGACGTGCTCGTGCCGATGGCCGTCGAAGAGCCGTCCGTCGTGGCGGCAGCCAGCCACATGGCGAAGCTGGCCCGTGCCGGGGGCGGCTTCCGCACGAGCAGCACGCCGCCGGAGATGATCGGCCAGATCCAGGTACTCGACCTGGACGACCTCGACGCGGCGGCGGAGAAGGTGCTCGCAGCGAAGGACGAGTTGATGGAGATCGCCGCCTGCTGTGACAAGATGGTCGTTGAGCTGGGCGGCGGCCCGCGTGATGTCGAGGTGCGGGCGCTGCACGACACGGCTGCCGGGCCGATGCTGATCGTCCACCTGATCTACGACTGCCGCGACGCGATGGGCGCGAACATGGTCAACACGGCCTGCGAGCAGCTTGCCGGGCCGATCGAGCGCATCACCGGCGGGCGCGTCGGGCTGCGCATCCTCTCCAACCTGGCCGACCGGCGGCTGGCACGCGCGGAGTGCACCATCCCGGCGGACGTGCTCGGCTTTGACGACTTCCCCGGCGAGGTGGTCGCCGAGCGCATCGTCGAGGCGTGGGCTTTCGCCGCTGCCGACCCGTACCGCGCGGCGACGCACAACAAGGGCATCATGAACGGCATCGACCCGGTCGTTATCGCCACCGGCAACGACTGGCGGGCCGTCGAGGCGGGCGCGCACGCCTACGCAGCCCGCTCCGGGCGGTACACGTCGCTCAGCACGTGGGGCCTGGACGAGCAGGGCAACCTGACCGGCTCGCTGGAACTGCCGATGCCCGTCGGCATCGTGGGCGGCGCGACGCGCGTCCACCCCGTTACCAGGATCGCGCTGAAGATCCTCGGTGTTGAGTCCGCGCGGGAGCTGGCGCAGATCATCGTCGCCGTCGGGCTGGCGCAGAACCTCGGCGCGCTGCGTGCGCTGGCGACGGAGGGCATCCAGAAGGGGCACATGGCCCTGCATGCCCGGCAGATAGCCATCGCCGCCGGGGCTACCGGCGAGCAGGTCGAGCAGCTTGTCGCGCAGATGCTCGAGACGGGGCAGATTAACTTGGCATACGCACAGGAACTCCTGCGCGAGGCGCAGGCTTGAGGAGAACAGCAGCATGACCATCCCAGGGAGTCAGAACACGAGCGGCAGCAGCCGCCTCCAGCGACCGCTTCGCGAGGTGGGGATCGTCGGCTACGGGGCCTACCTGCCCCGCTACCGCCTGCCCGCCGCCGAGATCGCGCGGGTGTGGACGGGGGGCATGGGTGGCGCACCGATTAAAGAGAAGTCCGTGCCCGGCCTCGATGAGGATGTGGTAACCATGTCCATCGAGGCAGCCCGCAACGCGCTCGCCCGCGCGCAGATCGACCCCGCCGAGATCCGCGCGGTGTGGGTCGGCAGCGAGTCACACCCGTACGCCGTCAAGCCCACCTCGACCATCGTCGCGGAGGCCATCGGCGCGGTGCCGAACACCCTCGCCGCCGACTGGGAGTTCGCCTGTAAGGCGGGGTCGGAGGCGATGCAGGCTGCTATCGGCTTTGTCGGCAGTGGCATGGCCCGCTACGCCCTGAGCATCGGCATGGATACCGCCCAGGGCCGCCCCGGTGACGCGCTGGAGTACACAGCAGCGGCGGGCGGCGCGGCCTATCTCATCGGCCCGGCAGACGAGAGCCTTGCCCGCATCGAGGCGACGTACTCGTATGTCACCGACACGCCGGACTTCTGGCGGCGGGCGCATGAGACGTACCCCTCGCACGGCGACCGCTTCACCGGCGAGCCTGCGTACTTCGCGCACGTGCTCTCCGCCGCACGGGCCGTTCTGGAGGAGCTTGGCGCGGAGGCAAGCGACTTCGCCTATGCCGTCTTCCACCAGCCCAACGTCAAGTTCCCACAGCGCGCGGCGAAGATCCTCGGCTTCACGCCGGAGCAGATCAAGCCGGGCCTGCTGGCCGGGCGTGTGGGCAACGTGTACGCGGGTTCGTCGCTGCTGGGCCTGAGCGCCACGCTTGACGCCGCGCAGCCCGGCGACCGCATCCTGATGGTGTCCTACGGTTCCGGCGCAGGCTCGGATGCGCTGGTGCTCACCGCGACGGAGAACATCGTCGAGCGGAAGAACCGCGCCCCGTCCACCGAGGAGTACATCGCGCGGCGCACCGAGATCGATTACGCCATGTACACGCGCTACCGCCGCAAGCTGAAGACATAGGTGGGGCTGCTATCCCCTCGCCCCGCTTGCAAGCAGCCGCGAATAAACTTCGCGGCTACCTCCTCTGTTTCTGGCAGAGGGCGTGCAGGGATGAGGGGCGGGTAATCTAACGCTAATTTTGTGGGGACGGGCCGCCCGGCGAGGTAAAACCGGGCGGTCCTGGCTGCCATCGGGCCTGTGAAACTCATCTGATAGGTTTTGACAGTCCCGCTGATAGCTTCTGAAAGTATCGCCAAAGATAATTACACTAGGCGCGGCAGCATACGCCGCCGAGCCGGAGACAGACGATCGAGAGGTTGAAAAGGACACGACCATGCAAATCCCGCATCACTGGAGACTCCGTGAACAGCGCTACAATCTGACCGGCACCATCTGCACCCGCTGTGGGAAGGTCGCTTTCTCGCCGCGCCCGGTGTGCCCGGAGTGCAGCCAGCCCGTCGAGGCAGCCGAGTTGTTCGCCACGCGCCGCACTGCGCCGCGCCCGGTCGCCATCATGGAGCCCGCCCAGCGTTAGCCGGAGTTATCATAGCGATTATGAATGTTTCACAGAACTGGCGGCTGGAGGCCCAGCGCTACAGCCTTGTAGGTGAGGAATGCCCGCACTGCAAGACGAAGATCTTCCCCCCGCGTGATGTCTGCCCGGAGTGCGCGCAGCCCGCGCAGGAGCTTTACAAGCTCTCCGGCAAGGGGGAGGTCTACAGCTACACCGTCGTGCTCGACGCACCGGAGGGGTTTGAGGAGTACCAGCCGTACACCATCGCCCTGGTCAAGCTGGATGAAGGCCCGATGGTGATGGCCCAGCTCACCGACTACGAGACGGAGCCGCAAATCGGTGACCGCGTCGAGATGGTCACGCGGCGGCTGCGTACCGATGGCGATCAGGGCATCATCGTGTATGGCTACAAGTTCCGCCCACTGCTGCGGCCCGAAGCCTAGCCTGCTTGCTGCATCATCCAATTCATCATCAACATCAACCAACAAAACATGCCGCCCCGATTATCGAGGCGGCATAATTGTTTCTTGCCTGACGAACGACGAGCCTAGTCGTCGTTGCCGACCTTCACGCCGAAATCTTCCCAGTCCTCATCCATATACTCGGGGGAGTCCACCCGCTTCAGGCTGAGGCCCAGGCGACGGCGGTCCGGCTCGATGCGCAGGATGCGCAGCGTGAGCACATCACCCTCGTTGACCACGTCACGCGGGTGCGCCACGCGGTGATCAGCCAACTCGCTGATGTGGATCAGCCCTTCAATGGCGGGCTGCTCGACCAGACTCGCAAAAGCTCCAAATTTCGCCAGTTTGGTGATCTTGCCCTGGACAAGCTGCCCCGGACGGTACGACTGTGCCAGGTCATCCCACGGGTCAGGCATGACGTTCTTCCGGCTGAGGCCGATGCGCTGGCGCTCCCGGTCGACGCTGATCACCTCGACCTTGACCTGATCCCCCGTCTTGAGCACTTCCTTCGGGTGGTCGACGTGCCGCCATGACAGTTCCGACAGGTGGATCAGCCCGTCCGCGCCGCCGATGTCGACAAACGCGCCGAAATCGGTAAGGCGCACCACGCGCCCCTCGCGGATCTGCCCGACCTCCAGTTCCTCGAACAACTCCTGACGCCGCCGTGCGCGCTGCTCCTGCTGTCTCTTATACACATCT